>CAZCHT010000144.1:0-11553 GCA_964498705.1 uncultured Bdellovibrio sp. | reverse complement strand
TTGCAAAAGGACATGGATCCAGATCGCAGTGGAATTGCCGGTTTAAACGGCATTTTCAAAAGCGTATTTCCAGTAAGTGATTTTAACAATACAGCAAGCCTTGAGTTCGTAAGTTACACTCTTGAGCCAGCTAAGTACGACGTGGAAGAGTGCCGCCAGCGCGGTATGACTTTCGCGGCTCCAATCAAAGTTACATTACGTTTGATCGTATTTGATGTTGATGAAGAGTCGGGCTCTCGTAGTATTCGCGATGTTAAAGAACAAGAAGTGTACTTGGGCGAAATCCCGTTGATGACTTCATCAGGTTCATTCATCATCAACGGTACAGAGCGCGTTGTCGTATCACAGTTGCACAGATCTCCAGGTGTTTTCTTTGACCA
This sequence comes from uncultured Bdellovibrio sp., assembly GCA_964498705.1. Taxonomy (GTDB): domain Bacteria; phylum Bdellovibrionota; class Bdellovibrionia; order Bdellovibrionales; family Bdellovibrionaceae; genus UBA2316. Next base: position 11,173 of record CAZCHT010000144.1, on the reverse strand, counting down.
CGATGGTGGTAAAAATAACGTTTCTGGTAAATTAATCTACTCTGCTCGCGTGATTCCTTACCGTGGTTCTTGGTTAGACGTTGAGTTCGATCAAAAAGATCTAATTCACGTACGTATCGATCGTCGACGTAAATTCCCAGTTACAATTCTATTGAAAGCATTAGGCTACAATGCAGAACAACTTCTTGAGTTCTTCTACGATCTTGATGAAGTGACTGTTAAGGGTGGCAAACTTTATAGAAAATTAGAAATCGAAAGAATGTCAGGCCAAAGAGCTCTTGTTGACATCTTAGATCCTAAATCTCAAGAAGTGATCGTAAAAGCAGGTCGTCGTATTACACGTGCGATTGTTAAGCGTATCAAAGAAATCAACTTAACAGAACTTGAAGTTAACCCAGCTGATTTAGCTGGTAAAGTATTGGCAAAACCTCTAATCGACGAGAGCACTGGTGAGATCCTCAGCGATGCTAACTCTGAGTTAGATACTACGATTGTTAACAAAGCAATCGAAGCTGGTATCGACAAATTCTTCTTAATTTTCTTCGACGGTTTGACTGTTGGCCCTTACTTAAGAAACACATTGCTAGTAGATAAAGTTAACAACAAAGACGAAGCGTTAGTGGAAATCTATAAACGTCTACGTCCTGGTGAGCCTCCAACTTTAGAATCGTCTACGGCGTACTTTGAAAAATTATTCTTTGATCCTGAAACGTATGACTTATCTGAAGTAGGTCGTATCAAGATCAATCACAAATTCAACATCAGCATGGACGAAGTTCCTCCATCTTTCCGCGTGTTAACTAAGCACGATATTCTTTCAACCGTTAAAACGTTGATTGATTTGAAAAATGGTAAAGGTGTTGTGGATGATATCGATCACTTAGGTAATCGTCGTGTTCGTTCTGTGGGTGAATTGCTAGAAAACCAATACCGTATCGGTTTGGTTCGTATGGAACGCGCTATCCGTGAACGTATGTCTCTACAAGACGTTGAAACAATGATGCCTCATGATTTAGTTAACGCTAAACCAGTGAACGCGGTTGTTAAAGAATTCTTCGGTGCTTCGCAATTATCTCAGTTCATGGATCAAACAAACCCTCTTTCTGAAATCACGCACAAACGTCGTCTTTCAGCTCTTGGGCCTGGTGGTTTGACTCGTGATCGCGCGGGCTTCGAAGTTCGTGACGTTCATCCTACGCATTACGGCCGTATCTGCCCTATCGAGACGCCAGAGGGACCAAACATCGGTCTTATCGCCTCGTTAGCAACATACGCACGTATTAACAACTATGGTTTCATCGAAACTCCGTACAGAAAAGTAGATGCTGGCCAAATTTCTGGCACAATCACTTACACGTCGGCATTAGAAGAGGCTGGTCACTCAATTGCTCAAGCAACAAAAGACAGCATGAACTCTATGACTGGTGCTTCTATCTCAACTCCGAACGTAACTGTTCGTAAAGATGGTGAGTACGAGCTAGTAGAGAAAAATAAAGTAACTTTGATGGAGGTTTCTCCATCTCAATTGGTTTCTATCGCTGCCTCATTGATTCCGTTCCTTGAGCATGATGATGCCAACCGTGCGTTGATGGGATCGAACATGCAACGTCAAGCGGTTCCTTTGTTGCGTTCGCGTGCTCCACTTGTTGGAACGGGCGTTGAGCGTTTAGTAGCTCGTGACTCCGGTACATCTGTTGTTGCTATCAATGACGGTATTGTTGAAGAGATCGATGCGGCTCGTATCGTTGTTCGTCGTTTTGCAAAAGGCGGAGAACTTGGTGCGAACGTAGATATCTACAACTTGATCAAGTATCAACGTACAAACCAAAATACATGCTTCAATCAAAAGCCAATCGTTAAGACTGGCGATAAAGTTAAGAAAAACGACATCATCGCTGACGGTCCATCTACTGAGCTTGGTGAATTAGCTCTGGGTCAAAATATCCGAGTCGCGTTCACTCCTTGGATGGGTTATAACTTCGAGGATTCTATCCTTATTTCTGAGCGTTTATTGCATGATGATACATACACTTCGATCCATATCGAAGAATTCGAATGTATCGCTCGTGATACTAAACTAGGTAAAGAAGAGATTTCTCGCGATATCGCAAACGTTGGTGAAGAAGCACTTAAAGATCTAGATACTTCAGGTATCGTTCGCATCGGTGCGGATGTTCGCCCTGGAACTATTCTAGTAGGGAAAGTAACTCCAAAAGGTGAAACTCAATTATCTCCTGAAGAAAAACTTCTTCGCGCGATCTTCGGTGAAAAAGCCGGCGACGTTCGGGATACGTCTCTTCGCGTTCCATCTGGTGTTTACGGTACAGTTATCGATGCTCAAGTATACTCTCGTGAGGGTTCTGAGCGCGACGAACGTTTAAGTGTCATCATTGAAGAGAAAAAGAAAAAATTAGAGAAAGATTTGTCGGTTGAGATCAACGTTATTAAAAATAACGCGATTGAGAAATTACGTTCAATCCTAGTTGGTAAGAAAACAACTGGCGTTCTATTGAATGAAGATGGATCTCAAAAATTATTGAATAAAGGTCAAGACATCACAAATGCAGACCTTGAAACAATTCCATTTGAATTATTAAGCTACATCCCTCTTGAAAGTGATTTGGAATTCCAAGTTGCTAAAATCGTGGATAGCGCTCGTAACCAATTGGATGCAGTTAAAATGGTATTCAACGAGAAGATCGATCGCTTGAAAAAAGGTGACGAGCTTCCTCCAGGTGTAATCAAAATGGTTAAAGTTTACGTAGCTATTAAGCGTAAACTACAAGTCGGTGATAAGTTCGCCGGCCGCCATGGTAATAAGGGTGTGGTTTCTAAAGTTCTTCCAGTGGAAGATATGCCTTACCTTGCTGATGGTTCACCAGTTGACATGGTATTGAATCCACTAGGGGTTCCGTCTCGTATGAATATCGGTCAGATTCTTGAAGTCCACTTGGGCTGGGCTGCGCAAAGCTTGGGCAACCAAATTAGCCGTTATCTCGACAATTGGGATAAAGAAGGTTTCAGGAAAGAATTGAAAAACATTTACGACGACGCTGAAATTTCTGCGAAAATTGATTCTGCAGATGAAGAGTCGTTAAAGAAAATTTTAAAATCAGTTAGATACGGCGTTCACGTTGACACTCCAGTGTTCGACGGTGCGTCTGAAGCGGACATCAAAAATCTTCTGAAAAAAGCGGAATTGCCAGAAAGAGGACAAACTATCCTATTCGACGGTCGTTCGGGCGAACCATTCACGAATCCAGTAACTGTAGGAATCATGTACATGCTGAAACTACATCACTTGGTTGAAGAGAAGATTCATGCTCGTTCTATTGGGCCTTACTCACTTGTGTCGCAACAACCTCTGGGTGGTAAAGCTCAGTTCGGTGGTCAGCGTCTAGGAGAGATGGAGGTTTGGGCAATTGAAGCATACGGTGCTGCTTACTCTCTACAAGAATTCTTAACTGTTAAGTCAGATGACGTAGCAGGAAGAACTCGTATGTACGAAAGTATCGTAAAAGGCGAAAACATTCTTGAGCCAGGATTACCGGAATCGTTCAACGTTCTAGTAAAAGAATTGCAATCGTTAGCACTAAACGTCCAGCTTGTTGAATCTGATATTTTGACAGACAAGCCGGAAGAAGAAACAACTGAAGAAGATTCATCTTCTGAATTACTAAAGCACTAATTTAAAAGAGGTTCAGATTGAGAGATTTATTAAACTTTTTCGATAAACCAAAAGATCCACTTTCGTTTGACTCGGTACGAGTGTCTTTGGCTTCACCTGAAATGATCAGAGAATGGTCATACGGCGAAGTTAAAAAGCCAGAGACAATCAATTACCGTACGTTCAAACCAGAGCGCGATGGACTTTTCTGCGCGAAAATCTTTGGTCCAATCAAAGATTACGAATGTCTATGCGGTAAATACAAGCGTATGAAATACCGTGGCGTCGTGTGCGAAAAGTGCGGCGTTGAAGTAACTCAAACTAAAGTTCGTCGTGAGCGTTTAGGTCATATCGAATTAGCGACTCCGGTTGCTCATATTTGGTTCTTGCGTTCATTGCCTTCACGTATCGGTAACTTACTGAATCTTTCCCTGAAAGATGTTGAAAAAGTTCTTTATTGTGAAGCATATGTTGTTATCGACCCTCAAGACACTCCACTTGAAGAAGGTAGCGTATTGTTAGAAGAAGCTTACCAAGCGGCTCTTAATGAATACGGTCCAAGCTTCCGTGCTGGTATGGGCGGCGAAGCAGTTCGTGAACTTTTAAGAAAAATCGATCCTGAATATTTATCTAAAAAATTACGCATGGAAATCCGTGAAACGAAATCTGATGCGCAAATTAAAAAATTATCTAAACGTTTGAAAGTTGTTGAAGCTTTCAAAATCTCTATCAACAAGCCAGAATGGATGATGCTTGAGGCTCTACCTGTATTGCCTCCAGATTTACGTCCTCTAGTTCCTCTTGATGGTGGCCGTTTTGCGACGTCAGATCTAAATGATCTTTATCGCCGCGTTATCAACAGAAATAATCGTCTACGTCGTCTACAGGAGCTAAATGCTCCAGACATCATCATCCGAAATGAAAAACGTATGTTGCAAGAAGCGGTTGATGCGTTACTAGATAACGGTCGTCGCGGTAAAACATTCACTGGTCCAAACAAACGCCCTCTTCGCTCACTTTCTGATATGTTAAAAGGTAAGCAAGGTCGTTTCCGTCAGAACTTACTTGGTAAACGCGTCGACTACTCTGGTCGTTCGGTTATCGTAGTTGGTCCTAACTTGAAATTGCACCAATGTGGTCTTCCTAAAAAAATGGCTTTGGAATTGTTCAAACCATTCGTTTACAACAAATTGGAAGAAAAAGGTTTTGCGACGACAATCAAACAAGCAAAGAAATTAGTTGATCAAGAAACAGTAGAAGTATGGGATATCTTATCTGATGTCGTTAAAGAGCATCCGGTCATGTTAAATCGTGCGCCTACTCTTCACAGACTAGGTATCCAAGCTTTCGAACCTTTATTACATGAAGGTAAAGCGATCCAATTACATCCATTAGTTTGTACTGCGTTCAATGCGGATTTTGACGGTGACCAAATGGCCGTTCACGTTCCATTGTCTGTAGAAGCTCAGGTTGAAGCACGCGTTCTTATGATGTCGACTAATAACATCCTAAGCCCTGCCAATGGTAAACCTATTATCAATCCATCTCAGGACGTTGTCTTGGGTCTATACTGGTTAACTCGTACACGCCCTGGTGCTAAAGGAACTGGAAAAAGCTATTCTTCAGTTCAAGAAGCTCAGTACGCACACGAAACGGGTATTGCGGATCTTCAATCGGTTTGTAAAGTTAAAATCAACGGTAAGGTAGAACAAACCTCTATCGGACGCGCGATCATGTCAGATGTGGTACCTAAAGAGGTTCCATTTGCTGAAGTGAACACGGTGATGACTAAAAAATCTATCGCCGGTCTTATCGATAAAACATTCCGTCTTGCAGGCGCGAAAGCGACTTGTATCTTAGCTGATAGAATTATGGAATTGGGTTTCAAATATTCAACAGCTGCCGGTATGTCGATTTGTATCGATGATATGATTATTCCAGAATCTAAAAACCAAATGATCAAAGACGCTCAAACTCAAGTTGAAGAAATTCAACATCAGTACGACGAAGGTTTGATCACAGATGGTGAGCGCTACAATAAGGTTGTGGATATTTGGGCCCAAACGGGTGACAAAGTTGCCAAAGAAATGATGAACCAAATTGAAAAACAAAAGTTCGTCATCGATGGTAAAGAAACAATTGAACCATCATTCAACTCGATCTTCATTATGGCGGATTCCGGAGCCCGGGGTTCTGCGAATCAGATCAGACAGCTCGGTGGTATGCGTGGTTTGATGGCAAAACCGTCAGGCGAGATCATCGAAACACCAATCACGGCGAATTTCCGTGAAGGTTTGACGGTTCATCAATACTTCATCTCTACTCACGGTGCTCGTAAAGGTTTGGCCGATACAGCTTTGAAAACAGCGAACTCAGGATACTTAACTCGTCGTCTAGTTGACGTTGCTCAAGACGTAGTTGTTTCTGAAATCGATTGCGGAGTTGATGATGGATTAGAAGTAACTCCATTATTTGAATCTGGCGAAATTATTCAGCCATTATCTGATCGTATTTTAGGTCGTACAGCTCAACGAGACATCCTTGATCCTGTGACAGGAAAAGTTCTTGTAAAAGCTAACGATGAAATTGATGAAGCGGCAATTAAACGTATCGATGCTGCCAGTGTCGAAAAAGTTGAAATTCGTTCTGCATTAACTTGTAAAACTCAACGTGGCGTTTGCGTAAAATGTTACGGCCGTGATTTAGCTCGTGGTGCGACTGTTAACTTAGGTGAAACAGTTGGTATTATCGCAGCTCAGTCTATCGGTGAGCCAGGTACACAGTTAACTATGCGTACATTCCATTTGGGTGGTGCGGCTTCTCGTGCGGTTGAACAATCGGTTCATACATCACGTTATGATGGTATTTTGAAACTTCACAATGTTCAGTCAGTAGTTAACAAAACTGGTAAATTAACAGTTCTAAATCGTAACTGTGATGCATTGGTTATTGATGATACTGGTCGTGAGCGTGAAAGATTTAAACTAGTTTACGGTGCGATTCTTAACTACAAAGAAGGTGACAAGGTTCAAAAAGGATCTGTAGTTGCTGAGTGGGATCCGTACTCAAATCCAATTATCTCTGAAGTAACAGCGACTGTTCAATATGTAGGTATTGAAGAAGGCTCTACTATGACAGAGCAAGTGGATGCGGTGACTGGTTTCGCTACGAAAGTTATTACTGAATCTAAATCATCAGATAACAAGCCAACGGTAGCGTTGCTTGATAAGAGCGGAAAACTATTGAATCTTCCAGGTCGTGACATTCCAGCACGTTACTTGATCCCAGTTGGCGCACAATTACTTGTGATCGACGGACAAGAAGTATTTGCGGGTGATGTGATCGCGAAGATCCATAGAGAAACTTCTAAAACAAGAGACATCACTGGGGGTCTTCCTCGTGTTGCTGAATTGTTTGAAGCTCGTAAACCAAAAGAAGCAAGTATCATCTCTGAAATCGATGGTTACGTAACTTTCGGTAAAGACGTTAAAGGTAAACAACGTGTGATCGTAACTCCAGATGTAGGCGAGCAGCGTGAATACTTGATTCCAAAAGGTAAACACGTAGGTGTCCGTGAAGGTGAATTCGTTCGTGCGGGTGAGCCTTTAATGGATGGTCCAACTAATCCACATGATATCCTTGCGGTATTAGGTGAAAAAGAATTGTCTGCGTACTTAACAAACGAAATCCAAGAAGTTTATCGTCTACAAGGTGTTAACATCAACGATAAGCACATTGAGACCATCGTTCGTCAGATGTTGCGTAAAGTAGAAATCGTAGATGCTGGCGACACTCGCTTCTTAGCGGGCGAGCAAGCTGAAAAGTTTTCATTAAATCTTGAAAACCAACGTGTACTTCAAGAAGGCGGCGTTAAAGCAACGTTCAAACCTTTATTGCTAGGTATCACTAAAGTTTCATTGAGCACTGAAAGCTGGATTTCTGCGGCGTCATTCCAAGAGACTACAAAAGTTCTTACGGATGCTGCAATTAATTCAAAAACGGATCATTTACGTGGTCTTAAAGAAAATATTATCATGGGTCGCTTGATTCCAGCTGGAACAGGTCTATCCGCATACAAACGTTGGAAAGTAATCATTACTGAAGACGAAGAAATGGAAATGGAAGCCGCTCTTCCTGGCATGACAATGTCAGCAAGATAGGACCTATTTAGAACCCGCTCGCAAAAACCAGCGGGTTCTATAATAGATCTTATACAGATTTTATCATGTCCCTAAAGTTAGGTCTTGACGGGCATTGTTGATTTAGATATTTAAGCGTAGATTTTGAAGGAGAAAGTGTGCCAACTATTAATCAGTTAATCAAACGTGAGAGAGTTCAACAAAAGAGCCAGACTAAGTCGCCTGCATTGGCTTCGTGCCCTCAAAAAAGAGGCGTTTGTACTCGTGTTTATACGACAACTCCAAAGAAACCCAACTCAGCGTTACGTAAAGTGGCAAAAGTTCGTCTTTCTAATGGTTATGAAGTTATCTCTTACATCCCAGGTATCGGTCATAACTTACAAGAGCATAGCGTTGTTCTTATTCGTGGCGGCAGGGTAAAAGATCTTCCGGGTGTTCGTTACCATATCGTTCGCGGCGTTCTTGACTTACAAGGCGTTAACGGAAGACTTAGAAGCCGTTCTAAATACGGTACTAAACGCCCTAAGAAATAATTAGAATTACAGTTTAGAAACAAGGAATATTGAAACATGTCTAGAAGAAAAAAAACGTTTAAACGTGAAATTATACCAGATCCAGTTTACCGCGATTTAGTTTTCGCAAAGTTCATCAACAAGATGACTATTCAAGGTAAAAAAGCGACTGCTCAAAGTCTTTTCTACGGAGCTCTTGATGAGCTTAAAGGTAAAGTACCTAATGAGGAGCCAGTAAACGTTTTGAAAAAAGCTATTGAAAATACTAAGCCTTCTATCGAAGTGCGTTCTCGCCGCGTAGGTGGAGCTACATACCAAGTTCCAGTTGATGTTCGCCCAACTCGTCGTCTTTCATTAGCGATGAAATGGTTGATCGATTTCTCACGTAACCGTGGTGAAAAGAATTTTGCTAAGCGTTTAGCTGGTGAAGTTTTAGATGCATACAACAACAAAGGTAATGCGATCAAAAAACGTGAAGACGTTCACAAACAAGCTGAAGCCAACAAGGCATTCTCTCACTACAACTGGTAATATTGATGTCCGCTAAAGGGCCCAATTCTGATAAAGAATTATTCTACAGCAGAAATATCGGAATTGCGGCTCACATCGACGCTGGTAAAACTACCACGTCTGAACGAATCCTTTTCTACTCAGGAAAAAATCATAAAATCGGCGAAGTCCATGACGGTAACACCACCATGGATTGGATGGTCCAAGAGCAAGAGCGTGGTATCACTATCACGTCAGCCGCTACGTCGTTAATCTGGAAAAATTATAAAATTAATCTCATTGATACTCCCGGACACGTGGACTTCACTATCGAAGTTGAACGCTCTCTTCGCGTTCTTGATGGTGCTGTCGCTGTATTTGATGCTGCCAATGGTGTTGAGCCGCAATCTGAAACTGTTTGGCGCCAGGCGAACAAACATAAAGTTCCGCGTATTTGCCTTATTAATAAAATGGATAAAGTCGGTGCCGATTTTTTCATGTCTGTTAAATCTATTGAAACGAAATTGGCAGCAAATCCAATACCAGTGCAGATTCCGTTTGGTGCAGAAGATAAGTTCACCGGTGTAATTGACCTTTTGGATATGAAGCTTTTTTTATGGGAAGACTCATCTTCAAAAATGGGAGACACGTATAAAACAATTGGTATCCCGGCTGAAAATCTTGAGGAAGTGAAATCATTCCGCAGTAAAGTCATTGAGAAAATTGTCGAACTAGATGATGCCCTACTTGAAATATACTTAAATGGTGGCGATCTTACTTTAGAACAATTGAAAGCCTCTCTAAGAAACTCTACTTTAAAATTAAAAGCATTTCCGGTGTTCTGCGGCTCTGCATTTAAAAACAAAGGCATTCAGCCTCTTCTTGATGGTGTTATTGACTACTTGCCGTCTCCTCTGGATCGTGAAGTGGTTTATGGAACCTCACTCCATACGAGTGAGCCGATAGAGATTAAAGTTAACTCGCAAGATCCTTTCTGTGGATTAGCGTTTAAAATTGCCAATGATCCCTTCTCTGGAAACTTGACGTACGTGCGTGCCTACGGTGGCCAGTTAAATGTTGGTGATACGGTAATGAATCCTCGTCTGAACAAGCGCGAAAAAATTCAAAAGCTTTTAAAAATGCATGCTAATCACAGAGAGGAAATCCAATCTCTAAGTGCCGGTGATATCGGTGCGGTGATTGGCCTTAAGCTTTCTGGTACGGGCGATACCCTTTGTAGCGACAAACGCGTGGTTTCGCTTGAGTCGATTAAATCTCCTGAACCTGTAATTTCATTGGTAGTTGAGCCTAAATCTTCAAGCGACCAAGAGAAAATGATTGCCGCTCTTCAAAAGCTGGAAAGAGAAGATCCCTCATGTCGTTTGAAAACTGACCCAGAAACTGGTCAGACTCTTCTTTACGGTATGGGTGAATTGCATTTAGAAATTTTACTAGATCGACTTAAGCGCGAATTTAAAATTGCAGTAAATACAGGTAAGCCTCAGGTTTCCTATCGAGAAGTTATTACAAAATCAGCTAATGCTAGTTATACTTTCGAGCGGGAAATTGCCGGAGAGGGTCATTACTCTAGGGTTGATCTTAAGATCGAGCAAATTGCTTACGATAAGGGTCTTGAGTTTAAGTCGAACGTGGCTTTAACGAAAGATTTCACTCAGGATATTCTTAAAGCTGTCGAAGATGGTTTCCGCGAATCTGCAGAGGTTGGCGTTAAAGCCGGTCTTCCTTTAATTGGTATAAAATGCACACTTTTAAGCATCGACCTTAGAAAAGAAGCTTTGTCAGAGTTGGCATTTAAGACCGCAACTATGTACGCGTTTAAAGAGGCATTAAAGGCCGCGGCGTGCGAGCTTGTAGAGCCTATCTTCAAGGTTGAGGTTAATTGTCCTGAATCCTATACAGGCGGCGTAGTGAGCGATATTAATGCTCGCCGTGGTAAAATTAACTCGATTGAAATGAAGAGCCAGGGTATACAAGTTATATCAGCCGAGATTCCTCTAGAGAAACTCTTTGGTTACGCAACTGACGTCAGAAGCTTGAGTCAAGGGCGCGCGAGCTTCTCAATGGAATTTTTTCAGTACGCTTCTGTGAACCCAAAAATTTTGGCAGAAATACTAAATTCACTCGGTCGATAAAAAAAACATTGACTTATTCTCTCAATTTGTAAATATTCACGAATCCTGAAAATATGCCTACAGAAAGTTCCCTCACTTCTTATTTGGGGATCAAGCTTTTGATGGGGCTAAATCAGTGAAGAACCGCGTAGAAATAAAGTACAAAAAAAGTACATTAACACAGAGAGTGCTATGAACAGTCAAAAAATTAGAATCAGGCTAAAAGCCTTTGAT
>CAZCHT010000143.1:0-11908 GCA_964498705.1 uncultured Bdellovibrio sp. | reverse complement strand
TAGTTCTGTCACGGATCCCAGTTGAATCGACGATGTTGAGCTGAAGATCTGTTATTAATGTCGTACCGGTTGAATGTTGTTCTCTACAGGGCATCGACCTAAATAAACTGCGGGGGTGACTATTGGAATTTTGTCTTTGGAAGTCCGATAGCCTAACTAAAAACAAAGGCTAAGTATGTAGCGCCTTTTCGTGGAACTCTTGCGGACCCGGGTTCAATTCCCGGCGCCTCCACCATTTTCCCCGTACCAGTAATCAAGTACTTAACGGGGTTTCCTTTTGTTTCACTGTATTTCATTTAATATCATTAATTTCAGTATCTTAGGTAGAATATTTGCCAATCTGATATCCGTTATTATCCCATCATTTCCTTAATCAACTTGGACACTTTTGTTGGACACGTACTTGGACTAACTACATGCTTACTAAATATGTAGTATTTTGCTTAGGATTTGTGTAAGCTTCAGGAATGGCTAAAACGAGTAGGACAGCAAGAGTGATACTGACCCCAGAGGCAATGGTTTTAAGGCAACTACGCGAGCGCCACGGGCTTTCTATGAGGGCTGCTGGAGCTAAACTAGGGTGCTCAGATTCGTATGTGAGCCAAATCGAAAACGGACGAGAGAATGTGCCGACTGGTGAACGTCTAATGAAGTTCTTGAAGTTGTACGGAGACATGACAGAGAAATATTTTAAGCAGCTTTGCAAAGAATGGAAAGACGAAGCGACTGATAAAGATCAGCTAGCGGCTCTGATTGATAAGTTGCCTGAAGAAAAGGTTAGAACTCTACTTTCGCTAGCGCAACAAATGGCAGTTGGTAAAATTTAAATGCTCTAGCGAAAGTTTGAATGAATACGATTTGGTTATCTATCAAAAGATAATACGTCAGTTGCGCCATCCAGATCTGAAGCGACTAGTCTCACGTATCTTTGAGTGGTTTTTAAATCAGAATGACCAACCATATGTTGAACTTTTGTAAGAGCAGTTCCTTTTAGTAGTAAATGTGTAATGAAGCTCGCTCGTAAACTATGAAAATTTGTTGTTCTAATTCCAAGATCATTTTGAAATGCACGCAGTGTCTCTGCAGCCTCACCACGTTTCCATTCTGTAAATTGTGGGAGTACAAAATCACCATTCTTGTCTGTGCCCTTGAGTTTTTTTAAAAATTCAACAAATTCAGGATTCAGCGGAATAGTTCTGACTTTTCGATTTTTTGTCGGTCCAATAGTTTTTTCCTTAGAACAATACGACTTATTAATGCTGACCCTATTATTTGTAAAATCAATATCCGACCACTTTAAGGCAAGGCCTTCGCCGCTGCGTAAGCCTAGCTCGTAGACTACGCGCCAGACCGAAGCCCATGGGTGATTATTTTTGACGGCTTCACTAAAAAGTAAATCGACTTCCTGACGGCTCATTGCAATTAAATCTTTTTCAGGTGCTTTTCCATATCTTAAATCGCCACAGGGATTGGCCTTAAGATTGCCAAGCTCAACCTGTCTTTTAAATACAGATTTAATGTAGTTTAAAATCTTTTTCTTGGATTCTAATGAACCGTCCACATAAGATTTTTCAATCAAGTCTTCAATTTCAGCTGTGGTAAATGAATCAACCCGTCTGTTAACCCACTTTCGAGTGTGTAAATCTAAAATGCTTTTCATAGATTGCTGAGTAGAGAAGGAAATCTTGTTGCTTTGTCGTTGATAGAAATCGCTCTTGGCTTCATCCCATGTAACTTCATGGTGCCATCCAAGCTCTTTTAGTTTCGCTAGTGCAATCTGTAACTTCTCTTCTTCATGACGTGCTTCTCCCTTGGATAAAAGGCCACGCACGCGCTTTTCAAGAAGCTTACCTTTAATTACAGCAGTAACACGTACATCATATTTGCCGTTTTTATTTTTTGCTATGGCCATGTTTTACGCCTTTACCTGTGATGAACAAATCTAATTCCGACCTATCAAATAGAAGCTGACCCTTTCGGGTGCCGCCGCGATTGTGACCAGTCAGTTTTCCGTTACATTTATAGTTGTATAAAGTTTTGATTTTACAACGGAGATACAATGCCGCTTCATCCGATGTCATCCAAATTTTGCTGTTATCATGACTTGTAATTGCGGAACAAGTTTCGGGTGGGCTTGAACCAGACGTAATAAAAGGACTGTTAGCACCGTTTTTCATTTTTTAAACTCCTTGGTTTGTTAGTCACTTTGGTTTTTAGAACCAAAACAAGCAAGGCGTGACGTTATTAATACTTGTCTTAGATAATACCACAAGTTTTGAAAATAATTTTTAAGGTTCATGCTTTCATAAGCAGACTGCTGTAAAACTTTTTTACAGGACCTTAGCTATGATGTTGAACGGCTACTTTGTAAAATCGGCGAGCGTGTCTTGTATCAACGGTAAAATTAGCAAAGAGAAAAAAGCGTTCTTTCTTATGGTATTATATAGAAAGACTGACGTGTCTGCAGTTAGTAAGTCTTTTATATAGTTTAAAGTATAGTAAGTAAGGCTATCTCCTGAGATAGCAGCTTATATCTACATTCTGCTGTAACGAACCCAAAATAATATTTTTGAATATATTCCGATTTTTTAAATATCTAACGAGGTGTGTATGAGATTTAAAGGAATTGAAAATGATTGCTTTCTGAAGTTGGTTGCAAGTCTTAAAAGTGGCCTAAACTTATCTGAAACTCGTGTGCTATTAGCGTGGTTTGCCAATGCACTTGAATACAAAATCACAAACCAGCAGATTGCAGTTGAGCTATCCATGAAGTCGTCAAATGTATGTAGAGAGCTAGCATCCATTTGCGATAAAGAATGGCTTGTAGGTGAAGAAGTTCGTAGAAATAAATGGGAACAGCCAGTAATTATGTATTATTTGCATCCAAAACGATTAGAACAGATCCAAAAAATGGTGGTTGAGTACACCAGCACTACGAATAAATCATCGCAGAAAAACAGTGATTCTGATATTCAGGTTCCCATGGAGGATATTGAATCACAGAGCATTTTTGAAAAGAAATTCAACGAGTTTGTAAAAAAATATAATCTAAAAGACAGAGGCGCAAGAAAAGACCATGGCAATGATGTTTGTCGACATTTTTTTGCCGAAATCAAAAATCAACAATTTAGTCTCGAAGATCTTAATATTCTCAAATCAAAATATATTGGGCTGTTCTGCCACAAGGGAAAGATGATTTCAGAGGAGCAATATTCTGAGTGGAAATTGCAAGTAGCTAATTGCTGGGAAAAAAACCTTGAGGTCGTGTTAGGAGCAATTAGCTTCAAAGCATTGAGCTACATTCCGAACAATGAGAACATTTCTTTGATAGAATCAGTTTTTACAGACAATGATTACACAAACGCTTTTTCTTGTTGGAATTCCAAATACCCAGGTGCTGGTTTTGATGACTTCAAGAAATTTTATATCAGGGATCTTGATATTGAAATGCAGGAGGGCATTGCTAAAGATGTTCTTCCGCCATTACCGCAATTTCTCGGAATCAAAATAAACTTTAATAAAAAATACGCTAAGGGAGACGAAAAAACCACTTTAAGTCAAGAATCCGATCACAATTTTCGAGTTCCACAAACAGGCGTTGACGTAAACCTGAATCAGAAAAAAACAAGAGACGCCATTATTGATGAAAACGGTCTGATTAGAACCGAGCACCTTGTTTATGACATGCCAGATGAAGATGATGAAGGTGATCCGCTTTATACACCGCCGGAAGAGCGAATTAATCTGAAGCCGGAAGACTGCGCTTCAATGGAATATGACGAAGATTTCTGCGCTCGCATTGGTGCGACAAAGGACAGAAGATAAGTATAAAAAGCTGGGAATCACAATCTTTCTAAATATAGGAGGATTGTATGAACACAGAATTTAAGTCGATTTGGTCGGACGTTTATGACCACGAGGAGCAAGCGAAGCTTTTAGAGCAAATGAAAGCAGAGGTCCGCCACGACAAAATCGCCAAAGCAATAATGTTAGCACTTTATGGCGTTGAGGAAGGGATGACTAAGGCAGAACTGCAAGACAAAGTAGCCTGTCGGAAGCAAAGATTTTTGCAAACATTAAAACAGCTCACGGAACTAGGAAAAATCCACAAAACCTCAATAGGTAAGAAAACCAAACCTTTTCTTTATCGCACAAAACCTTGGACCTAGAAAAAGCTTTTCGGGAACAACGATTCAGGTTTCGCGCGGACGGGACCCTGTTTTCGAAAAGGTCGTGAAAACCACATAAAATATGCCACGCACATCAAAAAATAAAATTGGAGATAAAATGAAAGAACTAACACCCGTTGAAAAACTTAACATTGCTTTAGCTGAACACTCGGTTGCGTCAGGTTATGGTTCTGTAAAAAAAGATGAAGGTGCTGCAACTTCTGAAGGTGCCAGCCGTCATTCTGCATCAGCACTTCAAACACTGGCGGCGCGACATGCAAAGCCATCCAGCAGATCGGCATTCAATAGTGTTCATGCTCAATCAAATGCAGGTGCATTTAAGAAACCGCTGGCTCCACTTCCTCCGGCGGCACCCGCTAAACCGATGAAACCAATGCCGCCACTAAAGCCATTAGCGCCAATGTTGCCATTGAAGCCGCATCGGCTGATGGGAACTTAATTAGGTGATAAGCTTCTTGTTCTTTGAATAAGCTAGATGGTGTTCGTATCTTTCACGTCCAGCTTTTGCAATATTGATACTTATGATCAAACCAATCGCAGGTAACAAATAGAGAAGAAATCCTGCAATCACTAGAATAGCGGTCAGTGCTGGATGCAATTCAGTCCAAGTATGGAACTTATAACCTTGAAAATCACTTCGAAGTTTTGACCTTGAATATGCCCAGTTGCCGCTATCGATTAGACTCACTAGCGTTTCAATTTCGGCAAGACATAGATTTCTTTGCTCGTTAGTAATTTTCCAATTTGGTTTGCTCATATATATCTCCTAGCGCTCTGTAAAGGTGTAAACGCCAGCCACATAGCAAATTTCACCGTTAAGTTCAGCATCGGCTCCGTCCAAAACAACAATCTTTTTTCCACTATAGCAGATCGGCGGCATTTGAATGCTTGATGTGTCGGGCATCTGCGGAGCTTCGCCTCTCAAAAATGAACGCCAATTTCTATCGATGTATAAAGGAATATCCGGCAAACCTATTATCCCAAATTCAAAACGGTAGTTGTTCTTAACTGCCTCTGCTGCGCCAAACTCCTTGCGGTTTGAAATGGCATCAATCCATTTTTGTTCAAAAACTGATTTTGCTATTTCGATAAAGTTGAACTGTGATCTAATCAGCAACGCTTCCGCCTTAAGGGCTGCCATCTCAGCCGTCGTCAGATTGTCGGGGTAGTACATATAGTTGCCGTTTCTCATAAGACTACAATATTCAAATGGTAAGCCTTCTGGATTACAAAAAGTCCAACCAACCCCTTCGGCATCATCAAATCTAATGGTATTCCAATTTGATCCAATCTTTGTATATCGATAAACTTCCATAGGATGGACTTCCAATGATGAGCTTGCCATTTCCAAGTCTAAAAGTATTTGTTGACCGTAATCGCGAGCGCCATAACTCTCAGTCACATTGTCAGTGCGTTGATACCAACATCCAATTTCTCGTTGAAATAACTGAACGCCATCTGCTGTCTTTCCCAACACAAGTCTTCGAAATTGTCCTGTCTGTGAATTTAAATCTAAATAAATTGAATCGTTTCTTGGCCAGTAGTAATTGTTTTTGCTAATCAAAGCCACTGACGGAATATTCTGTGGTGTGCATTTGATGTTATGATCAAACCGAGTAGCGGCTTGCTTTTCAAAAACTGATAGCGACATAGGATCGGTAACACAACCAAGAGTGTTGACGGCGTATTGGTTAAAGCGCTGGCGAACAATTCCATTTGTATCGGTGACAGTGTATTCGCCTCTGCAAGTGTTCGCTTGGGAACTAGAGGCGCTATCAGATTCAGATTTGCATCCAGAAAAAATGCTTAACATAAGGCTGAGAAGAATTATTTCTTTATAAACCATTTACGACTCCTTTCGTTTGCTAGAAACTTTTGACGGGATCGCTCTTTCTATTTTTACTTTAAGCCAACCTTCAAAAAGGTCTTCGGTTTTAAGTGTGTTTAGTAATGCATAATCTGATTCAATGCCTGTCAGTAGAAAATCAACAGAGACCGAAAAATGTGATGAAAGCGAAAGAAGGTGATCAGGAGAGTAAGCGGCCTTCTTGCCTGAGAGATAGCTTGAAATCGTAGATTTAGGAATTGATGTTACTTTGGATAGCGTCGCTGAAGAAACCTTTTGTTCTTCCATTAGTTTTTTTAGTGTGGTGGACAGGCCAATTGTTTTCATCATATTATTTATCGAAATAAGTTGTCGAACTGTTAAGCGATTACTACGATCATGTCCGTTAATCTATGATCGTGATCGTCTCATTAGTCGACACTTTAACTCCTTTGCTACAAAGGCTTTTACAGTCCTGCTTTCTATTTAAAAAAATGAAATCATGATCGTGGCCAAACACAGTCAATAATTTTCATTTAAACGGCGGACATTTGATACGGATCTTTGGGTGACTTTCCGGTAAAGCTTTTCATTGTTTCGATTTTATTCAGACTCATTACGCGATTCAATAGTGCAATTTTTTTATTCCAGTCTGCAGTAGTGGCGGGCATCCAGAAAGTTTTCTTTTTTCCTTTGCTATGGCACCGAAACATACGAGCCATAATTTGAAGAAGTAGCTCAATGTTAGATGTATTTTTTAAACAAACCATTAGTGTGGCATTTGGAATATTTAGTCCGAGTATTCCACGATTAATAATGACTAAAGAATCAGTTTCATCATATTTAAATTTGTTGATTTCTAGGTTTCCTGGGTCAGCATTTGCTGTAGCTAGTGACGGTTTGTATCCTTCAGAACAAAGAAACTTTTTTGCTTCATTCGCTTGTAAAATGTCTTGGCAAACGATTACGGGCTTTTCAAGTAAATCTTGATTTCCTTTTGCCTTAGCCCACGTTAGCGACAAAATTTTCTGAGTGTCTTTGTAGTCGATAACTTTCACTAGATCCAAATCCAGCGGGCAATAAATTCCCAGTTTTAACATTTCTTCGCCTGCTATATAGCTGATTGCGAATTTGCGACCATCGGTTCCGGCATTGTAACTATTAAACAAACTTGGAGTACCAGTAGCGAGAATCAATTTTTTGATTTTATACCGATGAATAATATTTTCTAGTACAGACTTCGATGTAAACCACTGGTGAGCCTCGTCGATGACAATGTATTCGTAAGACTGATTAGACTTGTGATCGAATTCTTGAGGAATCGCGACGGTTACTTGAACATTTAAATCTTTTAGGGTGCCGAATGAAAACTTGGGCTTAACAGGACTGGTTTTATCAGCAAAGGCTGTGATTGTTTGATCTTTGAGATTAGTTTGCGAATAAGCCAAGAAAAGAATTTTGGCATTTTTATTTCTTTTGCAGATAATGTTTAGCGTATGAATTAAAATGTTTGTTTTTCCACAAGATACGGCTCCGGCCAGCACGGCACCGATGTACTTTGGATTTTCGCAGTGGCGTGCGAGTTGCTCAGCGGCTTTTATTTGGTAACTCCACTTGGTGCCATTAGATTGTTTCATTTTCTAACCTCACTTTTTTAGCATAAACTGTAATATTAAGTATTCGCATTAATTTTCCACATCGCTACCTAAGCTATGTTCCTTATTCATTTGTCTTGTTAACGTAGTCCACTTTGAGCGTAGAGGTTTTAGGAACAGCGCTAAGCTCACGATGAACGGTAGTGGTGCTGCAACCAACTAACGCTGCAATTTTTCGATAAGAATAATTTCTTGATGCCAACTCTCGAATCAATATAGAATTGCGAGTACGCTTTCTACCTAACAGTTTACCTTTTGCGACAGCATTACTTAATCCATTTTTAACTCGTTCACTAATGAGTTCTCTTTCTAATTGCGAGATCGCCGAAATAATTGTGAATAGCGCTTTTCCAATAGCAGAATTTGTGTCAATCGACTCTGACAGTGAAATAAAACCCACGTTCAGATTCTGAAATTCATCAAGAGCTTCAAGTAAGTGTTTTGTTGATCTTGCAAATCTTGAAAAGCTATAGACAACGATTCCTTCGTATTTGCCCATTCGCATAGCTGCCATCAACTGATCAAGTCCAGGTCGACTAGATTTCGCGCCTGAAATTCCTTCGTCGCTGAAGATATCAAACTCAGCGATACCCTTTTGCTCGGCAAAACTCTTTAAAGCCCTTACTTGAGCTTCTAGTCCTTTTTCCTGTCTATTTGTAGAAGTTCTTGCGTACAAAACCCATTTTGCCATATCTTATCGTAACACAAGGTGTCACAATCAGCAACCAAAAAGTGGTTGCTGATTTGGCGTTAAATTGAAAGAATGTCCCAATATGAAAATAAAAAAGCTAAAAAATGACAATCCGCTCGTGGCCATAACCTTTCGGTTACCGAAAGATTTACTCAATAAGCTAACGGATTTGGCTGATGACAGCGAAATTTCAAGACAGAAACTTGTAACCGCCATTTTGCAAAAAGCGATAGCTGATAAAACATTCAAATTGGATATTCAAAATTAAAATCAAATTTCGATAGCCGAGTTCAAGTTACCAACTAAAGTCTAGATTTAGCCACAATTACCTTAACAACTGATATCAAAGCTCATCAATTGGTTAACAACTAGTAATACTAGTTTGGCTGAGGGAATTACAATGAATGATCAAGTCCTAACTATTGACGAACTTTCTGTATATTTAAAGCTGCCTAAATCCACAACGTACAAACTTGTACAAGAGGGTATTATTCCAGGCCAAAAAGTCGGAAAGCACTGGCGGTTTTTAAAGACTGTTGTCGACCAATATTTAAAAGGATCTCCTCAGAAAGAAAAAGAGATTTAAATGGAAGTCATTATTCCGCAGGTTGGAAACCTGATTGAGGTTAGGCAGCGTCGTTATTTAGTAGAGTCCGTTAGAAAAGGATTAAAATCAAATCTTACAACGCTGTCGCTGGCATGCATAGACGACGATGATCAAGGCAAAAAGCTAGAAGTTTATTGGGAAAAAGAACGTGATGGAAAAATCATTGAATCAGATAATTGGCAAAAAATTATTGATAAGGGTTTTGATCCGCCTGAAAAGTTTGCCGCATACTTAAATACGATCAGATGGAACTGTGTTACAGCAACTAACCCAAAGCTATTTCAGGCTCCATTTAGAGCAGGTATTAAAATTGAAGCTTATCAACTTGAGCCATTGCGTAGAGCACTGCAGATGCCGCGTGTAAATCTATTCATAGCAGATGATGTTGGTCTTGGTAAAACTATTGAAGCAGGTTTAATAGTTAGAGAGCTTTTACTAAGAAGAAAAGCAAACTACGTTGTCGTGGCGGCACCCCCATCGATGATTCAGCAATGGAAATCTGAGCTAGAAAATAGATTCGGCCTTTCGTTTCAAATTATTGATAGAGATTTTATAAGCAACTTAAGAAAAGAACGCGGATATTCAATAAATCCGTGGTCGACAAATACTCGATTTCTAATTTCACAAAAATTACTAATTGATGAAAATTACACATCTGGTTTACGAGATTTTTTGGGACAAAATAAAGTGGGATCGCTTTTAATTCTGGATGAGGCCCACCATGCGGCTCCATCCACAGGGTTAAAATACGCCATTGATTCACAACTAACTACATCTGTTCGCGAGTTATCTTGGCTATTCGAGCACCGTCTATTTTTATCAGCGACACCACATAACGGTCATAGCAATAGTTTTTCCGCTCTGCTGGAAATTTTAGATCCTCAAAGATTTATGCGTGGGATTCCGGTCGATCCAAAATTACGTAAAGAAGTTATGATTAGGCGTCTAAAGGAAGATTTGCGAAAATGTAATGTTGGAGGCCTACCAGAAAGAGAAGTAGTACAGATAGACATTGAAACCTCAGAATCTTCTAAAGTGCCGGAAATGCAGCTTGCTGAGTTACTAAGTCAATATATTGAGCTTCGTGAGCAAAGACTGAGTAAGGCGCCGAAAGGTACTCAAAAAGCGTCTGGGCTAGTTCTTTCAAACTTACAGCAAAGATTGCTCTCGTCGGTTGAAGCATTTTATCGGACGCTAAAAGTTCATAAAAAAACAATAGAAAAAAATATTGGATCTGAGTCTGTGAAAGTTGTTGAGGAAGAAAGAAATCTTAAATTCGATTTACTTTCTGGCGGTATTGGTCCTGACGATGAGCGCGCAATGATAGACGAAGAGACAAATGACATCGAAGCTGAAGCCCAAATGCAAAAGGCAACTGAGCTAAGCCTCGGCATAAATGGCTCTATTGAGCAAGAACTTGGTTTGCTTGTGCAAATGGAATTAATAGCGAATAAAGCCAGAGCTATTCCTGACCAAAAATTGCTGAAGCTTATAGACTGGATTTCCAAAAATCAATGTGCTGCTGTAGGAAACGAAAAATCAAACGACAAAAGCTGGAGCAATACTAGGGTCATAATTTTTACCGAGTGGGAAGATTCAAAAAGATATATTCATGAAGAGTTGAAAAAGATAATAGCTGGAACTGATCTGAGTGAAAAAAGAATTGAAGTATATCATGGAACGACATCGATCGAGAAACGTGAGGAAATAAAGAAAAAATTTAATGCT
This sequence comes from uncultured Bdellovibrio sp., assembly GCA_964498705.1. Taxonomy (GTDB): domain Bacteria; phylum Bdellovibrionota; class Bdellovibrionia; order Bdellovibrionales; family Bdellovibrionaceae; genus UBA2316. Next base: position 1,212 of record CAZCHT010000143.1, on the reverse strand, counting down.
GATCCAGCTATTGAACCACTTCGAATATTAATATGTACAGATGCGGCCAGAGAGGGTCTAAATCTTCAGAAGCATTGCTTTAATTTGTTTCATTATGATGTTCCATGGAATCCAAGTCGGATGGAGCAGCGTAATGGCCGGATTGATCGAAAACTTCAGGAATCAGAAATCGTTTATTGCCATTACTTTTTTTATAAAAATCGTCCTGAAGATCGAATTCTAAAAGTGCTGATTGATAAAACAAATACTATTAGAAAGCAGCTTGGCAGCGTGGCTCAAGTAGTTGAGGAAAAACTGGCTGAAGACTTAAAAGGCTCAGTGATTAAGAGAAATTCTATTGAAGAGTTAAGAAAAAAGTATGAATCATTTCAAGTTGAGGAAAGTAAATCAAAAGCGTTTAAAGCTGAATTTTTAGACGATGATGAGCGACGTGAAGAAATTCTTAAAAGTATATCAAATTTAAGAAATCAACTCCAAGACTCGTCTGACTGGATAGGATTTACTAATGAGCAATTTAAGCAGGCTATTGATGTTGGCTTAAACGTAATTGGAGCACCTAAATTAAATAAAATAGAAATTAAGGATTCTGACGCTTACGTCATTGATTCTGATCAGGATAGTCTTACAAAAAAAACAAATTGGACAGAAGCGATCGATCAGCTTCGAGAGCCAATGAGTAATGAAAGATCTACAGCTGAATGGCGTAGAAGTGCGCCAGTTAGGCCCATTGTATTTGAAGACAGTGGTGCAATGGACGGTTCGGTTGTTCACTTGCATTTAGAGCACAAGCTATCACAACGATTACTTGGTAGGCTATTAACCCAGGGCTTTGCTTATGATGATCTGTCGCGATCTTGCTTCGCAAGTGCAGATGGAAATATCCCGAAAGTAATATTACTAGGAAGAGTCGCACTCTACGGTGAACGGGCAACACGACTTCATGAAGAGATAGTGGGCGTTTCTGCCGAATGGGTTGATCCAGATTTGCGTAAAGGGAAAAAATTAAAAGTTGAATCTGAAGTTGAATATGAAAAATCAAGACAATCGCTTTTTAGTGCAATTTCAAAAAAGAAACATTCCATTGATAAAAAAATTAAAGAGCGATTGCATGCAAACTTAATGATCGATATTGATGACCTTAAACTTACGCTTATGAAAAGATCCGAAAAAGCGATAGAGAATGCGAAGAATCTACTCGAAAAACGCGCCGTA
>CAZCHT010000142.1:0-12034 GCA_964498705.1 uncultured Bdellovibrio sp. | reverse complement strand
CTATCTAACTGTCAGTGGCCAGTGACTCAAGAGTTCGGTAAAATCAAACTTAACTTTGATTCTGAAATCCTGACTCGCTTGGGTGCTCGAGCGGTCGATACTAAACAGGTATTACAGTTTGTTATCACAGGCGATAACGATCCCGATTCGGATTGTTACCACCAGCGTTTAGATTTAGATCTAGAAGTTAAATACTATATTCCTTAATCTCTGCCGGTGCTAGGCACCTTCGTATCACTACCAAAATATAGGTTCTGTTTCCAGTGTAACGCCAAAAACCTCGACGCAGGCTTGGCGAACGCAATCGGCTAGTTTTACCACGTCCTCTCGACGTCCGCTGCCTAGGTTCACCATCACCAAGGCTTGTTTATCATACATGCCGACACTGCCTTGCTGGCGGCCTTTAAAGCCCAATTTATCAATCAATTGCCCCGCCGCCAGTTTGAACTGGCCATCAGGTTGCGGGTAGGAAACTAAATCGGGTGTCGCTTGCTTGAGCTGAGCCAATTGCTGTGCGCTGACGATAGGGTTCTTAAAAAAGCTACCTACGTTAGGGATCACAGCGACATCAGGTAGTTTCTTGGTGCGAACCTCAATCACTTTTTGGGCTACATCTTGTGGTCGAGCTGGTAATCCGCTAAACGCATGAGCCAGTTCCGCATAACTTATCACAGGATTTGCTTTCTTCAGTAATTGAAATTCTACTTCGGTGATGAAGAAATTTTTAAAAGCCGGAGTTTTAAAAACACTGTGTCGATATTCAAAAAGACATTCCGAATTTGTTAACGAGCGCGTGGTTCCCGATTCAAAATCATAACCATGCACTCGAGAAATAAAACGATTTACCTCGACGCCGTATGCACCTACATTCTGAATCGGGGCGCCGCCCACGGTTCCTGGAATCAGCGCCAAATTTTCTAATCCGTATTGGTGGCTTGCGATGGTCGACATCACAAATTCGTGCCAGTTCATTCCCGAAGCACAGGCCACTGTAATGTTGTCGGGAGTGTCTTGAACGATGCGGGTTCCGAGAAGTTTATTATGAACAACTAAGGCATCGATTTTTTCTGGTAATATTAAATTAGAGCCGCCGCCTAAAACGCGGATAGCAACGTTCTTCTCTTTGGCAAATTGAGTAATGTAGGCAAGGTCCGTGATATCGATTAGCTCGACAAAATAGCGCGCGATCGAGTTCAGCTTAAATGTATTGTGTTGAATCAGATTAAAATCATTTTGTACGGTCATCGCCCTTCAAACGTAACATAGTTTGAAGGCGGGTGGCAATGGGCCACCTATTAGCACCGACTATTTTTTAACGAGTTCGATTCCTTTTTCGGTAACCAAGATAACTCGCTTGCTGTACAGACCAGCCAATGCCGTTTTAAATTTCTTGCGGCTGACTTGAAATACTTGAGCAATCTCTTCCGAAGAACTTTTGTCGTTCACTGTTAGAGTGCCATTGTTAGCGGCTAATTTTTCTAAAATAAGGCTCGCGATATCGTCTAGGGCATCACCGCTTGAGTTTTTTAGGATCAAATCAATCTTGCCATCCGGTCTGATTTTGTTGATGTAGGCCTCTGTGACTGTGCCTAATTTTAAGTTTTCGAAAACTTCAGAATGGTACAGTAAACCGTCAAATTCATTATTCACTACGCATTTATAACCAAGATCGGTTTTAGCATAGACTAAAATTTTAGCTTTTTGATTTAACAGCGGCGATGATTCTGGCATGTCTTTAAGGTATTTGTTTGTGCGCATCGATGCAGAAATACGACCTGATTCATCCAGGTATAGGTACACTAGGTATTTTTCGCCTGGAACCACATCACGCGTTTGCTGAGTGTAATGTACGAAAAGGTCTTTATCTAAACCCCAATCCATAAACGCGCCAACGCCCTCTACAGACTTCAAAGTCAGGTACGCAAATTCACCCACCATCGATTTAGGTTGTTGAGTGGTAGCCACCAGGCGGTCTTCAGAATCTAAATACAGAAATACATTCATGGCTTCACCCACAGTGAAATCATCAGGCACAAAGCGTTTCGGCAATAGAATCTCGCCCAGGTCTTCGCCATCAAGGAAGAGCCCGTAAATAGTTCGCTTTACAATTTTTAATTGATTCATTTGTCCGATGTTAACCATGGGACACTTATCGAGTTTTAAGGGAAATTTAGCAAGTACAATGTCTGGCCTTGAAAAAAAATATAGAGTTCCTATTGGAACTCAGCAGTCCACCATGCTTGTATAGCTGCACAGAATCCAGTGCCCATACTGCAGAACATACCGCCCGAGTGGCCATCAGCACCGCTCATTTTACGGATTAGTTTATTATTTGTTGCTGTACCGCCAGCGAAAGGCGTTGGCGACATCAAAGGTCCACCAAATAGGTTAGCGTGAGTCCACGTGTGGCATCGAGTGCAGTTGGTAGCTATGAAGGGTCCCACGTTAGCGTTATAGAAAGGTTCTGCTTTTGGCGTATAGGCTACGTAGGTTTTTGGACTTAATGCTATTAAGTATTCAGCCTTGGCTTCGTGGCCATAGGCATACATTTTTTGTTGGGTTCCGTTGGCAAAGGCAGCCGGAAGTTTGAATGTAAAATAGTGACCGGCACTCGCACCAACGCCAGCTTCTTTAGCGATAACTTCACCGGCGTAAGTTCCAGTTCCGACAGGGCCGTTGGCATAGAAGATAACTTTAATTACCTTTGTTTTGTTCATTGAATCATAGGCGTAACCATAAGCTTTACCGTCTGCGTACACTTGTGTGAAACTGCCGCTTAGCTTTCCGCTAAAGTCAGTTACAATTTCTGCGGCTTGCTCTGAATTTGATGCATCTGTTGATTCTTCTTCACCGCTTGGAGCGCAGTTATTGAAAAACATCGTGGTTGTGAAAAAAGAAATAGCTAGGAATAGATACCAGGTTTTACGTGCTTTCATGGGCCCCCACTTCCTTATTAGAATACCTGATTTCTGAGGAGTTAGGTCTATTTAGTTCACGCCCGTACCACTTTGGTACAGGCGGTTTTTACTGTTTTATTTTAAGCAGGTGTATTCGACTTCGTAGGCTCCCGGATCTAGTTCTTTTGTAAACTTAATGTTCAGTCCCTCAATAGTATACGACTGAGACACTGCAGCGCCATCCTTCTTGATTACGATAGGAAATTGGCTCAAAGGCTGGCAGGACAACGTCAGTGTCTTAAGCAAACGTCTGATTTCGTCGGCGATGCCGGATACCTGCGCTGTGTAATCCATATCACACACATTTCCAAGAACCCCGCCGGTCATGTCGGAAATAGTTTTGTAGCGTTCACCGTAGGAATAGCCGAATGTGTTTCTACAAGCCGTGTCTGCTGGGCGCGTGATGATCGAATTGAAATTGAAACGTTTTTGTCCGCTCCATGTTGAGTTAATCAAACTGAGTAAACTAGCCGGATCATTTTTTGTCGTATTCGCGGATTCATCTTCATCGGAAATCAACACGACAGACAACTGTGCACCATCACGGAAAAACGAGCGGAAATCACTTTCGTTAGCACCGTAGCGTTCGATGGCGCGATAGACAGAACGGATGCCTTGTTCTTCGCCCGAGCCAGTTTCCGGGCGTTGCAATGTTTGGCTCAATAGGTTTTGTGCTGTTGACACTTGCATCGACGCATCGATGATTTTTTTACCGTTGCCACCTGTGAGTGGAATCAGTCGGCCATCGCCCAAGTTGATATTGCGTGGATCTGTTGTTGTGATTGCGATTTGATAGTCTAAGCCTTGCAAGATCGTCAGAAACTGGGATGTACGCTGAGCCATGCTCCGCTGCTCGTATTCCATGGATCCCGAGTTATCGATTACAAACAACACGTCGACTTTTTTGTAGTTGTTAACGGTTACCTTTTGAACGACGTTTTTATACAAACTATGAACGTTCCACGTCACAGAACGGGTCGTGATATTTTGTAAGTCATCTTTTGCCGTTACTGTGAACGTGTAAGTGCCCACTGGTAATTGCGGCAGGGATACTTTGTTGTTGCCATAGAAACATGACTTCGTAATACTATTTAATGAACAGTCAACCGATACAGTTTCCGATCGGTCATCACGAACATAGAATGAAATATCAGCGGTCATGCCGACTTCGATACTCGCAGCTGGGTAGGTTTGAAATACAACATCTGGGCCCACATCATCGTGGATGATAGATTTGCGATAACATGTTGATCGTCCGCCTTCCCAATCTTGAAACATAACGGAATAAGTTACCGATGTGTTGAACTCAAGCAAGTTAATGCGTTTTTGATCTACGTAGTTTTCCCATTGGCCATCGGCGCAGTTTAAGGTCTTACCAATTTTAATTTTAGACGGAGCTAGTGTTCTAAATGTGAGATCTACAAATGTCTGATTTGTGTAAAGCGCGTCATTGTTGATGGAAAAACCTTCTTCAAATTCGACATCACCGGGATTTAAAACGGGCGGAGGTAAAGTTCCGGGATCATCATTGGGCGGCGTCGTTGGCCCATTATCTTCGACTACCGAGAAATCAACGACAGGAGTAGAGTCAGCCGGTGATTGTGTCACTGTTTCCGTTACGGAGTCGTCATTGATTAATTTACAGGACGTTGTTAAGGTAATCGTTGAAAGTGCGAAAATCGAAAATACGAATAAGCGGTTTAATGAAAACATCGAATCTACTCCTTCAAATTCTGTTTTTTTTCTTCCGCTTACATACTGTATTAGGGCTGCATCCGAGCGGCCCAGATTCAAATTCTATGAATCGTTTATAGATTATCACGGACTGATCGTTTTTTAAAGCGAGCGCGGTTTCCGGGCGTCAATTTGGGAATCTTAAATTTAACGTAATTTATTTTGACACTTCAAAGAATCGCTAATTGAATGGGAAGCAATGAAAGATTTTCTGTGTCCTCAATGTGGCGCCGGCCTTAAGTTTACGACGGCGTATGCAGTTTCTACTGTATGCGAGTTCTGTAATTCTTTAGTTGTTCGCCACGATTTAAATTTAGAATTGCTGGGAAAAGAAGCAATATTGCAAGATGATCTAAATCCTCTGCAGGTCGGCACACGCGGCATTTTTCAAAAGACTGGATTTTTAATTGTTGGCGGTGTCCGATTGAATCATCACGAAGGATTTTGGCAAGAGTGGTTTTTGCAATTAGATAGCCCAACACGGAATTCTCGTTATGCGTGGCTCGCGCAAGCACAAGGCGAATATCAATTTTTGTTCGAGCCTTTAGAGCTTCCTAAACAGTCCGCTTCCGAGTTTAAAGTAGGGTCAGGTGTATCGGTTCCGAGCGACGTTGAACAGCGTTTGGGAAAATGGTCTTCATCATTAGTTAAATATGCAGATGCATTTAATATTATAGATATACGAACGGCGCAGATGACTCATTTCCTAGGGCAATTGCCTTGGGCCCCCGATAAAAATCGGCAGCGGACCGTGGCCGAGCTATCCTCAACGGCTGATGCTAAAATGACAATTGAATTTGGTTCTGACAAAACGCAATTGTACTATGGGCAAGTTTTAGACTTTGAAGATTTCAAATTTCAAAACTTAAAAGAGGTTAAGGGATGGTAACGCCATGGTAAAAGCAGTCACGTGTCCATCATGTGGTGGCAGCGTTTCCATAAAATACTCGGACACCTCACTCAGCTGCGTGTGTCCGTCGTGCTTGACCATTATTTCTAAAGATAATGAATCTGTTTCTATTTTAGTTCGCAATCAGCGGCAACTGGCTAAGCCTATAATATCATTAGGGCAACGATTTAAATTTCGCGGTCATGATTGGGATGTCATCGGATTCCTTCTACGCAGTGATAAAACCGAAGTTTATAAATGGAGCGAGTACTTGCTATTCAATCCCTACGTTGGCTATCGTTTTCTAGTCTGTATGGATGGCCATTGGAGTTATGTCACTAAAACCAAATCGGCTCCTAAGGTTGATTCGGTTTTGCGCTCGGCTAATTATCTTGGAAAAACATATAGTCTTTTTAATAATGGCAAAATTAAGACTTTATTTGTACTCGGTGAATTTTATTGGCGCGTGAAAGCCAATGAACTAGTTGAGTCTAGTGATTATATAAATCCGCCAGAAATGTTATCGTTAGAAAAAGATTCTGACGAAGAAATTTGGTCGCTGGGTGAATATATTCCTAAAGGGGATATTGAAACCGCATTTAAATTAAAAGGCCTAATGCCGCTAGATATGGGAGTGGCGCCTCATCAACCTTCGTCACACAACGAAGATAAGAAACTTACGATGTATGTCAGCTATTTGATGTGTGCTTTGTTCATGGTTCATTTCGGATTTGTTGTGGCTGTGTATCGATCGGATGCTCTGAACCTGACCTACGCAGTTCCAAACTCGAAAGGTTATAAAATAACTACGCAGACCTTTGAGATCGGCGATAAAGCGGGCTACATCGAATCAGAAATTTCAGCACCGGTTTCGAATGATTGGTTTGAAGCCGTGATTGAGGCTGTCGAAGAAGAATCCGGTGAAGAGTACGAATTTGATCAAGGTGTCGAGTACTATTGGGGCAGCGATTCCGATGGAGCGTGGACGGAAGGTTCGCAGAAAAGTGAACGTCGCATAGCTAAGTTGCCTAAAGGAAAATATCACCTAAATATCACTACGGATTCTGGTTCAGGGTCGCCAACGAACCTGACTGTTCGAATTACCGAAGGAAATGTGGCTTGGGGCAATTTCTTCTTTGCGATTTTTATGATGGCGATTTATCCAATATATTATTTCATGCGCGCCAAGAGTTTCGAGAAAACTCGTTGGTCACAAAGTGATTATTCACCGTTTTGGAGTCAGCACGATGATTAAAGGGTATTTAGTTTACGGATTTTTAGTGGTCTTGATCTACTCTTACATTAGTTATGTGGGAGTCAGTTATTATGATTTTGTTTCAGGAAAAAGTTTTCAACCGGCTGGAAAAACATTTCAGCATAAATAATGGAGAGCACCTATGGACGCGCCTAACAATATGGAAGTATTGATCAACATCAAGTACATCGTAAACGCATTGGTTTTTTCGGTTTTAGGGATAGTCATTTTGATTTTCTCGTTTTTTGTATTCGACAAAATGACTCCGGGAAATTTATGGAAAGAAGTCGTTGAAGAAAAAAACATAGCTTTGGCGATCACAGCGGGCGCAATGGCTCTGGCGATAGCACAAATTATTGCTAGCGCAATTCACAGCTAAAAAGAAGAGACTATGACCTACCTATTGTTATTTTCCGTTTTTGTGGTGGCCACCTGTGGGCTCGTGTACGAACTGATTACCGGTGCGTTAGCCAGTTATTTGCTAGGGGATTCGGTCACTCAGTTTTCCACTATTATCGGAACCTATTTATTTGCAATGGGTGTGGGCTCGTACTTTTCAAAATACTTCACACGCAATTTATTGAATGTATTTATTGAAATCGAAATGATCATAGGCCTCGTCGGTGGTTTTTCGGCGGCGTTTTTGTTCTTGTCGTATGAATATGTAGTATCATTTCGATTTATTTTGTACTCGGTTATTTTTATTATCGGCTGCTTTGTAGGTTTAGAAATACCGCTGCTGATGCGAATTCTTAAAGATCGATTTGAATTTAAAGATCTAGTTTCAAAAATCTTCACGTATGACTATATCGGGGCATTGCTTGCGTCGATTTCGTTTCCGTTGTTATTGGTGCCGTATTTAGGTTTGGTTCGTTCGTCCTTACTGTTTGGGATTTTCAATGTGTCGGTGGCGCTAGTCACAATTATTGTTTTTAAAACAGAAATTAAATCCGAAGGGTTTTTACGATTCAAAGCAATTGCCACCCTAGTGCTGTTGGTTTTAGCGTTTGGTTATTCAGAGACGTTGGTTAGTTTCCTTGAAGTACAAAACTATCGCGAGCGCATCGTTTTCAAAAAAACAACGGCGTATCAGAAAATCGTGCTGACTCAAACTTCGGGTGAAATGAAATTGTTTTTAAATGGAAATTTGCAATTTAGCTCTCGCGATGAATACCGTTATCACGAAAGTTTAGTGCACGTGGGTTTATCACGACTGCAATCACCGAAAAAAGTCTTAATCTTGGGTGGTGGTGATGGTCTGGCAGTTAGGGAAGTTTTGAAATACCCGTCGGTTCAAAAAATTCTGTTGGTGGATTTAGATTCCCAGATGACTCATTTGTTTAGAACGAATTCCATTCTGACAGAATTAAATAAAAATTCATTGAATGACTCCAAAGTAGAAGTTCTTAACGAAGATGCCTTTGTTTGGGTGAAAAATAATAAAGAACTGTTTGATTTTGTAATCGTGGATTTTCCAGACCCATCTCAATTTGCTTTAGGTAAGCTGTATTCTAAAACGTTCTATGGCTACTTAACGTCAACGATCGATGCGGATGGTTTGATTGCGGTACAAAGCACATCGCCTTACGTAGCAAAGAATTCATTTCAGATTATTGTTAATACGTTGAACGATGTGGCTCTATATACAAAGCCATACCACGTGTATGTCCCTTCGTTTGGTGAGTGGGGTTATGTATTGGCAGCAAAAGCGCCGATGGATACATATGAAACCAATTTGGCTTTGCCGGCAGGATTGCAATTTATCAGCACCGAAATGGTGCCTTATTTATTTCAATTCAGTAAAGACTTGATTGGTGATTCTAAAGAAGTTAATCGTCTAAATAATCAGATTCTAGTTCGTACCTTTGAGCAAGAATGGGAACCATTCAGTCATCATGAAAACTGATCGCCGTGAATTTATTAAGTATGGCTTAATTACCTCATCCGTGTTCTTCGGCGGAATCTATGGAATTAAACAGTTTAAGAAATACCATAAACACACCATCGGCTATACTGGGCAGTGGGTTAATCAATCCGATCGCGGCCATCAATTGCGTGAAGCATTTAAGCTGTCACCTACAGCTTCGATTAAAATTCCAACATTAATTGTTGGCGGCGGTATGACGGGTTTGCTGACGGGATACTATTTAAAACGCGCCGGCTTTGATAATTTTAAAATTTTGGAAATGAGTTCGAGTGCCGGGGGCAACTCATCGTACGGGCAAAATGAAGTTTCTAAGTTTCCTTGGGGCGCGCATTACATTCCTCTTCCTAATGCCGAAAATAAACAGCTGTTAGAATTTTTCAAAGATATGGGGCTTGCGTCTAGCAAATCACCAGATGGCGGTCTTGAGTTCAACGAAGAATTTCTTTGTCAAGATCCCCAAGAAAGACTGTTTATCAAAGGCGAATGGCAAGAAAGTATTCTGCCTATGAAAGGTATCACTAAAGACGATGAAGATCAGCTTAAACGATTTCACGATTTAGTTCATGAATACAAATTTAAAAAGGGCAGTGACGGTAAATTCGTATTTAATATTCCGTTGATGGAGTCCAGCCAAGATCCTATGTTTTTAAAGCTCGATGACGTTTCATTTGCTGATTTTTTAAAAGAGCAGGGTTATACGTCAAATGTAGTCAGCTGGTATATGAATTACTGCACATTAGATGATTTTGGAATGGGAATCGACACTGTGTCGGCCTGGGGCGGACTACATTATTTTTGTTCACGTCGACCACTGGGCCAGTATGATGATCATAAAATTATGACGTGGCCGGAAGGCAATGGCTGGGTACTGCAAAAATTAACCGAGTATCTAAAAGATCATATTCAGCCCAATCATGCAGTGATGAGAATTCATCCTACAGAAAATGGTCGTGTCACATCACGCATATATAATTTCGACACTAAAGAACTCGCTGAGTGTGAGTCCGAACATCTGATTTATTCGGGCCCGCAGTTTTTAGCTCCGTATTTATTTGAAGATAAAAAAAACCTGCCGAAGGTTTCTAGCGATGACTATTACAGCTGGGTTATTGCTAATGTAACAGTGAAACTAAAACCAGAAGAGTTTCAAAATTTGCATTGGGATAATGTTCGGTATCAGTCCAGTAGTTTAGGATACGTACACGCACGTCATCAGGAATTACGTGGTCGTTTCGACGGAAACACGGTTCTGACATTGTACTGGCCCCTGTATGATAAAAACCTAACCGCGACAGAAATCAGAAAGAAAGTTTCTGGGTTAGGATGGGATGATTGGGCCCCGCGCGTGGAAGCCGAACTCGAAGCCATGCATCCCGGTATGGCCGTGTCTATTCAATCCATGGATATAAAAATATATGGACACGCGATGATTGGTCCTCGTGTGGGTCGAATGCATTCTGTGTTTCAGCAACCGTGGAAAGCTCAAAAGAACCAGAACATCTATTTTGCTCACACCGATAATTCGGGTATGTCATTATTTGAAGAAGCGCATTACTGGGGACATCGGGTGGCTCAGGACGTATTAAAAAATGGCTAATCAGATTTGGATCAGAAATAAGAAATTTGATTCGACTTGGATTATCGGTCCCCATTTTTTCGCTGTGGCATTGGCGCTAGGTATTTATCCGATCGTTAAAGATATCCATTTGATGCCGATTTGGGTTTGGTTCGCTCTCGTTGTTTGCGTAGATGTGGCACATGTATATTCCACTCTATTTCGCGTGTACCTAGATAAAAATGAGAAAAAATTATTTTCAACTTTTCTTTGGCTAGTTCCTCTGGGTGTTTGGTTTCTAGGAGTTTTGTTGTATTCAATTAGCTCGGTATTGTTTTGGCGGGGACTAGCGTACCTAGCCGTGTTTCATTTTATCCGGCAACAGTATGGATTTTTTAGGATTTACTCGGGGAAAATGGAAGTGCCATCACTGCTGACAAAGATCTTCAATCAATATGGGATATACTATGTGACTGTTATTCCGGTTTTGATTTGGCATTTCTCAGGGCCGAAAGAGTTTAATTGGTTTATTGACAAAGATTTTTTCTATTTTCCATCGGACGATTTAGTAGTGGCCTTATCAAGTTTGTTAGCGTTTCTGGTCACGGGATATTTTGTTTCCGAATGCGTACAAACGTATCGTCACAAATTTTTTAATTGGGCGAAGAATGGTATATACACCGGGACCCTGCTAGTTTGGTATATCGGCATCGTCTATTTCAACAATGACATTATTTTCACACTTACAAATGTAGTCGCGCACGGTGTGCCTTACCTGGCGCTGATTTGGGTGTATAAAGGACGCAATCAGGAAAGTTATGAATTATCTTTTTTAAAACGACATAGTTTTCTGATTTTTCTGGGTAGTTTGGTTTTGCTAGCGTACGCAGAGGAATTTTTGTGGGCGAGCCTGGTTTGGAAAGAACATCTGTCGGTGTTTTTCTTGCATCGCAGTCAACTATTCGAGGTAAGTCCGGTCCTGTTGTCCTATTTGGTCCCACTGCTAGCGGTGCCTCAAGGGACTCATTATATTTTGGATGCTTTTATTTGGAAAATTAGAGACAGTAAACATAATCAATGGACAGCCTTGCTCGTGGAGGACCAAAAGTGAGCGACTCTAATAAAATCGAAGAGAAAATGAAACAGCTCAGGTTAAAACTGCAGTTGGTTCAGCAGACCTACATCCAAAATAAACTAAAGGCGATTCTTGTTTTAGAAGGCGTAGACGCCGCTGGCAAGGGCGGATTAATTCGCAGGCTAGCATGGTCGGTTGATCCTCGTGCACTTAAGGTGTGGCCAATCGGCGCTCCCAATGCTATTGAAAAAGAGATGCACTATATGTGGCGGTTCTGGTCCAAGTTACCTGGGCCTGGTGAAATCGCTGTATTCGATCGTTCCTGGTATGGCCGAGTTCTAGTCGAAAGCGTCGAAGGAATTAGCAAAGGAAAGACGGTCACACGTGCCTATAAAGAAATTAATGAGTTTGAACGTTGGATGACTGACGACAATGTACGAGTTATAAAAATTTTACTTAAGGTTAGTAAAAAAGAGCAATCACGACGACTGATTGATCGGGTAGAAAACATAGAGAAAAACTGGAAGCTGACGTACGACGATATCCGTAATCGCAATAAGTGGGAAGTGTACGAAAAATTGTACAAGCAAATGGTATCTAAAACATCCAAGAAAAACGCAAAATGGCATGTCGTCGACAACG
>CAZCHT010000141.1:0-12093 GCA_964498705.1 uncultured Bdellovibrio sp. | reverse complement strand
CCTATCGTCGTATCGATTGCTTGAGCGCGAGAATTTCCATCAAGTTAAATCCGTGGATTTCTATCGTATCACAGCGCAATTGTCTTTGATGCCAAGTGCTTTGTCGAAGATTCAAGATCTAATCAATCCAAAAGAATTTAAAGTCGATAAACAAAACGTTAACTTTATCGTTTCTCGATTGTTTAAAAAGCTATCTGAAACTCTTGGCTCTCAAGAACGCGATGCTGATCGCGCCATGTTTATCGGAGTTATGTCGGTGCTTGGTAATGGCAACTATCAAACGGGCTACACTCAATACTATTATGAATGTCAGCAGTACTTTGAGAACAAGCAGGGCGATAGTGGTGGATCTCAAAATACTTACGCTTGGTATAACGGTAGTTCGTATGAATGCCTAATGCCTTGGATTCAGAAATTAATTAATCTTTCAACGAAGTTTCCAAAAGATAAAAAAGAGCAAATTAGATGGCTTACGGAAGTTCTATATGTTTTGGATGAACGCATTCCGTTGCAGCAGTTGTTAAAGTACTTAACTCCGGATAATTACATCTACCTTGTTCGTGTTAACGGTTTCAGAACGGGTGATGAAGATGGCGAAATCCAATACTTCTCGAATACTTTAGGTGATCCAACTAAAAATATTGAGTACTCAAATGGTTTGATCCAAATGTTCAGTCAAAGAACGGGAATCACGTCTGTAGAGTTAGATCGTTCGCAAGGGAGCTTCCGATGATTAAGACACTTTTCACCATAGGGATAAGCTTACTATTGACGCCATCAGCGTATTCGATAGAGCGCGCGATTTTGTCAGTAAAACCTCATCACAAGATCAAATCTAAAGATTTGAATTTGATTTTAGATTCATCGCTGATCGTGAGCCGCAAAAATCTGTGGTCGGATAAAGAAAAAGAATTATTAAAATCACTTAGCCTAAATAAATTCTCGAGAGCATGGATCGTGGAAGTTAGTACGTATGCCGATCTATTGATGCTTGAGCGCAAAATTAACCAAAATGGATTGCCATTAAATATAGATGACTATGAATTACCAATTCAAAATCTAAATGCCGACTGGCAGCCACTACAGTGGGGTATGAAAAATACTGGTCAGGCTCAGAATTTAGATTTAGATCCCGTGCAAACATTCCGCGTACCTGGGGTTACTGGCGAAGATATCCAGAAAATTCAGAACAAAGTGGGCAAATTAAAAAGAAAAGTACGTGTTGCTGTTTTAGATACTGGTGTTGATAAAAAGCATCTTAATTTAAAAAATGTTCTTTATCGGAACGAGCCAGAATGCAAACAATTAGAGGCCTTTGAAGCCTGTTTAGTTGAAGACGGTAAGGATCGTGAAAGCTGCGAAAAGAAATTCATGACCGCGGAAAATCCAAATCTAGATCCCGATCATAATGGTTATCCACTCGATTGTTCTGGTTGGAGTATCTTGGGTAATGCGGATAACCCTTCAGGTATTATGGGGCGTCCTGATTTTGGTGATGACCAAGGTCATGGTACGCATGTAGCCGGTATTATCGGGGCCCAAATGGATCCCCAATTCCTTGGCGTTAGCGGTGTTTATAGTAACGTTGAAATTATACCGATTCAAGTGATCGGTAAAAATCCGTCCGAGCCTGTAAAACCACTGTCGACAGATATCAATATGGATACGTTGTCGCCCGTGGAATCAAAACAAAAGTGGGCAAAAAAGTCTTTGGGCGATTTAGTCGCGCGTGGACTATTATATGCGTTTAAATCCAGAGCCGATGTTGTAAATCTATCGCTCGGCTGGCCTGCGGCCCGCGATTCTGAATTAATTCATGGGCTGATCACTGAAATGATCAATCGTGGAATAATCGTTGTGGCAGCAGCCGGAAACGATTCGACACGTGCGTTATTACGCCCATGTGCTTACGAAGGTGTTATCTGCGTAGGTAGCCATGGTCCCGACGGGTCTATCAGTCACTTTTCAAACTATGGTGGCGGCGTCGATATCTTAGCTCCCGGTTTAAATATCTTAAGTACATTCCCAATGGATCAACGCCCGGTTCGTTTTAGAAAAACATGGGGCTTTGAATATTTATCAGGAACATCCCAAGCTTCGCCATTTGTTGCGGGTGTGGCTGCAGAAATGATTGCTCAAGGGATTCCAAGAAATGAAATCTATCCTCGTTTGATGGCAACGACTCGTCTGCCAAAAGTAAACCAAGGATTATTTGAAGGTGTTCCCCATCTGCCAAATAAATTAGTTACTTTGAAATCGACGGTAGAATCAAAAATGACATTAGCTGGTAACATGGATTTTAGTAAAGCCATGGATGCTAAACCAGTTCCTGTTGTTCTGCCAACCATCAAGGAAAAAACGACGCTCATCTGGAACGGTAGCGACAAGAAAATGAAATTCAGCTTCTCGGTGAAGAACTACTGGCAAGATATTGATTTTTCGCGTGTACAAATACGCGCAAAATTTAAAGACAATGATAAA
This sequence comes from uncultured Bdellovibrio sp., assembly GCA_964498705.1. GTDB lineage: Bacteria > Bdellovibrionota > Bdellovibrionia > Bdellovibrionales > Bdellovibrionaceae > UBA2316. Next base: position 9,612 of record CAZCHT010000141.1, on the reverse strand, counting down.
AGCCATCGACCGGCGGTTGTTTCTGTTTCTGGTTTACCAAAATCAGGAAAATGGGAAGGCGGACGCAAGATGTCCGTTACTGTGGATACTGAGCTTTATAAAACTGACGAGCAAAGAAACATGGTACCTTCTGATTTAGATCTTGAAGTGTGGATCATGGTTGATGCGAAACTCAGCAAGTATTTCATTCAAGATTTTGAATTGGTAGTTCCATTCACGGCAACTACTCAGTTGCCAGAAATGACAAAATACCAAGTAAAAGGATTCCCAACCGGACGAGTCGAATGGAATCCAGTGGATGAAACCTACGACTACACTCCGAACAAACGTGACTATATTTTATCGTCACAAGGTCAGAAAGAGACATCGTTCTCGCTGTTAACTCAAGACCGATCGGGTGCGTATCAGTTGGTGGGATCGAACGTTCTGAAGTTACCAAAACCTGTTGAACAACTACGTTCGCAATACTTGGTTCGTATGCTTCAAGGGAACCCCCAAAATCCCGACACGATTTACGCACTTGGTTTTCTGGATGAACCAGATGACGACGACGACAATGCACTTCCGAAAGTTTACTTCTCGATATTTGATCACAATTTTAAACTCGTGGAGGAGTTCACTTACGATTCAGATAAAGCTGTTATGCCGTATCAGGTTTATTGGATGACTATTGGGGATAAAAAACGACCAGCATGGGTTGGTTATGGAAAAGATCCTTCAACAAAACCGAGTTTGATTCAATTGTGGGAAAACCCGGCAGGCAACGAGCAATTAAAAATTCGTTTCTACTATGTTGATGATAAGAACCAGTTAAGTTCCGTCGACGCCGGTGAAGAATATGAAATCATCGACGTCCTTGAACCAAGTCTTGAACAAAAAATACGGGGCATAATTCCGGTGTTGATGGCCAAAAATCAAGGGTCTGAAATCAAGCCATCCTATATATATGACTTTGCTCAAGCCGAAGTGGTTAACGGAAAGGTTCAAAATCTAAAAAAATTAGAAGCGCTGTCAAAGAACTATCAATACCGAAACTTGATCGAAACTAAAGTCGACAAGATTTTAAATTTGGATGCCAGTACGGAAGAATTCGCAGGCACGTATTGGTTTAATGAAAATGGAAACCGTGAACAACGCGTAACATTTATTCATTTCCAATCGCAAAAGTATATCGATCAAGTTTTAAAACCAATGAATCCACTTTACGATTCTGCGTTGTTAGTTCGCGCGTCATTTTTGGGTGAAAAACGGGCAGGAACATTCGTATTAACAAATAGTGAAATTCAATATCACGATTTGCTTACAGGTCAGACGGTTGGGCGCAGTTTAGAGCGCTACACGTTTTATCCTGATGATTTCTTAACCAGTGTGTACATGCCGATCACCGTTTTCGATTCTAAAAATCCAAAACAAAAAATTCCCGCGATCTTTACGACGGAGAGCAGCGAAATAAATCGTGGTGTCAAAATAGTTGTCCCGATTTTTGCAAAGGCACAAGGTTCGAATCAAACTTCGTTAACACAAGAGAAAGTGGTTGAACTAATGACACCAGCGAAACTAAGACTTGAGACGCAAAGAACTTCAGGGTGTCGTCCACTCAACACACCAGTTTTCTTGGGCGAGAAGGGTTACGCGTTTGATTATTTTTGTGGGGATAGCATTTTAAGAGTACCAATTAGGCTATAAAATTTAAATTTTAAGAACCAAACGCATGAACCAACATGCGTTTAAAAAATGAAACTAAAACAATATATAGAAATGGGGGAAAAATGTTTTCTATGACTTCTAAACTAAAGGGTGCTTTACAAGTTTCTTTAGTAAGTGCATTAGCACTTGGCTTTTTCGGTTGCGGCGGCGGCGGTGGCGGCGGCGGTTCAACAAATGTTCTTTATTATCCGTTCGAGACTGTTTACGGTGATATCTGTAAAACATCTGAACCAACTCCAGGTTGCACATTTGATGCAAAAACAGGCGCGCGTATCACAGTTAGTCGTGATACACACTACGATCGTTACGGCTACGGCTCTGATGATATGTGGTTTGTAGAGTTCGACGAATATGGTGATGCTATTGTTTACGACCAGAACATGGTTAAACAACGTTATGCCGACGTCAGTGAATTCGCTGGATACGTTGGTGGCTACCAAATTGGTGTGGGTTCTTCGGGTTTATTCTGGGAAGATATCCGTAACGGTGCTTACTGGTTAGGTAAAAACGGAGTTCTTTACTCTGCGAACTTAATTGAAAGCAATTTCGGTCAAGCGATCAATAACAAGAACGCGTCTAAAGCAACTGATACTAATTTTGCGGCATTAAACTCTGATGCGAACAAAATCTTAGTAGCTAAAGGTGCAGACAAATTAATGAAAGAATACGGTTTCAAAAAAGCTCAAGCAACAGCTGTTGCTAGCGTTTTGAACAACTTTGCGGTTACTACGGCGACTCGCGGTAAAGTAACTACTAAAGACATCGACGTAACTTTCAAAGGTGCGTTCGGCGTTCCTTTCTCGGATGCATTAGCTGCCGTTAACAAACTTCGCGAAGGTGATAAATCTTCTATGAGAGAGTTAACAAATCGTTCAGCTTCGGCTCTAGGTTTAAAACCTCACCAAGCTCAACAATTCATCAAAGGTATGTATAAAAAAGCCCTTACTCAATGGGGTTACGACGTAGATTCTGTTAGCTGGTAATTCAGCTGAGTAATTAATACTTAAAAAACAGTTTCAAACCACAAAAAGCCTGCAGAAATGCGGGCTTTTTGCTTTTGGGGCCGTATCCTTTCTTGCCTATTCGCGTCGTGGGCTTTACTATGGGCCTCCATGTCTGTGATCGTACTGCCTGACAAATACTACCTGTCCCACTTCTTTGAGCTGATTCAGCACCTGGAAGCTCACTACCAATCGGTAATTGAGCCAGCGCACGTGGATTTCCTAAAGTCATTTCATGAGCTATCGGAAGATGCACAATGCGCATACGTGCGTATGATTAATCGCAAAGGTTTGGTGTTTAACAATATCTCGTTCACCAAGTACCCCGAAATTAACGATCCGTTGGGGGCGTTGAAAGAGTTAGAAAACGCGAAGTTCCTTTCGCGAGTCAATGAAGCCGACAAACCAATGCTGACCGAGTTTTTAACGAAAACAGATTTAGCCAAGTGGTTAAAAAAATCGGGCATGCGTGTGGCTTCGTCAGAATCTAGAGGCGACCTAGTTATCAAAGCACAAGGTAATCTAGATCAGCTAGTGCTGGCTAATTTAGAATTGTATGACGAGTTGTTTGTGCAACGACGATTTGAAGAGCTAGATTATCTATTATTTTTATATTTTGGAAAAATTCAGCGTAATTTAACGCTGTATACTCTACGTGATCTTGGCATTCGCCAGGCTCATTCGTTGAAGACTGATTTTAAGGCTCGTTATACTGATTTGATTTCCGCAAAGCAGGACTATTTCTTTTATTCAGAGATTGAGCGGCTAAGCGATGTTCAATCAGAAACAGAAATTTTGGAAAAATTGGAATTCAGTCGCGCGGTCGGGGTGAACCCTATCAAAGACCAATGGTTATTGGGTGTCGCAATCAAGTTCGAAGACGCTAATCAGTCTATCACTATCGCTGCATTAAAAGAGTGTGGTAGTCACCCAGCTCGTGAACGCCAAACGCGTTTGTTTTATAAATGGGATCAAGTGGAGCAATCACGTGCTGTCCTTGAAGCTATTTTAGAAGATCCTCATTGTGATGAAGAACTTCTGTTCGCAGAGGATTTTTTCGCACGTAAGTTTGGTAAAAAACGGACCGGTTCATTGACTGATATTTTGAAAAGTTCAAAGCAAGTTACATTAAGTGATGTTTATTTAAAGAAGCCGGAGCAAGGCGTGATCGACTTGTACCAAAAGCAAGGGTACACGGGACAGTTTGTTGAAAACTATTTGTGGGTGGGATTGTTTGGATTAATATTCTGGGATGAGTTGTTTGCAAGCCCTATCGCTAAATTATTTAATCCTTTTGATCGTAAACCAGCGGATCTGGCCGGGCCCGATTTCTACAATCGCAATGAAGTGTTACTAGAGTCGAAATTAGTTCAAATGAATGACTACAATGCGATCGAGTTTATCATTTTAAAAACGGTGACCGAGCATTACGGCAAAATGAATGATTTGTTCCAATGGACGACAAGCCTAGCGCCAATGGTCCTCGACTTCGTGAGAAAGACCAGAAATAAAAATGTCGCTCATATCTTGCGAACGATGGCTCGTCGATTTGATGTTTATCACAGCGGTTATCCTGATCTGATGCTTGAAAAAAATGGCGAGATTAGTTTCATCGAAGTTAAAGCCGACGGCGATTCTCTGAAATATAAACAGCTATCAAAAGCACGCCTGTTGCGCGAAGCGGGATTTGATGTCGAAGTCTTGAGAGTCAAATGGCAATCAGATCCAAATCAAGTCTATGTCGTAGTCGATTTAGAAACGACGGGCGGAGCTCCACATTCTCATCGCATCACTGAAATTGGGGCAGTAAAAGTTCAAGGCGGAAAAATTATCGATGAATTTCAAACATTGATAAATCCTGAGCGCCCAATTCCTCCGTTTATTCAGAAATTGACAGGCATTACAGACCAGATGGTCGCGGATGCGCCTAAGTTTTCAGAAGTTGCCGACCGATTCAATCAATTCACAGACGGTGCTATATTTGTGGCTCACAATGTGAAATTTGACTATGGATTTATCCAAAAAGAATTTCTGCGTGTAGAACAAGACTATTCGCGTACGCATTTATGTACGTGCATCGGTATGAAAAAGAGTTTTCCGGGGATTAAATCCTATGGCCTAAAAAACTTAACGAACCATTTTCAAATTTCACTGACTCAACATCATCGCGCTCTGTGCGATGCTCAAGCGTCAGCGGAACTTTTATTTTTAATGACTGGCTACAAAGAGCCTAATCCACGAAAACAGGAAGAGCCTGTAGCTGAACAAGAAACCTAAGGAGTGAATATGAATTGCCCGTGTGGAAATTCTAAATCGTATGAGACCTGCTGCGAACCGTTTATCAAAGGTACAGCATTTCCTGAAACCGCTGAGCAATTAATGAGATCACGATACTCTGCGTATGTGAAAGGTGAAATTCAGTATATTCACGATACATTAGCTCCCGAATCACGACATGATTTCGATATGGCCAGCACTAAAAAGTGGGCACAACAATCTAAATGGTTGGGCTTGAAAATCGAATCCGCAGAAGGCGGGCCGAACGATAAAAAAGGTAAAGTAGAATTTACCGCTACGTACAGTGATAAAAAAGAGACTCTAGAGCATCACGAAGTTTCTGAATTTCGTAAAAATGAGCAAGGGCATTGGGCTTTTGTTGGTGGCGAAGCGCATACTCATCGCGAAGGTGAAGGGCATCATCATCATGCGAAGATCGAGACTGTGGTTCGGGCAGAGCCTAAGATCGGGCGGAATGATCCTTGTACTTGTGGGAGTGGGAAGAAGTTTAAGAAATGTTGTGGGGCTGCGGCTTAGTTCTGTTTGAAAACCCCGAATTTTTGAAAACGAAGGATCGTCTTCTTTCCGAAGCTATTTCTGGGGTCAGTTCGGGGATCTTCCTTTTGAGAGAATTCTTTTTAAAGACATAAAAAAAGCCTCGGCAGTCCTCGCCGGCGCTGAACGCCTGTCTGTGGAACTCGTTTTTTTCATGTCTTTAAAAAGAATTCTCTCAAAAGGAAGACCGAGCTTGCATCGTAGCTTCGGAAAGAAGACGATCCTTCGTTTCCAAAAATTTGCCCACGCCATGCCTGTTTTTTTATTTTGCGCGACGTTGGGTGCCTTGTTTGAAGTGTCTTTAGTTTTTTTCCTGCTTACGTACATACTAGTGACGTAATTTTTTAAAAACTATTAATCCATATCGAAATTTTAGAAATTACCAACGGTGATACTGTCTTCGATCCTGGTAAAGTAAAAAAGTGATCTAAGCCTATTGGTGCGAACGATGCTGAATTACGCACGTGATGAGTCACCTGTGCTAACGCCGTAAAATCGTCTGCTGTTACGTTTGTGTCGGCTGTTCCTCGTAAAACTAATGATGGTACTTTTACGTTTTGTGCGGTTACGGCGCCGTTTTTAGTTATAGTTATCCAGTCGATCCAGTATTTTGAATAGATGGACAGGAATTGATCTGTTGGTTGGACTTGGCCTGTATAAAGTTTGTTAAAGAATGCAGTGCCGTCGTTGATTACTTTTTGGATTTTCAGTTTTTCATTTGCAGGTAGTCTTGGGTCCGCGGCTATTTGTTGGTACTGCCTGATGATTGTTTTATCAATTGAGTATTTTCCTAAGCCGGCTAGTAAAACTACCGCTTTGACTGGATAGTTCGATTTCGACGCGATTTCCGTTACGAAGTTAACGCCTTCGCTGTGGCCCAGTAATACCAGGGGGAGTTTGCTCATCTCGGGATCTTTTTTGATGTAGGCGATGATGTTCATTACATCGCGGACGAAATGCCATGGTGTTAGGTTTGGGTTGTTGATCAGTGGTCTTCGACATTCGGGTTGAATTCCTCGTTTATCGAAACGGAGACTTGCGATTCCGTTTTTGGATAGGCCTTCGGCAATGTCTTTAAAGGGCTGGTTGCCGGCGGGGGATTGTTCGTTGCGGTTGGATGTTCCTGAGCCATGGACGAATAGCACTAGGGCTTTGGCTGGTGAGTTCATCGGTTTTAAAAATGTTGCGCCCAGGTTACATAGGCCGACCGTCTCTCCGGCATGGCTTGAAATCAGAAGGTCCCTACTACTTTGTGCAAAAGCAGTGGTCGTCATAAATATAATAAACATCCAAATGAGCCGTAAATCCGATCGAATAATCATATCGACGGTATATCTAAAAACGATGATTTCGTCCAATTTCTCGGTGTCAGACAGGTCTGAGGTCCTCAATTCCTATATATTGGCTTTGATGTGTACGACTTCATTGATTAATTTCATGGGGGAAATTTAAAGTCGAATTGCTGAGTTAAATGTGCTAGATGCAGAGTCTATGGGTTGTATTAGTTGCCAAGGTACGAAAGCTTTATTGAAATGTGGTTGCTGCGAGAGCGATGTATGTAAGTATTGTGCTCACATTTTGCCAGAAGATAATTTTTCTTTTCTGACGGAAGTAGCTCCTGAATTGAAGCATGAAGTGTATTGTCCGCCGTGTTTTAATCTGCATGTATCTGATCAGTGGGATGATTATCAAGCCACCATGGAAAAAGCGAAAAACATTAACGTGTATTTATCTAATCAAAGTAAAGAGACTCGTTTGATTAAACGAATTCAAAAACCGATTAAAGTTTCAGGTTGCAAAGATCATGATGAAACATTGCTTCGCCTTGCATTTCAGGCCGTAAAAGCGGGCTTTAATGGTTTAATCGATGTGGATTTAGTTTCACAAAAAGTAAAAATCGCTGGCTACCAAACACAAACTTGGAGCGGCAAAGGAATACCGGTTGAACTTAAAGGCCATCACATTGTAAAAGACCGTTCAATTTGGCATAATCCAAACTAAGATTAGTTTGGATTTAAGTTGCTCTCATATCAAAATTTCCAGGGAAATTTAAAGAAAGAAACAGTTTCGGTAATAGAAACGTCGCGATCACCAGTGCGAACAGCACGAGTCCAATAATAAAGAACTTTTTAGCCTTAACGTAATTCTTCTTGGCGTTGATTCGTGCAATAAAGAAGAAAATCAGCGTAGATGCGCATAGTATTAAAGATACGACATAAGAGATTTTCGCGAACATTTGATTTCTTTGTGAAATTCCGAAATTAGAATTTGTTGGATCGTATCCACCAGTCATATTGGACGTACGAGCTGCAGAAGGGCCCGATACATTTGATTTTGCCATATCAGAAGAATCCGTCGTATCGGCGAAACAGTATCCTATAAAAAGCAACACTAGGGTTAGAAAATATTTAACTAAGTTCATCGTTTAATCCTTTTTTAACTAGCATTTCCAAATTGGAAAACTTAGTCAATTTTTTTAATCTGATTTGTACCAAAAAAAGTATCCCAGAAAGAAAAAAGAAATCCAAAATGATTGTCCGGATTTTCTGGATTATGATGAAATTTATGGGAGTCCGGAAATACGAAAATGTTTCGCAGAATACGGGTAAAAGACGTTTTTGGTATGGCGTAATCTAAGTGCGAAAGTAGTGCCTGTACTGAGAATATATGAACAGCTAAAAAAATATGCCATTGATTGATATTCATGAGCAAAGAAATAGATACAAAAAGAATAATTTGAATCAATGTCTCAATGGGATGAATTCTAAGAGACAGCGAAAAATCATACCCAGAATCAGAATGATGAGTGCGATGAAAAAACCAAAACCAGCGATGATAAATGCGATGACGCCAATAAAAGGTGAAATCTAAAACCACAATGTAGAACAAGAAATAGAACCAATTTTCCGAGGCTGCATTTTTGAAATTTAAATTTTGAATCAGCAGCATACTCACGGTAATGGCGATCACTCGATTGATGATTTCCAAGGAAAAATTGGTCGACCATCTTTCTAATAAAGTAATCTTGCTTGACGTCGGCAAACGCGGAAAGGCAATCAATTTAGCAACGGTAAGAGAACTCAAAAGTAGTATTTCAAATCCTATAAAATAGGTCATAAAGAAAAGCTAGCATGATAGAAACTCGATGTCTTTAACTGGATGTCGTCGCCTTAGGTCTGGCTCATCCCATTCATAACATAGCTAAGCAGCAAGCAGTCGTCTCAAAACAAGACAAAGGCAGAATTTTAGAGTTCTGCCTTTAGAAAAGCCTTAGAAATCACGATAGAGTAAGCAGGGGAGATTCTCATGTCATGGGGCGATATTCCAAGTTGGGCGAATAATACTGCATTAGCGTTGATGCAGACTCTTAGTTATGTGGATCCAGTAACTTATGAACACTGTTGTCGTGTTGGGGCTTTAAGCCGAAAACTGGCTCTGAGTGCTGGTTTGAATGAATACGAGCAGGCCGTTGCCGAGTACTCGGGTTTATTTCACGATCTAGGTAAAATCGGAATTTCTAACGAGATCATTGCTAAACCTGGCAAGTTAGATCCAAAAGAGATCGATATTATGAGAAATCATCCCATCATTTCAGAAAATATTTTAAAACCGTTAGCAGAAAAAGATGCTTTCTTTCGCCAGCTTTTAGCGCCGGTTCGTGGTCATCATGAACGGGTCGATGGTGAAGGGTATCCGGATCGGCTAGTCAGTGATAAAATCAATTTATTGGCTCGTGTTATCCTTATCGTAGATACGTACGATGCGATGTCGCAGACTCGTTCTTACCGTAAAGGTTTACCTAATGAAGTTGTATACGCCGAACTTAAACGTTGCTCAGGCACCCAGTTCGACTCTCAGCTTGTGAAGACATTTCTAGATGCACATAAATTCTGGACACAAACAAAAGAAACAGACGAAAATTCAATCGTTGAGTATCTAAAACGAGCTGCTTAAGCAGCTCGAGTCTTAGACCTTTAAACACTGGTTAAATAAATGGAACTGGCCCCTTAGCCTGCGGCTAAGGGCTGATTCAATTTCTTCAAATTCAGATTATGATGAAGGCAAACAATCG
>CAZCHT010000140.1:0-12145 GCA_964498705.1 uncultured Bdellovibrio sp. | reverse complement strand
TATGTGGCCGTTTTAACGAACTTTTTTTAAAACGTAGTTTAATAACTAATTTATTAACCCAAAACGCCACGACCAGACTCTAATATTAGGCCAGTTGACATTATGTCTCGTAGCTGAAAATCTTTATCTATTAATAGAAAAAATAAATTTGGAGGAACGATGGTTAAATTTTGGTATGGCGCTATTTGTGCGTCAGTATTATTTGTCGGCGCTTATTTCGTGTTCGGCATGCAAGTGAAAGCAAATCACCCCGGTGATGTGCCAGTAGTTGAGCAACCGGCAAATCCTATTGATAGCCTGTCTCGCGCACCAAACAGTGATGGTGATCATGAGGCTAAGTTGAATGCCTTCATCTACAACATCAAAACAAAAGACGATGTGGACAAAGCTATCAAATCTATTAATGACTATGCACAAGCTAATCCGACGAGCACGGCCGCTCAAATTTACAAAAACTTTGTAACACCAGTTAGACTATTTAAAGGCATGGCCTGGAGACTAAGATTCTTAGTTGAACCAGTGGATGCTGCTTACATTGCATCTATTTCATACCTGCGTGCATTTAAAAGAAACAGCGATCGCAGAGCTCCCCATATCGATGCTTTATTTGCATACGTAACTGAGCCAAATCCGGGTGAAAATATAGAAGGACAAACAGGCTTTTTCAAAACGGCGGGTGAACTTCAAGACTTCATGGCTACTAAAGTAGCCGTTGCCGTGAAAAAACAAAACGAAGCCTACAAAGCGATCTTAACTAGTCATGGTAATAACGACGCTCCCTTATTCAACTTTGATGCGGGTTTAGTGTTAGGTGAAAGCGAAGTTAAAAATACAGCGTCTCAAACTATGCGCATGAGAAAGTTTATGCCGGGCCATTTAAAAGGCTTAATGGCTAATATGTACGAGCGTATGGGCTTAGGCTTATACATCGCTAGTTATGATCTGGAAGCTCTTCAGTATTTTATGAACACGCTAACGGCGCGCTCTCTAGTTGCTAAGAAAGGCAATGTGGATGCAAAAACTAAAGTAGGAAACTTGGTAACGACGGTATTTGATGTTCATCTTCAATCTCCAAAAGAAGTGAGTGAATTGCTGAGTTCAATGGGTAAAGAAGGTAATAAAAATGCAAAAGGAAAATTCCTAACTCTTCGCCCTTCTGCTAAAGCGGGCAAGTATTTAAGCGAATCTTTGGCGAGCATTCGTAATGCCGTTAACTACAGAATTGAAGCGCATAAAGATATGGAAGCATTAGCTAATAAAGGTAATCAAAAAGAATACTTTGCGAATGCTGATTTCCTTACTTCGCGTCCAGCAATTACTTTAGCAGCGCTAGAAAAACGTAGAAAATTATTGTACAGCAATGGTCCAACTGAATTTAAAGATCGCGTAGATAACTCTGGCTTTGATTTGAATATCTCGGCGATGTTCAATCCAAACAATCCCTACGTGAACGATCTTAAGAAACTGTACCCGGCTCCCAATCAGTTTGCGGCCACTAAAGAAACTGATGGCGGACCTCGAGAAACATTCAAATGGAATTATGATTACGGAACTCCGCAAGCGTGGCCGGATGTTACGTTCGGTGGCGTATTGCCAAATACAAACAGCCCAGCTGAATACAAAAAGAAATTAGTTAGTATTTCGCGTGATGCCTCGACGCCAGCATTAACATACTGGTTACGTCTATTTATGTAATTCTAAGAAGTCCTCGAATATATTTCGAGGACTTGTCTTGAACGTAAGAGAAATTCTTTAGAGCCCGTTCGCCATCGAAAAATTCATTCTGATTGTACTTAAATTCAATAATTTTCAGATCGTCGGGTTCTTCCATCCAAACAGCAGAGTAAATGGCCTTGTGTAAGATATGCTCATCCAGAGTTAATCTGACCTTTTCATTCGCAGAAATAAAATAAGATCGATGATAACGATTGTATAAACTAGGTACCAAGTTCGACAGATTTTCCTGCAGCTGTGCCGGCGCATCCGTTCGTTTTAATATCTCAATGAGAGAGATATTTTTATCCAAGCTTACTTTGCCAGAAACTGGGAACGATAGTTTAGTTCCGACGGTTCCGTCTTTCTTTTTAATCTCCAGAACGGCACTATTTATGTTTTCAAATTCCCCGTACCAGCGCAGACGCACTTTTACCCGTTTTGTATAGCCATAGATGTGATCATGGAAAAAATCCAGATCTAACGTATCAAAATACAAATTGTTAACCACTCTTGGGACAAACAGTTGGCGGAACATCAGCGGATTTAAATAGATTTCATTCGGCAAGTTTGAAACGGACGCATCTTTTACAACTATCTTAGTTTCATAACGCCAGACTTCACTCATAAAACTCCCGCAAGTTCAAAGGTAAGAAGTGGGATATGGATATGTTTCCATCTGGATCTTTTTGGTAGTACACTGATACTTCGGTTATCCATTTTCCTTTATTTTCTAGATCACTTTCATCGATAATTTTTTTCCATTTGGTTGCCAACGATTTAAAATCTTTGTCGTTAAAAGCGTCAGCGATCGAAATAGAATCTAGATCATCGTTATTGGGTAGGTCTATTTTGAAATATGAATGGCGGTGTAGGCCGTTAGTTTTTAAATTCACAAGTTGAGTCTCGTGCGGGCCTTTGATGGCTTCAACAGCTAGCAGAGTTGTTACATCTACGTAAGCTTTGGCGGCCTTTGTTGGAGAGAGCAACATAAATGGGTTTGTGTCATCTTCTGAAGTAATAAAATAGCTTAGCAAATCTCGACTCACGTCACTTAGGGGTTCTGGCATTGAGCTAATTTTTATTGGAATCGATCTATGTCCAAGAAGTATTTTTGCGTTTAATTCCGAGATATCCATCAAGGGGGTAGAGAACTCGTTTTCTGATTTAGCAAAGTATTCTAATTTTCGTTGCGTAAGAAAATCTAAGGATAAATTATAGTCCCGATCTTCGGGCATATTGGAAGATATCGTTAAGCCCACATACGCTGTTAAAGAAAACAAAACCAAGCAAGCTATCCACCCGCCCGAGTATTTGCGAAGTTGAGCGCGAGATTTCAATCAAATAGTCCCTGATATTCCATCATGTTGATATTCCAGTCTGGAACTTGTTTTTTCAGATTATCGCGCAGTGATTGCACATTGGCCATATCTTTGAATTCTACCAAAAAAGAAAGTTCAGAGGCGCCAGCGTTTTCTGATACGCGCTTTAAATTCCAGCGAACGGCATGTTGGGGAAGTAAATCAGAAACTAACTTCAACGGAGTTTCCGCATTTTTGCTAGAAGTTAATAACAAGTGCATGCTCGTTGATCCGGCCCATTTGAATTGGCGCAATCGGAAAATAATAAATCCAGCTAGGATAATGAAAAAACCGATAAGGGTGATTTTCTTTTGATCGGCACCCATTCCTAGGCCGATAGCAATAGAAATAAACAAAAATGATAGTTCTTCGGGATCTTTGATCGCCGTTCTAAACCGCACGATAGAGAGGGCTCCGACTAACCCAAGCGATAGCGCTAAGGATGACTTGACGACGGTGATCACAAGCATGGTGGCCATGGCAGTTAAGATAAAATTCGTCGCAAACACGCTACGATTGGAGTGAGATTTGCCGAATTTTGAGTAGGCCCATGCAAGTAAAGTTCCCATGATGCCGGTGATACCCAAACCTATTATAAATTGTCCTAGGTCTACCTGAGGGACTTGGTTGGTTAAATAGTCCTCAAAAGTTCTTACCGCGCTCATCTTTAGGTCCTTTCTGCTGATACCTGCAAAGATAAATTTTTAGTCATTCTCTTAGAATATAATAAAGCTGGCAAGACAAACATATCTCCGCAAAGCCCTAGGATCAACGAAAGTACTAGGATCAGGGCTACTTGTGAGAACATCAAGATATCGGTTAAGAAAAAAGTTGGCATCGTAAGAGTAAAAATGAATGTCGTACTCACTAGGGAAACTGACGTTTCTTCAAGAGAGTAAGAAATGGCCTCATTCAGATCACCCGTCTGGCGCAGTTTCTTTAAAAGGTAATAGATAAAGTGAGTCGTATCGTCTACGGCAATGCCGAAGATAATCGCTACAAGTACGATCAGATTGTAATCGACAGTCATGTCCATTGCTTTCATTAAACCACCGACAGCGACAAGGGGCAGGATGTTTGGAATCAGCGCCAGCAGCGACCATCTTAGCGATTTAAAGAAGTACAAGAAACATAGGAAAATACCAATAAAATCTAAAAGAAATGATTTTATGAAGCCAGAAAAAATGGAATTAAAAATATTGCTTCGAATTGTAGAGAATCCCTCAATAGATGATTCAAAAACAGATGCGTACTCGGGCTTTTGGTAAAGTGTGCGAATTTTTTCCTGCGTATCTACGAGCGATTTAGAATCCAGCGTTTTTAAATAAACGGTCATTCTAACTTCGTTGTGAGCCAGTGGATAAGTTCCATCTAAAACGTTAAAGTCCTCAAACAGGCTGAAAATATCATATAGATCTTTGTCATTGTTAAAACTAGCAGTTGCGGCTTTTGCCGGATACGACTGACGAATATATTCCTGAAAGTTGCCAAGCGATTTAATGTGAGCTACCGAGTCTATTTGCGAAATTTCTTTTTGCAGACTTAAAAGGCTGGATTCCACTTCTGGTTTTAGAAATTCGTCGCGGGTTTTATTTAAAACGACATCAATGGATCCAGTGAAGTGGAAGTATTTATCCATGGCAACGATCGCTTGGCTTAAAGGATGCGTTGGAACAAATTTGGTGTAGAGGTTATCGCCCGCTTCTAGCTTTGCGCTTAGGTAGCCAAATCCGATGATTACCACCAAAAACACGGCAACGATGGCGGAGCGAAATCGCCTCACCCAATCCATTAATGGAATGCCTTCAAACTTTAAAAGTGACGGACCCATTTCTAGCTCTAAATCAAAAAGTGAAACTAACCACGGTATCAGTTTGAATGTTAGCAAAAAACAAATGGCCACACCAAAAGCGCAATAGATACCGAAGTTTTTAATTGGTGGAATATCTGAAACAACCAAAGACAGCAAGCCAACCCAAGTAGTTACCGCGCACATAAAGCAAGGATCCCAAATGTGGGCAATAGCTTCACGAAATTTATCGGGTAACGTGGCCGCTTTTGATTTAGAGACAGCAGAGAAAAGATGGACGATGTCTGCAGTCGAGATAATAAATATAAACAGCAACGCAAAACTAGAAAATGGGTTGATGCTGCCTTCGATAAGAATAATTAGCCCAACGGTGGCGACATAAGACAAACCCATCACGTAGAGCGAAAGCATGCAAACTTTCCAGGATCTGAATAAAGCAAATAGCAGTGAAATAATGATTAGCAAAACTAAAGGAAGAATTTTCACCTGACTTTTAATGATCTCTTTTACAAAAAAATCACGAGCAATTTCAGTTCCAATGAGGTGTACTTTTAAGTCGGGATAATTTTTTTCAGTTAAGTTTTTAATGAAGTTGAGGCTTGCGATAACTTGTTTGATTTGCTTTGGTGATAGATCACTATGAATATTAACATAAATTAAAGACGCTTTTTCATCTGGGCTTAAGTAACTATAGCGAAACACCGGACTGTTTTGTAGAAGATCGCGTCCTTTTTCAGACAAAACCTTATTTTCAAAAAAAGGTTTCAAAAACAATTTGTCACCGACCATGTTTACGTATTCGACCTCATTAAGCGATCGAATGGTGTTTAGATAGTCGACCCTTTTAATTCGTTCCGCCGTTTCAAATATAATATTATAGAAATCAGGACGCGTCGGAAACGGTGTTGGTGATTCTATTAAAAGGTAAGCATCATTTTCATCATTATATTTTTCGAGGTGTTGTTTGTACTTAGTGAGCGTCGGATCATTTTTATCTAAAACACTGATAATATTGTAAGGTTTAATATTCTTAACGACAATAATTCCAGTAACCGCGACAAGCAGGATACTTAAGGCAACAATGAGTCTTCGCAGGTGTATCTTCAACTGATGATCCATTCGGCGGCTATCCAAAGTAGCCTGGCACCCAGTAGGGTTTTAATCAAAGCCCCGTAGCGGGATTTATTGTTATCAAAAGGTGTGCGAGACCATTTGTACATTTGCACAACGCCCAGAAGGAAAAACATATTAAAACCAAAAAACAAAATCATCGAACCAAATCCCGCTTGTTTTGGGAAAAAGAGGATTTGAGTTAGATCCGCGATCACGAGACCGGCAATTAATAGCGCTGCGCCAACTCTAAGGGCACGAGCTGGACCCAGGAGCGTAGTAAAATTTCTTCCGATAGCGTAACTATCAGATGCCTTAAGTTGGAATATCTGCGTTGCTGGATACGAGCCCGCTAGGGTGATAGTGAACGAAATCGCAAAGAGGATAGTTGATAATTCAGGAAGGCTGTCACTAAATGTAGCGCCCATGATAACCCCTACAAATCCACATCCAAGAGCATTTATCAGATTATCTACAATTCCGACTTCTTTTCCGCGCCATGCGAAGCCAGGAATTTTCACAGAATATAGAACAGATAACACAAGCGAGAATGCAGACATGGTCATGGTCCATG
Source organism: uncultured Bdellovibrio sp. (assembly GCA_964498705.1). Taxonomy (GTDB): domain Bacteria; phylum Bdellovibrionota; class Bdellovibrionia; order Bdellovibrionales; family Bdellovibrionaceae; genus UBA2316. The sequence goes on along the minus strand of CAZCHT010000140.1, from coordinate 5,577 downwards.
GACCAAAATGGGAACTTAAGACAACCGCTAGAAACATTAAAATTATCCCAAAGTGGCCCAGATACTTTGGTTTTTCGGGAGGATTTTCTAGAAAATTTAATGGACCCGTGTCTTTGTCAAAATGAGTATTCAGTGCACACGTCCCGCCGAACAGAAGGACGCTGTAAATAAAAAACAGACTTAATAACTCGACAGCTACCGAACCAGTGGCGCCCTTGTTTGGATTAATGGCATAGCCCGTCAGAGTAAATGTAAAACTAGGAATAAACGATTTGGGTCTGAGGTGAAGGATGTAATTCTTTATCATTTTTTTTCATCCTTGTGAAAATGACTCGACGAACTTAAGTATTTAGAACGCGTACTTACTTTCGCGTCCCAAACTTCGCCCATTTTCTTTTCAAGGTCATTTAATAAAATCGTTCCCAATTTTCTTGGGCGATATTTGTTTTCAATTTCAAGTTCATGAATAACCCATTCGTCTTTTTGATCAGTGAGGGCATCTCTAAATACCGCGCGGTCGTATGACGCTTCCATGAGCCATATATTTTGCGGATTGGTTTTGAAATATGGCGGAACAAGAAAGACATTTTTTTCAGAGTTCTTAATAAAGTAGGTTTTAGCAATCGCGCTGTTTTTATCCGTATAGATATGATAACGCTGACGAACGGAGTGTCCCCATACGATGGGACGCATCTGAGAAGAATCGATAGATAGGTCGCGTAGTTTTTGAAACGGCGGTAAGCTTGAGTCTTTTTTTCTGAGCATCCATTGAGTGAGTTTTTTCGAGATAGCCGGGCGAGCGGATTCATCAGCGATAAACTGATCAATAAGTTCGGTCACAGGAGCATTGTCGACTTTTTGTTTTGAAAAATCTTTGTATTCCAGTTCCATCCGAATCTGATTGGCCTCAACCATTTCACTTTTGACTTGAACGGAGTATTCCCATTTCCCCTTTTTCTTTTCTACCCGTCTAAGACGGAAACTATGGGATGAGTTTCTAATATCCCAATTGGGAGTATCAAAATAGATATCGAAAGTTATATATTGAGAGTGAGGATAGAATACAAATGGCTTGATAAGATTTAACTTATCTCCATCTAGTTTAGCGGGATCTATAATATATTTTCTTTGTTCTTCAACCCCGGAGCTCGCTAGTAAAAACTGACTAGAAAGTAGCGCAGATAAAATGATTTTAAAAATTACCATCCAAAACCTCGGAAGCGACCTTTATCATGTAGAAGACCCTGTGGATAAACGTCATCACTAGGTTCTTCAACGAGGAAACCATCTTTAACTATCCACCGCTCTTGATCACGAAAGGAATACATTCTATTTACAGTAATCGGATGAGCATCTTCAACGCCGAACACCGCAAGAATCTGTTTTCGTCGCTCTGCTAACTTGAAAAAGTAGAGCTGTTGAACGTAGTTTGGCCAGCCCGAATAAGATAAACAATCACGCAATATTTTTTCATCAAGCTTTGCAATTTGTCCGGCCATCCATTGTAGATCTTCATAGTTGGCAGACGTATATGTTTTCAGAATTGCATTTACATGACCGCTTAACTGAACTTTCCCTTTTTCGATAGAAATAAAATCCCATGGAAACTCGTTAACCAAACTGGCTTTAATATCGCGTGGAAAACGATTAATTTTTACACCCATACTTAGACCAAGATCGCTAAAAGACCCAACGAGTTTAGTTTCCGCTTTCTCGTTCATAGTAATAGATAGCAAGGTATTAATTTCTTTGATATCCCAAACGCCTAACCAAAGCAGCGCTAGAATGGCCCCCTTGAGCTCGCGCCGGTTCACATTTTCAGGATGACCAGATAACATGCCTCCTAAACGAAGTTCGTCTTTTGGACGCGCTTCAATTGCCGATGATTTGAACGAGACATAGTATTGGCCTTTAAACGGCGCTAACTCGCGAGACTTTTCAATAAGCGCTCGATCTATTCGACCGACACTTTGGATGAACGGACTAAGATTTATTTGGTAGCCGTTAAAAATGAATTTTACAAAGTGGGCGACCGATCTTTTTTTCTTATTCTCGGTTTTACCTAGAATTAATTTAATTTCTCCGGGTTTAGAATAGTAAGGATAGTCCGTGTTATATCCCAGAGCCGAAAATATTCGAGAGGCCACGGGGTCTGAGTTGACCTCATCTCCCCACTTCATTAGCCAGCGACTTCCTGTATTTATATCGACAATATGAGCTTTCGGAGCGCTGCCCTTCACCTCTAGTTGATCTAGCACTGCCCATTCGAATGAAGTCTTGATTCCGTGCTCAGCTGCTTTTCTATCGAATTCCTTCTCGCGCGGGCCAGTCGGTAAGTTCCAAAATATAGACGAACTAACTTCGGAAATTTGTTTTTTGTTTTGTGGAATGTCGTAGCGAAGGAAAAATGAACTAAACTGATGACTGGCGCCCATCATCATAATATCAAAAATTCCAAGCCCCTCGTCGAATTTAAATTTTTGAATCCAAGAGTCTCGAATATATTTTAAATCTAGGAAAAGTGCAGCCGAGTTGGGATCATCAAGCTTACCTTCATCCACAGCTTCTTCCAGTGCTTCGCAGCTTCTGTGAATGTGGATAAGTAGTTGATCTTTACGCTTTGTAATTTTGTAGCCATCAATTTCTTTGCTTGAATCATTTGTTAGCTCATTGCAAAGAGATCTAATTTCTGAAATCGAGTTCGACGCTAGACATAGCAGTGGCGTGCCACATACTAATATACCCAGAAACAGTTTGGATAACATCTAGGCCCTCGTTTTTCCCTTGTAATCAAAAATCTCGTGATGACCAATGTAAGAATAGCTAAGGAAAATAGCGATAAAGCAGGCGTGCAGGAACCATGGCAGATCACTGAATCCGCGGTATTGAAAAAAGAATCCCCAAATAAACGTTGTAGCCGTGCCCGCATGGATACAAATCCACATTCCTAAATGTATTAATGTTTCAAATTCTGAACAGCGGGGTAAATGCCAGAACATTTCATCTAAAGTTTCATGCAGAGAGCGCGTCACCCAGCAGCCGATAAATATCGGTAGCGCGACCCAGGGAACCCAAGCCATCAAAAGCAGACTGAACATTAATCCGTAGCTAGCGTAGAGAATCATTCGATGAGTACGAAGCTCACCATCCGAGATATCTTTTTTCCATATTTGTAAATGTGTCTTGTGATCGGTGTACCAAAGCACGCCAAATATGAGTCCAAATACAACCATGCCAAGAGCGAAATACAAAGGCGGAACTTCATTGAGTTTGCTTAAAATATCCATATTTGAGTCATTCTCCCCACAAAAACTAAACTACATGCTAGAATGTTAAATTGCTGGAGAAGAATTGGCGACATATTTTTTCGACGAATAAGCTCTATAAGACCGAATCGGTAGATAACAATCAATACCCACATTAGCCAAAGGGATTTTAACTCAGGAACCAGTTGTGCGCCGATATAAAGGGCGGTGGCGCTCAGTAAGTTAATTCCTTGAAGAGCAAAGGCGGTGTTTCTCAAACCTAAAACAATCGGAAACGTTGCGATTTTGTTTCTGCGGTCTTCTTCGATATCGTCTAAATCACGGATAATACTGCCGATAGTGACTTGTAATGTGAAAAACAAAAAAGTAACAAACACAGATTCTGGTGAAAAATGATTTGAACCTAAGAAAACGAGCAGTCCCCAACCAACGCCTATTAAGAAATTTTTCAAAATAAAAAAAGATTTTAGTCGGATATTAAAATGGTCGCGGTCGTGACGGAAAGAGTACAGAGTTCCTATCACGAGTATTAGAAGCGAGGAAATAAAACTCACCCAGCCGAACACAAAATAGGTAGCAAGGGTGCATCCGATAGACAGCAGTCCGAGCCAGCGCACACTAGGAATTTTGAAATACGCTAGATTCACTTCGCTATCCATCACGTCGTCAAACCCGTAGACGAAGAGCACGAGAAAAATAGTCGTTATCGTAACGATTAAAAAGTTTATAAAATTAATTTCTGAATTGAACGTAAAGCCCGTCCACGTCACACACAAAGCCGCTAGTAATAGATACTGAATTGATTTACGTTGCCACGGCCATTTGCTAGGTGGCTTCATTTTTTATCCGTCGTGGAATGATGCCAACCAAGTGGAAAAGATACGTTAATTCCATGCGCACGTATCGTGTTAGCCAAAGTAGGCATAAAAACAATGAATAAACATAAATATATGGTCGCGGCGGAACGCGCGCGAAACTAAAAGTTTTGCGTTTATAGTTAATTTTCGACGTAATTCCTAGTTCCTTACGCTTGTAGTAAAGATAGAGCATTCTTTCTCTAAATTTTTTGTAAAAAGGACGGATAACCGGATTAAATCGCGCTGGGTATTTTAACAGTTTTGGAAATAAAATGCTCGGGTGAATTACAAACATGTAATAGCCCGCAAAATCTAGCTGAGTCATTAAACCATATAGTTCTTGGTCACCCATTAAAGCGTATCGTTTTTCATACAATAAAATACGATCTTCAAATGCTTGAGAGAATAGTTTTTCGTACTTTAACCATGAGCGTTCGCAGTAGTGGCCCGTTTTCAAATGATCTAAAATTAATGGAGCTAGCCACAAACTTTGTTGGCTATTAAATTCCATACCGGGGCTAAACAACGGATCCACAAATGCGGCCGCATCGCCGATCAAAGCTAAACCAGGCTCGCGGTATTTGCGACTTGTGTAAGGCAAATGAGGATAATGTTTAAACCCTGTTCCCGTAGCTTCCGACGTTAGCTCACCTAAGCTGGGATGGTTTTTTACAAATTGAAAGAAGAAATCTTTTGGGTGCATACCGTTTGTTTTCAAAATACGCTGATCATAAACGATACCGATACTGACAGTATTATCAGAAAGTGGAATCGTCCAAACCCAGTAGCCCTCACCCATGAAATGGGTTGTGGCATAGTGACGATCACCTATACACCATTTATCCCAATGAATGGATTTGTGGCCATCGATACTAGAAATCTTTTTTACGTTTTCAAAATGCGCCCATGACGATGCTGTCATTAGCTGGTTAGCCGGCATTCGCCAGTTCCACTTTTTAGTTACGATGCCTTGGCGCCCAGATGAATCCACCAACCAAGTTGTGCGCAAAGTTTTAATTTCCTCGCCGATCTTAACAGTAACTTGAGAATTAAATGCAGAGTAATTAAAATCCATTACGTGAGCTGGTCTTAGAACCTCGGCTCCCAGTTCCTGAGCATACGCTAGCAAATCATTGTCAAATGTTGAGCGATTAACTTGAAAGCCGTTAGCCTCAGACAATATAGAAGGACTTGAGTAGTCACTCGCATCAGTAATCTTTTGTGTCGTTTCATCATGGAAAATAAAACGAAGACCCGTTTTTCTTTGTTGTCGTTTTAAAATGTGATCAACATTGAATCGGTTAAAGAAAATAGCCGTGACATCGCTGAAGCTTTCCCCCACTTTTTTAGGGAATTCAGTTGATGTTTCGATCATGGCAACGCGTGTTCCTGGTCTTTGACGAAGAATGTTAATGACCAGAATGCTTGCGGCCATGCCTGCACCCATAGTTATG
>CAZCHT010000139.1:0-12241 GCA_964498705.1 uncultured Bdellovibrio sp. | reverse complement strand
ACAACAAAGATGAATCTATGATGTACTGGAGAACTGTCGGCGGAAAATTTGAAGTAGATTTAATTGTAGGAAATCAATTCGCCCTAGAAATAAAAGGCTTCGACCGGTTCAACGAAAAAAGTCTAAAAGGTTTGAAAGAACTCAAATCTGAAACGAAATTTAAACACTATATCTTAGTTTCTAGAGACCCTGTCCACCGCTCCGTTGAAGGAATTGAAGTGATGGGCTTCAAGGAGTTTCTAAAGCGTCTTTGGGGAAATGAATTGGCGTGATTTACGATTTATTATCAATTACTTTCTGATTGGCAAATGTACGCGCCCGCGCTTCAATTATTTCTTCGATTCGTTCTAATAAACTAATCTTGCCGTATTCTTTTGTGATCTGTTCGCGATTTGTAGATTTATTCTGAGTAATTTTCTGGTGCATTGCCTGCATGCGTTCCTGGCAGGTGCCTTCTTTAAATTCAAGCTGACGATCTAATAGTTTTAATTCCTTCTTACCGATTTGCGTGTAGTCATTTTGACCACCGATACTAAATGCGAAATGCTTTTGCAGTTTTGGGTAAATCGCCGTGCACACTAAGTCATACAGGGGTGCAATTTCGTAGCGCTGCCCTAATAAAAGTAATGAAAGATTTTTAGAATGACTGTCATTGTTTCCAATCAGCAAATTGAAGAAAACCCAATCTAGCAATGTATTGATCGACTCCACCCGTTTTTTAGCCGAAGTATTTTTCATAATCAGTTCAAAGTTATTTTTAATGCTCGGACCGCCACTGTGTTCATACTTAAACTCACTGGTGATTCCCTGTGCTTGGCAGAAATCTTGCTGATGCAAGCGATGAACAATTCCTTTTTCGTCCGTCTGCCGATCGTAGCGTGTTACAACAAATAACGGAAATTCACCCACGTGAATAGAACATACGGGAACGTGAAATCCCACTCGCTGAGCCAGCCTCATGCAGTAAAGTTCGTTGTATACCGAGTCTTTAACTTGATGGCGATAAATCGGCATTTTCACGATGTGCGTAGTCGGCGCACCATTTTTTGGTAGGTAGAATTTTTCCCCATCGTAAAGCGCTGGGAATTTATCCTGCGCCCCAGCCAAGGACAGATAACCAGGATTTTCATCGGCGATAACTTCGGCGACCGAGCGTTTTTCTTTCAAAGCTTGATAAATTTTTGCTTCCTTAAGCACCACCCGTTCCTGCTTCGCTAAAGGGGCCGTGTAATTTTCGTCGGTGGTGATGGTAATAGCCCCCGCACAATCTTGGCCATATTTAGATAAGAAATCAAAAACACCGTGTACGTCCTGACTTTTTTCAATAGACGCTTTAGTGTCACCTTCTGGTAACAGGTTTTCAAAAAAAGACAGCGTATCTTTATTGCCGAAATTTTTATTTTCTAATTTTAAGGTTAGGCTCAAGGGAAAATGATCCGCACGTTTTAACCATTCGTCAGTATAGCGAAATGAAAATACCAAATCTTGATCTCGCTGAAGGACTCCGACCTTATGAGATTCGTAATAAACAAAAAGTTGATTCATTAGTCTTGTTCCATTGCCAACGTGATTTTGAATCCCAAAATTTTCGACATTTTCATCAATGTCGAAAGCTGAATATCACTATGACCTGATTCAATTTTACCAATGCCTTCACGTGAAAGATTACAATATTTAGCCAAATCCACTTGAGTGATATCAAGCTCCACACGTCGCTCTTTTAGTAACTTACCAATTTGAAGACTCAGACTTTCTTTATCACCGTCTAGGACAATCACCGTATCCGACATAAGCCCCCTCGCAATGAGTACTATAGTACTCATTATAGTCTCAAACGATGCTTTGTCTACAAAATGAGTACTATAGTACTCATTTTGAGCCAAAACCTGGTCCTTTGTAGAAAATGAGTACTATAGTACGCATCTCAAAACAGCCTTGGACCCTATGCTATAACTGAAAAGCGGATATGAATTTGTGTGATTATGTTCCCTCATCCTCGTAATAAATAACTTTAGATCCATCGAATTCGATTTCAAACGGATACGGACGCAGTCCTAAACCATCCGTCAGTTTTTGACGTTGTGATGGTGGCACTACAAATAACAAAAATCCGCCACCGCCCGCACCCAGCAGTTTTCCGCCCCAGGCGCCCAGTTTCATTGCTTTGCTGTAGGCTTCGTCAATATCTGGGTTTGCAATTTTATCGCTTAAGCTTTTTTTAAGTTCCCAGCTGCGATGAACCAGTTTTCCAAAGTCTTCTATGTTATCTTTTAAAAGTAGATCGCGGCCTTGATCGACAAAGCTGACCATTGTTTTTAAATTTTCAAATTTGGCGGACTCGTTGCTGATGTTTTTCTTCTGATCGGCAAGGACTTCCGATGCTGAACGTGAAACACCGGTATAGAACAAACATAAATGATTTTGCAGATTATTAAAACGTTCGCGCGATAAATTCAAACTTTCCACATTCACTTCACCGTGAGGCAAAAATTTGATCACATTCAATCCGCCAAAACTAGCGGCGTATTGGTCTTGCTTACCGATTGGTTCTTTTAATTTTTCAATTTCGATTTGGCAGGCCATATCGGCCAAGCGGCCTTTATCGGCGAATTGATTTTTTCGAGTCAGCAAATTATGCAAAACACCCACTGTGAATGTGGATGACGAGCCCATGCCCGTTCCTGCCGGGATATCCGCAATAGAACTTAATTCTACGCCCGCTGGCACATCCAGCATCTCTAGCGCTGTTTTTAAAATCGGGTGCTGAATATCGCTGATTTTTTTAACCGTTTCTGTTCTAGAATATTTCAAACGGTACTCGTCGCTCTCAAAATATTTGTGTGTTGAGATGTACATGTATTTATTAATTGAAAAGCTCAGGACCGCGCCCGGAGATCGTGAATAAAAGCTCTCCATGTCGGAACCACCACCAAAAATGCTAACTCTAAACGGCGTTTTAGTGACTATCATAATTTATTCCTTTGCTTTTAAAATACGTGGCGAAAAAGTCTGTTAATTTTAAAGAATCCGAAGTTTCAAATAGATTGGGCCGCAGGTTCTCTAAGGTACTTTCACCACCGGTGATGGCGACAAATCCCATACCTAGGGCTTCGGCGGCTAGGCGATCACGATGAGAATCCCCTACCATTAAACTTTTACTGAAATCGATGTTGTACGCAGATTTGGCTTGTTGAAACAGGCCCGTTTTTGGTTTGCGGCAATCACAGTCTATTTTTAATTCTGGCACTTCGCCCGCAAAGCCTTTATCGGGATGATGAGGACAATAGTAAATTTCATCCATCCACACGCGGCGATTGCCAAGCTCTGTTTCCATTTTTTTATGAATGTCGTTCAGTTGCGCTACGGTCATGTAGCCTTTGGCAATTCCTGGCTGATTGGTGACAACGATATTTAAAACACCAATTGAATTTAGAAACTTCACAGGACTTTCGATTTCGGATTTCAACGCTAGGTCCTTGGCATCTTTTAAGTCTGATACATAGTTCACAAGTGTTCCATCGCGATCCCAGAAAACACACGGTTTAGGCTGATCCAGGGCTTTTCGCTGAGGTGTTTTTGAATATGTAAGTTCCTTACGCAATTTTTCTATGCGGTCTGGAGTTCCAATGTCTTTTACGTACTCGAATGATTTATACGAAAATACTTTCAACTGCTTAAGCCAAGCAGGAAACACATCGCGCGCCAAATCTTGGAATTTATTTTCTTCGAGCAGACTTAATGCTTTCACGGAAAAAATATAAACAGCGGCATTCACTAAATTAAAATAAACTAGGTTTTGTGGATGAGGTTTTGTTAGAAATCCCGTGACGCGATGATCGGCATCGACTTCGACAAGGTCGCTATCATACGGATGATCATTCGGATGAGTCAGCAGCGTCACATCCGCATTTTTATCGTGATGAAAGCGAAACATAGCTTCCAGATCCAGAAATCCCGAGAACAAATCCCCATAGATGACATAGAAATCTTCGCGGATTTTGCCTTTAAGCTGCGCCAGGGCACCGGACGTTCCTAGGGGTTCGTGCTCGATAACATATTCGGTTTTGATTCCCCAGCGAGAGCCATCGCCAATGACGTCGCGGATTTTTTCAGGCATGTAATTCAGCAACAAAAAGACGGTCTTGATGCCTTGCCCGGCTAACCATTCGATTTGAAACTCTAAAAGCGAACGATGATCCACGGGCACCAAGGGTTTGGGTCGATCGGTAAGTCCCAATCGAGTCCCCTTGCCTCCAGCCAAAATAACGGCCGTCTGTGGGTATGAATAGGCTGAATGAGTTCGCATCTGTTTGAAATTACAAACCTATCCTGTGGGTGTCACGTTCTTTCCTTGATAGGTGGGGCTTTTTTTGATTAAATGGGCCATTCCAAAGAGGTTTAAATGTCGAATACAAATACTGCCGATCCAAGAGTTAACAACGTATGGTTTAATGCAAGCTCAATGGAAACCTATTTCAGCGATTACAAAAAAAATCTGAATCAAGCATTGGCAACGGTACAAGCCGCTGATTTAGAAAAAGCCTACCAAGTGATGAAAAAAGTAACGGACAACAACGGAACATTCTTTGTCGCCGGCAACGGCGGGTCCAACGCAATTGCTGATCATTTAAGCTGCGATTGGACGAAGGGAACGTACGTAGCAGGAAAAAATCCTCTGCGAACGTTATCGTTAATGGCAAACGGTCCCCTATTCACGGCAGCCGCAAACGATTTTGGTTATGATCGCGCGATGGCGTACTTACTAGAAATTCAAGCACGCCCAACTGATGCGTTGCTGGTTATTTCTTCATCGGGCAACAGTCCAAATATTATTGAGGCAATGAAAACGGCTAAACAAAAAGGTCTTCCCGTAATCGCATTGACTGGCTTTAAAGGCGGCAAAGCGAAAGAGATGGCGGATGTATCTCTGCATGTGGATTTTTCAAACTACGCGATCGTTGAAGACGGCCACCAAGCGGTCATGCAATGTTTAGCGCAATACTTTTTTGTAAAACACAGTGAAAAATCTTAAGCCAGGTTTAGTTTCTATAGTCTCCCCTGGCTACAATAGCGCGCGATTTTATCCCGACGTGATTGAAAGCGTGCGTGCACAAACGTACGCAGACTGGGAATTACTGGTCGTTATTGATGAAGGCACGAAAGACAATACGGCTGAATTAATTAACGGTTGGAATGCGAAAGACCCACGAATTAAATTAGTGCGGGTTCCGCAAGGCCGTGGCCTTGCCCTGGCACGCAACTACGCTATGTCGGTGGCTGAAGGTCAGTACATCGCATTTCTAGATAGCGATGATATGTGGATGCCTAAGAAACTTGAGTCGCAATTAGCGTTCATGAAGAAAAACAATCTAACCATTAGCTGCACATCATTTCGCCGAGTGAGTGAAGATCTATCGAAGACCGGCCATTTGATTCCGGTGCCGAACGAAATTACCTACGAAACTTTATTGGTAAATAACGTTATGGGCTGCCTAACGGTGATGTTTGATCAAAGAGCAACTGGATTACAAAAGTTCCAAGAAACAAAACACGAAGATTACCTGCTATGGCTTTCGATATTAAAGAAAGGTCACCAAGGCGGCGGATTGAATGAAGATCTGGCGCGCTATCGCATTGTGAAGAATTCGCGCTCGGCTAATAAGCTTGAGATGATTGCGTTTCGCTGGAAGATTCTAACTGAACATCAAGGGCTGAGTGCTGTGGATGCTGCGAAGTATTTGATGCTTTATGGGATTACTTCGTTGAGGAAGTATGCGCGGTTTTAGCGCGACTGAATTAAATCAAGACATGATTTATCAAAACGCTCACGAGTAAAAGACTCTGCAAATTCTTTTCCGCGCAAACCGATTTCACGATCCATCAGAACTTCATCTAAAGATTTTCCAAGAAGCGACGAATCTGTAACAATTTTCTGTCCACCACCAGAAAGCAATTCACCCATTCCGCCAAAGCCTGAGCCGATAACGGGAACACCCATCATCATGGCTTCATGAGCAACACGGTTCCAGCCTTCTTTGAATTGTGAGAATGTTACGACTACGTCGGATAGACTTAAGAATGCTAAATACTCTTTACGATTTAACTCTAAATTTAAACATGGTAGTTCGACGTCTTTGTTCCCTGAGGTAATCAAGACGATATCTTTGCGATCCCTTAATGCTTCGTAGACTTTATCAGCACCCTTTTTCTTTTGCGAATTGCCAATATAAACTATTTTTTTATCACCAGGATTTATTTTTTGACGAAGTTTTTCAACAATCTGCTGATCCACCACAAATTCATTTTTATCAAAGCCACAATAAATAGTTTCAATATTTTTAAAACCAAGTTCATGAAAATAATCACGCCAGAATTTAGAAATCACAACAAGCTTAGCGACTTTATCTTTGTTCCCAATTAGACTTCGCAAGGTCATGTAATGATGAGCTTTCACTAGTGGATGACAATATGCCGTATCGTAATGGTAGGCCACGACGATTTGCTTCGGTGCTGAGTCCATAAAAAAAACGTGGTTCATGGCGCGCAAGACGTAGTCTGAATTTTGCGCTTGTCCCGAAATATTCATTAAATTTCGCAAATAACCTGGAACTTTATGAAGACGCCCAGTTCCCTGCGGCACAGGGTTAAACTCAAGCACTTTATGCCCAGCAGATTGAAATGCTTCTTCCATTTCATCTTCGAAAAGATCTCCGCCGTATTTTTTTGTAGTGCTGATAATTCTTAATATTTGGGACATCGAGAAATTATTAACAGTCGATCATATAAAAGCAAACAATTACTTGCTGACGACCTCTTTTAGCCACTGACCGTTTTCCAAATACCACTGAATTGTATTTTTTAAGCCTACTTCGAAGCTCTCATATTGACTGACAAAGCCTAGTTCCTTGCGAGCTTTAGAATCATCAATAGCATATCTAAAATCGTGCCCTTTACGATCTTCAACAAACGAAATTAAATCAGAATACGAGCCATTTTTACGCGGTATAAATTGATCCAAATTTGAGCAAATGTGTTTTACCACATCCAAATTAGTGCGTTCTGATCGTCCGCCAAAACAATACGACTCACCGATTTTACCTTTTTCCAGCGCAAGTAATATTCCGCGGGAATGATCTTCGACATGAATCCAGTCCCTGATATTTTCGCCTTTACCATAAACAGGAAGCTTTTGCTCACGCAATGCACAGGTGATCATCCTTGGAATTAACTTTTCTGGAAACTGTCGTGGGCCATAGTTATTGGAGCAATTTGTAGTGATAATTGGCAGCGCATAAGTGTGGTGCCAGGCACGCGCTAAATGGTCACTTGCCGCCTTTGAAGCCGAATACGGAGAGTTTGGCTGATACGGAGACTCTTCCACAAAATAACCTGTTTTACCCAATTGTCCAAAAACTTCATCAGTGGATACATGAACAAATCGCGTCGTTTTTTTTACATCATCGGTCAATTGACCATAGTAACTACGGAATGCTTCAAGTAACCGAAATGTACCCATGATATTCGTTTTAATAAATTCTTCGGGGCCGCTAATTGAGTTATCAACATGTGATTCAGCAGCAAAATTAAGCACCGCGGTGATTTGGTGAGTCTTTAAAGTTTCAGTTACCAAGGCCAAGTCGCCGATATCACCTTTAATAAACTTTAAACGCCCGCTTTCAATTAGATCATTGATATTACCTAAAAAACCCGCATAAGTGAGTTTATCTAGTACGCAGACGTCGTAACCACGTTCAACGGCCATACGAGCAAAACAACTTCCGATAAAACCAGCGCCACCTGTTACTAAGATACTTTTTCGCATCACTTATATATATCTACAGGGTGCCATTTTAATCAACGACATTCTCCTACGTTTTTCGTTAAATCCTTTGATTTATTGTCATTTTTTATTATTATGACTTCTTTCGGAGGACTTATGATTCCAGTAATACTATCCGGTGGTAGTGGCACACGCCTTTGGCCCGTTTCACGTTCAAAATTTCCAAAACAATTCTGTGAACTTTTCGAAGAATCTTTATTTAATTTAACTCTTAAACGTGCACAACAAATCGGAAACCCGTGGATCGTCACTTCAAAAAGTCTTCGCGATTTGACTTTGATGAGCATGAGACAATTTGGTTTGTCAGATCAAAATTGTATATTTGAACCACAAGCGAAAAACACGGCTCCGGCGATTGCCTACCTTGTAGCGTTAATGAATGCAAAGGGCCTAGGGAATGAAGTTGTTGTAATGCTTCCAGCCGATCATTTAATCGGTAACGAAGATCAATTCAAACGCGTTCTAAGCTTAGCAGAAAAAGAGGCGCACAAAGGTCATGTTGTTACCCTTGGCATTAAACCGTCTTACGCCGAAACAGGTTATGGTTATATAGAAACAGAACCGAGCACAGCCACTAGTGAACAGGGTCTAAGCGCATTCAGTGTTAAAAAATTCCATGAAAAACCTAATGCAGAAACTGCTGAGAAGTTTTTAAAAGACAAAAACTACAACTGGAATGCTGGTATTTTTGTTTTCAAAATTTCCGCAATGGCAAAACTACTTGAAACCCATCAACCGGAAATGTGGAATAATTCTAAAGCGGTAAAAACGGATCAGTCTAATATCGAAGCTATTTTTGAACACTACCGTAACATTAGTATCGACTACGCCATTATGGAAAAATTGGATTCCAACACGTTAAAGTGTATCCCGTGCGATATCGACTGGAGCGATGTTGGATCTTGGGATGCCGTTGCGAAAATCCTTGAATTCACACAAAGCCCGACTAAAAAAATAGAAGTTAAGGCAAAAAATAACTATGTTCATCCAATCAAAGACAAAACATATGCAATTGTAGATGTTAATGATATCGTAGTTGTTGATACTAAAGATGCTTTATTAATTGCCAAAAAAGGCAGTTCGCAAGATGTAAAAGAGATCGTCGACAAATTAAAAATCGCTAGCCCTAACGTCGCGAAAGAACATGTATTTGAAAATCGCCCATGGGGCCGTTTTGAAGTTCTACGAGATGAAAATCATTACAAATCAAAAGTCATTCACGTATTGCCGAAAGCACAAATCTCATATCAATCGCACGCTAAACGCGAAGAGCATTGGTTTATTACTCGTGGTGATGGAGAAGTAATTTTAGACGATAAAATTATCAAAGTCAGCTCGGGCACTTATATTAAAATTCCACTTGGCGCTAAACACAGAATCCGAAATACTGGCAGTGAAATGATCGAATTCATTGAAGTTCAAATGGGGACATATTTCGGCGAAGACGATATCGTTAGATATCAAGACGATTACAAAAGGCACTAACACACATGCAGATCATACAGGATATTGTAACAGAGTATAAGGAAGCATGGCGATTTCGCTATGTAATTCAGAGTTTCGTATCAACCAAACTAAAACAACGCTATCGTCGTAGCTTTCTTGGTTACTTCTGGACGATTTTAGCGCCGTTCATGCATTATGCAATTATCGGTTTTGTAATGAGCCATATCAGTCGCTCATCCATGCCAAACTACTTTGTATATATGTTCTCTGGCAGCGTGTTTTTTAGCGTAATCGCTGGAGTCATTAATGGCTCGCCAATGTATCTTTTAGCGAACGAACATTTTATTAAAAAGATTTATCTGCCAAAGGTAATTTTTGTTTTAAATACGGTGGCTTTAGAGTTCGTTAATTTTGCCCTGACCGCTGTTTCATTAGTTTTACTTGGGATGGTCACGAAATTAATTCATTTTTCGATGGCCTTTTTCTATCTGCCGCTACCGATTATATTTGGAATGCTATTGTTAACAGGACTGGGCTGCGTAATTTCAATCGCTGCCGTATATTTCAGAGACTTAATTCACATCCTGCCGGCGATCATGCAAGCGGCATTTTTCTTGACCCCAATTCTATATTCTATTGATATGATTCCAGTTGAATATCACAAATTCATTTATATAAACCCAATTTACTACATGATAGAATGCTTCAGGATGCCGATCGTTCATGGCGAAATCCCTCCGCTTTCATACACATTAGCTTTAATTGGAATATCGATATTTACGTTTATTCTTGGGATGGTAATGCTTAAAAAATATGACAATAAAATTGTCTTTAGGTTGTAATCATGGCTGGTGAAACATTTATTAAATTTGAAAATGTTGGATTAACATACGATTTATATTTAGATAAAACTAATAATCTAAAAGAATTTTTAATTAACAAGGTAACTAAACGCCGACCGGTGGCTAAATCGATGGAAAAAGTCGAGGCACTGAAAAACATCAATATCGAATTCAAGCAAGGCGATCGCGTCGGCATTATTGGCCGTAATGGCGCTGGCAAGAGCACGATGTTGAAAGTAATCTCTGGCATTTATAAACCGACTGCTGGTCGTCTGATTGTCAATGGCACTATCCAGCCGTTAATTGAAATCGGGGCCGGTTTCGACCCGGAATTTACAGGCCGAGAAAATATTTACTTAAATGGCTACATGCTTGGTTTTTCGAAAGATCAAATTAAACGTAAAGAAGCGGAAATCATTGAGTTCGCTGAATTAGGTGAATTTATTGATGTACCGGTAAAATACTATAGTTCTGGTATGTCCGTGCGATTGGCCTTTACAATTGCTACCAGTATCGAGCCAGAAATCTTGGCATTTGATGAAATGCTTGCAGCTGGAGATATCGAGTTTTTGAATAAAGCCAAACTTAGAATGGATGAGTTGATAAATAAAGCCAAAATGCTAATTCTGGTTTCACACGATCTATCTATGATTAGCGCCTTGTGTACAAAAGTTCTAGTTGTGCACCAGGGACAAATTTGCTTTATCGGTACTCCTGAAGAAGCAATTCAGTTTTACATTAACCGTGGCTACAATACGTAGTATGGAAAATACTTTGTTTGACTCATACTTGAAGAAATTCGGTCGCTACCCTGATCCCGCAGATACGGAAGAGCTTGTTTTAGGTAATTTTCCCCAAGGACAACGCCCAACATCAACTTTAAAAGCTATTCCAAACCAGCCCCTGTTCATCGACGTCACCCACACTGTTCACTATACTTTTAATTCTGGAATTCAAAGAGTTGTAAGAACATTGGTTACCGCAATGAAGAACAATGGTGCCGGCTTTGAGCTTATTAAATTTGATCTTGATGGCCAGCCGATTTTACTGACTCCACATGAAGTGGACAAATTCTACAATTGGGATAAATACATACACTCTGCAAGCACGGCGAGGTTGAACAAATTAGATTCTACCGCTAGAGCTATCGGTCCTATTGTTAAAGGACTTGTGCCAAACTCAGTATGGCAGTTCGCTAAGAAATTTTATTTTCGACTTAAAGCTCGATTAAGTGCTCAGTCAGGAGTTTTAGCATCGTCGATTAGCAGTGAAGTCTTGGATCTTCGAGGCAAAAAATTACTTTTGCCTGAAGTAGTTACTGAAGCTGAACGAATCAATGCTGTCACTGTACTATCGAAATACTACAAGGTCTCTGTTTCTACGGTCCTATATGATTTAATTCCTGTAACCCATCCTGAATACTGCACAGTTGGATATGATTTCATTCACTACCTTCGAATTTTCCGCTCGATAGATAAGGTATTTTCTATATCTAAGCACTCGGAAAATGAACTCAATCGAATTATGCATATTGTACCACGCGAAGTTCAGTCTCCACTTAAACTAGAGACTGTTTATTTAGGTGGCGATTTTGATTTTACTAAAAATGTGCCGGCAGTATCAGTCTCGGATAAGAAGACAATACTTATGGTGGCCCGTTTTGAGCCGAGAAAAAATATTCGACGTGTCCTTGTCGCCATCAAAAAACTTTTTGAAGAATCCCAAAACTTTAAGTTTGTACTGGTTGGCAATCCCGGCTGGTTACAAGAGAACATTATTGCGGATCTGGATATGTTAAAAGCAAAAGGTTACGATATCGAATACCATATGCGCATTCCTGATGCGGCCTTGGTCGAATGGTATCAAAAGTCTCACTTTACTGTCTTTTGTAGCATTACCGAAGGATTTGGCTTACCAATCATTGAATCCGTTTTGATGGGCAAACCATGCATTACGACTAACAACGGATCTCAGGCTGAGGTCGGCAATTTGATTGGCGGCTGCGATTTTGTAGATCCGTTTGATACAAATGATATCTATCACAAAATAAAACGAATGCTTACTGACGAAAATTACTACCAAACTAAAGTGCTTCAGACTAAATCAGCAAAGT
>CAZCHT010000138.1:0-12245 GCA_964498705.1 uncultured Bdellovibrio sp. | reverse complement strand
TGGCTACTAGGTTAACTATCCTCTTGAATTTATTGGATTCCCATCGAATCCGCCAATTTATGTCTCTAGGGTCGCTGCTCCCCGAACTAAGTAATGAGAATCACGAATCAATCGTTTCAATGAGTTACCAAGGTCAGAGCAGAGAAGTAATCACGGACTGTCACAGAAAATCACGGTCCTGATCTTACAAAAATCTTACTGAAGTCTTAGTAGAAACAGTTTTCACGAAGCACTCCATCCACTTTTTCTTGTCTGAAGAGCCTCACAATTAACGGAGGTTTTTCGTATGCGACTATTCACGAATATTATTTTAGGGATTATCAAGTTGGCATTAGCTGTCGGTCTTGCGGGAGGGCTAACGGACATGACTTTGGCTATGAGAAGTGAGGCTATGAAAGCACATAAGACAGGATTGGTGAGCTTAAAAAAACTCAATCAATCATTTCTGTCGAATCCTAATCATCAAGCTCTTTCACATATTCGATAAACGCTCGTAGCTATGGCTGAACTCGTGATTTCAATCGAAAAGTTGCAGGTGTATTGCTTACCCCGCGCTTAAAAAATTTTATGAAGTTTGTAGTTTCGTCAAATCCGAGTTTTTCACTGATCTCACTTACCGACAAGTCAGTGTGTGCAAGCAGCCTTTTTGCTTCTAGAATTATCCGAGCGGCAATAAGCGCTTTTGCAGTTACTCCTGTGGCCTCAATAGTTGAACGAGTTAAACTTTTTTCTGAGCACCCAAGCTGATTGGCATATTCTGCGACCTGATGCCACCGAGTAAAGTGAACCTCTATAAGTCTTTGAAAAATTTTAAATCGCTCTACCGCTCTGGAGTCTACGTTTTTTTGTTCCTGCCTCTGTCCATAAAAAATAAAAAGGCGCAGAAGAAAGGCCGACAGCTGATGGCGAAGAAGTGCGTGGATTTCCTTGTTCGGCGCTTTAATTCCAATGTCCATTTGCATTTTGACGATAACGTCCGTCACGCATTTTTGCTCCTGTTCTTTAAGCAACAGGTGCTCTTGAAGCTCTTCGAGAATCACATCAAGTTGAGAATCAGGATTCATTACTCGGGAAACGCCTATAAATTCAGGTCGAAAAAGAATCATCCAGCCATCCCAATCTTGCTCCTGCCTTAAGTTATGAGCTTGCCCAGGTTTTACTACGAGAAATGAACCCGGCTGACACTCAATGGGCTGAAAGTCGATCGTCTGAATGCCGTTGCCTTTAGTTACGCAAATCAAAAGATAAAATTCGTACCGATGGGTTGCGCGAAGATCCTGAGGGCAAGCTCGAGCACGAAGATCCGAAATTTTGAATATCTCCAAATCCAATGACGAACTTGCTGGCCGATATTCGAGACGCGGGATCTCCACATGCTGATTTTTTTTTACTAATTTAATTATGTTGTGTTTCATATGTTTTTTGCCTCCTCTCCAAATTCACAAAAATGTCCGTTATTTACCGCTTATTTTGAACTATCTACCTTGATGAATAGATATAATTGTCTAATAATTACCTTGTAGGGACAAGTAAAAAAAGATGACTGTCCACAAGCTTTTGAGAAATTTAAAAAGGAGATATTCAAAATGAAATACATTATCCACGGCGCAACAGGTGCCCAAGGCTCGCCCCTCTATATGAAGCTGCTTAAGGCTGGTAAGAACGCTGTTGCAGCAGTTCGAAACCCCGAGAGCTTGAAAAACTCACCAGCAATCGCTGTCGATAACGGCTCTGTTGAGTCACTAGTTGCAGCCTACAAAGGTGCTGACGGAGTATTTGTTCATCTCCCGTTGGGTTCTGAAGAAATGCGGCTTCAATATGCAAAAAATATTGCTCAAGCAATCGCGATATCAAAGCCAAAACGGGTTGTGGTCTCAACCAGTGGCTGGGTCATTGATGCCCCTGGATCTCCAATTCAAACTCCAGATAACACATCAGTGCCTACATTTGTGCGTGAAATTGAAAAAACTGAAGTTTCTGTCGCTGTGATTGCGCCAAGACTTTATCTTGAGAACCTCTTGCTCCCAATTACACTTGAGACCGCAAAATCTGAAGGCCTTTTCCAATATCCGATTCGCAACGATTACTCCGTTTCATGGAGTTCGCATCTTGATGTTGCAGATGTCGCTTTTGAGCTTTTCAATAAAACGTCCATCACCGGTATTATTGGCGTTGGGCAATTGCCTGCAATAACAGGCAAAGATTTAGCCGAAGCGTTCTCGAAACATTTTGGCAAAAAAATCGTCTTTCAAAGCCTACGGCCTGATGAATATGGTAAAAAATTAGCTCCTCTCTTTGGCGAGATTGTCGCGGCTGATGTCGCCAATGGATACATGGCGCACGCTCAGGCCAGCATTAATTCGATCAACGAAAAAACGAGTGCTCAAAAAATGCTGGGAATCAATCCTCGCACTGTCATGCAGTGGCTTCAGGATATGGGCATTAAATAACTATATAAAATTAAATAGAGAAACTTATGAATTCATCAATTTCAAAAATATTACTGGTAGCAGTAATCGCTTTTGTGGGCCCGCTTCAAGCTAAAGAGGCAAAGAAGGCGCGAGGTGCCACCGAAGCAAGTAAGTTATTTGAGTGCCGATGATCCTCAGCTAACGGACATGACTTTGGCAATGAGAAGTGAAGCCCCGAAGGTTCACAAGATCGGACTCGATAGTCTCAAAAAAATAAATCAAGGCCTTATGCGGGGAAGCTAAAATTTGGTCGGCTTGCCCTTTGCCTAATTAAAGTTGAAACAGCCCTTTGGAAAGTCGATCGGCAGCGTCTTTAAGATGTGGAATGAAAACTTTGAGGTTGGCCGAAATTGACGAGTTCCAGATCGCTCGGTATTGAATGCGGACGGCTACACCAGAACCGTCAACAAAAGGAATAGGTCTCATTTCTTTGGGAATCTTGCTTTTGGGAAGCAAGGCAGATCCTAAACCATTGTTGGCCCAGTCTGCGAGGGCACTATAACTCAATGCCTTTCCTTCATACTCGTTTAGCTGAATTTTAGCTTTTTGAAAAAGTTCTCTTGTTACAACTGACAGACCACAAGAATCAGGGACCATTACAAATTTTTGAGATTTACTATCTTTGGCTGAAATGGCTTTTTTGCTAAGAAGTGATGCGTCTTTAGTAACCAAGACTAAGGGCTCTTCGTATAAAACCGAACTCTTCCAGCTCTTCATGGCTGAAAGAGTCGGTACGAATATGAAATCCAATTCATTGCTAGCAAGCCGCTCATTCAGCTGCGTGAAGTTATCCTCGATAAGAATAATCTCGTAGGTTGAGTTTGCAGCAACAAAAGCCTGAGTGATCAATGAAGTAAAGCTTGGGTTAAGAAGCGGTGACGCCCCAATTTTAATTAGAATTTTTTCTGGATTTAAATAATTCTTTGCCTGTATCAGCAGATTTGTTTCGGAAGCGAGAATTGAATTGATTAGTGGGATCATCATCTGTCCGAAGGGTGATATCTGGACGGATCTAGTTGTTCTTATAAAGAGCTTGGCTCCTAATGTCTCCTCAATCTCTGAAACGCCATTAGACAGCGTAGACTGTGTAACATTGCATTTTTCGGCGGCGCGACTAAACGACTTTAACTCAGCCGTGCAGCTAACAAACTTTAAATGACTTATGTTCATACTACCTCACTCATCGAATAAGTCGATCAATCATATTTATTATATCAATTTCTAGTTTAATTGGAAAGGGTCTATTCTTTTATTTAAAGGAGAACACTAAAAATGAAGAAACTAGTAACCGCTATTGCCCTAATCGCTCTAACCGGGGTTTCGGCTTTCGCAAAAGGAGGAAAAATGACTTATCTTGAGATTACTTTGAAGGTGCAGGACAAAAATAGACCCGCGGCGGCAGCCGTGTACACCAAGTACAAACAGCCGTTTCTTAAGACTGTTGCTGGGGCCAAGACAAAAGAGCTTCTAATCCGTACCGAAGACGTTCAGGTGCTTCACGGATTTGATTCAAAAGCTCACGCCGAGGCCTACCTAAAAACAGAACTTTTCACTCATGACGTAGTTAATGAGTTGAAACCCCTCTTGGAAGCAGATCCAGAGGTTCGGATTTACGAAGCTAACTAAGCCTCGAAAAACTATTTTTAGAGTGAAAACGTCCGAACATTAGGTGTCGGACGTTTTCTATTTTGCAGTTGATTGGCGGAGCAATCGTTAGTGTCTTCATTCAAGGACACTAAAATTTTCATAGCTGCTGTCTTTTAAAAAAGACAGTGGTAGCGAAATGGAATTCCAAAAGCGCACAGGGAGGCGGCTCAACAGTTTATAGGCGGCATATCCATTGCGTTATGCCCTCAACATGGAGCTAGCGATTAGCACGACAAAATTCAAACTTCTTTCGGTGGACGACGACGCTGGGTTTTCTAAAAACCTATTGTCGGCGCTCGCGAATGAGTTTGATGTGTCCTTAGCAGGCAATGCCAGCGAGGCTGATGCGCAAACTATGTATGGACTTGAGTCGAGGAGTGAAAAGAAATCGAATAAAGTCTTAATTTTCAAGAATGCTGATGCCCGCTTCGGTCTTGTCGTCGATTCAGTAGAAGCAATAATTTCTATAAACAACGAAGCAAAGGTACGCCTACCGGATATACTTTATTCAAACGTTGGGAGTATGGCGGAAGACGTGGTCGAAGCGATTCAGTCTAAGGACTCGTCCGGCGTCAACCAAAATTTACTCATCCTCAACTCATCTTCAATTGCAAAGAGGATCAAGACAGCTGGATAGTGTCTTAATTCTTTGCGCTTCAGTGAAAGTGATTTACCGATAGAGGAAAATAGCAGCTACCGTCGCCCTAAAACTTATGACGAGTAGTTTGATGCTTCGATGAATTAGATCCTATTACTTTATCCTCATTAAAAAAATGCGGGGAACCCAGTTTGAACTGCGTGAATCATAAATCACCTTGGCTTGAGATTTCCAGATCCAATCTTGTAGGATATCGAGTTGCCCAGTTAATGCAATCGTGCTGCGCGCTCAGGGCTGACGGCTTCGATGAGTCTGCCGAGTGTAACCGGACCCGACCGTGATCTTCTCTAAAAACATTCGAGTTTCACTTTTTTTATTTTTCATACAGTATAGTTCTCGGAATTCTCTAAACAGCTTTTTTGAGAATTTCGTTAATCAACGACTGATAGCCGATACCAGCTTCGTCAGCCTTGTCTTTGAGACGACTCAGTACATCTTCTTCAATTCGAACAGAGATTGCCACACGTGGTGAATCACCAGCTAATGGACGACCAACACGTTTAAATTTCTTAAGCTGCTTAATCGTAAATTTAGGAATATCCGAATAATCTATTTCGGAATCCTTAATCTTTTTGTAAGTAGACTTGTCTTTCATCTTTGTTAGCAGATCTTGCGCTGATAATTCGATAGATTTCTTTTTCATAGGAACCTGACCTCCGGATGAGCTATATCACTTCGCTCGTTATTAAAATAGGCTTGTCCACCAGTCTCTCCATCGGCGACACTTAGTGAAAGACTAGTGCTACTCAAAAACGTGCACTCGAACTTTTCTTTAGAAGGGTTAACTGTGCGATATGACTTGAAAAAGGTGTTTGGGGTTTTGTCTCAGATCAAATTAAAAGGAGTCTCTAAAAAATGGTGCCCCGCGAGGGACTTGAACCCCCATGCCTCTCGGCGCTAGATCCTAAGTCTAGTGTGTCTGCCAATTTCACCAGCGGGGCAGATAAAGGAATCTCTTTGTAGCCAAGTTAGATTCTAAAATCAAATCTTTTTCGGCTACAGAGTTAAAAATTATTTTTCAGCGATTAGTTTTTTGTAATCACCAGCTCTCATTAACTGAGCCAGTTCTTTTTCAGTGTCCATCTCGATGCGGATTAACCAGCCATCATTCATTGGATCGTCATTTAGCGGAGCCGGGTCATCAACAAGAGTGTTGTTTACCTCGATGACTGTGCCTGAAACGGGAGAATAAAGATCACTTACGGCTTTAACGCTTTCAACAACGCCAAATGGTTGATTTTGAGTAACTTTTTGGCCTTCTTCTGGAAGCTCTACGTAAACGATTTCGCCTAATTGGTTTTGTGCGAATTCAGTAATCCCTACAGTGACGATATTTTCATCAACTTGTGCCCACTCATGTTCTTTTGTGTAGTAGTTATCTTCAGGAATTCTGTAAACCATTCTAAACCTCTATTTTTAACTGTAGTAATCGCTACCAAATACAATGTGTTTTGACCCGAAAGTCAAGGCAAAGCCTTAAACAAACGGCGTTTTGCACACCTGAGCTTTAACTTTTCGGCCACGGATGTCGACTAGGATTTCTGTACCTATTTCTGCATCTTTTACGTTCACATAGCCAATGCCAATTGGAGCATCCAAGCTGGGAGAGTGAGTACCGCTCGTTACCCAGCCCGTTTGTGTGCCGTCGGCAGAATATAGAGTGTACAACTCGCGCGGGATGCCTTTTTCAATCATTCTCATGCCCACGAGTTTTTTCTTTAAGCCGGCTTCTTTGCCTTTTAATATAGCAGTTCGGCCCATAAAGTCTTTAGCATCTGGTTTAATCGCCCAGCCTAAGCCCGATTCGTAAGGATTGATCTCGTCATTGATTTCATGTCCGTAGAGAGACATTTTCTTTTCTGTGCGCAGAGTATCACGGGCGCCTAAGCCGATCGGTTGAACACCCAACGGTTGTCCTTTTTCAAGAAGAAGATTCCATAGACTTTCAGTTTCGCTCCACGGAACAAATACTTCGGCACCGCGTTCGCCAGTGTAGCCAGTGGTTGCAATAATTACTTCTACGGGTTTGCCTTTTTGATTTGTGAATTTCCTATGAAGTACGCTGAAGTTTTTTACATTTTCAAAAGATTCTTTGAAGACTAAGTTTAATAATTCATGAGCCTTGGGGCCCTGAACCGCAATTTGTCCCCATTGACTGCTTTCGTCTGTCACTTGCGCGCCGCGATTATTTTTAGTCATCCACGCAAAATCTTTATCTTTGTTTGTTGCGTTTACACAAACTAGGTAATCGTTATTTTTCTCTAAGCAATAAACAATAATATCATCAACTAAACCGCCGGTTGCATTTGGCAGAAGAGAGTACTGTGCTTGACCAGACTCAAGTTTAGAAACGTCATTAGTTGTTAACCACTGCAATGTGTTCAGAGCCTCTGGACCTTTGAAGCGAACTTCACCCATATGAGATACATCGAAAAGTCCAACAGCCTTTCGTACAGCGTGATGTTCTTCTTTTAGTTGTGTGTACTGAATGGGCATTTCCCATCCAGCAAAGCTCACCATTTTGGCGCCCAGTTTTTTGTGATTGTCATTAAGAGGAGTCTTTTGTGTCGTTGATGTATCCATAATATTTCTCGTTTTCTAAGTGACTAAAAGTATAACAATTTCTGAAACAAATTAGTTTTTACTGGAGTAAACTGTCAATCTATTTAACGAGTGAAAAATTGGATATCATATTGAGTGTCTCATGATGAAAATGCGCTTAGAATATATAAGTTCTATGCTATCCTAAATACGTAATATTGGGGGACTCTTATGAATATCAACCGAAACTTCTTGTCTGGCTTTTCTGCGTGGGTTGCGTTGAGCATTGTAAGTATTCTTTTCTTCCAGAACTGTGGGCAGCAAGGTGATATCGCACTGAAAATGGAAGAAGCCGCATCAGATACGCTTGTACAAGATATCTGCGCTGTTAACCCCTCGCATGTTCGCTGTACGAACGCGCAACCAACAGGCAAAGTCGAAGAATACCGTTATATCGATGTATCTCAACCAGTCATCCCTGATTTAAAAATCTTTTTAGTATTAGATAACTCAGATTCTATGCGCGTTAGCCAAGTTAACTTAATGAATAATATTGAGAAAATGTTTTCAGCTAATAGCCAAGGTCTTTCAGATTACAATTCTGAAATTTTCATTATTACGACAGCTCAATTAAATAACATCAGTAATTCGCTTTTTAAAAGCAGTGTGGATGCAAAAAATGATTATCAAAAAGTAATTGAAAAAATTTACGAGATTTCAAGTGTTCAGTATGTTCAAAGCATGATTGAAGTTTTCCGTCCAGCTGATGGTAACGTTTCAGCACGTAAAACTTCGGGTCTATTAGAGGGTGACATGGTCGGCTTTAAAGTCCGAACTACACGTGCTCCTTCAAGTGTTGGAGCGAAATACGACGTAATCAATTCTGAGTTTTCACCAGCCTATTTAACTCACATCGATCAACCAAGTATCGTGTCGGTGAAGTATTCTAAAGGTGAATCTATCCAAGACCTAGTGGCCAAAGTGAAAGCACGTGTGGAATTTCTAGACCCAGACAAGCAATTCCTTTCAAAAAGTATCGCATACAATGGGTTTACGGTAGATAACGTTCCATTGTCTGATGTCGTTGAAAAAGAGAGTGGTCTTTGCGCTATGGCTCGCGTTCTTCATGAAGTTAAAAATAATCCAGAGAACTCTTTAATCAAAAAAGGTGAGCTTGCAACGTTCATCTTGGTATCTGATGAAAAAGAACATGACACTGCGGGATTAGAGTGTGTTAAGTCTTATAAATTCCAACAACCCGTTCCTGGATTCTTATACAAAGGTGAATGCGTCGACACAGATTCAAATGTTTCTTACTCTATCCCAAGCGATAAGAGCGTTACATTTAAAGTTAAAAAGCCATACACTCGTCATATCCTTTGGGGTTACGAAAGTATTCAAGCTGAGTTAGCTGAAAGAATGGCAAGTTGCGATGTGAAGTTTAACCAATCGCTAGCGCGGTTGAAAGTTTTGAAAAATACTCACGTTGTTACCTTCGATAGAAAAGTGATCGATTCTGGTGGCGCCGATGTTATTGATTTTTGGAAACACGATTTGAAATTTGACCGTGTTAATATCAAGCACAATCTGAATTTTACCCGTACGACATTAAAACACAAAATCAACTTTGATCGAATCAGCCAAAAATATGCGGTAAATGGTAAGCGTACTTATACAGCTCCAAAATACGCTGTAGATATAAAACGTAAAAAAGTGGCTAAATATCAACGTGTAAATTACAAACGCGAAACTATCCTTAAAAAAGAAGGTAACCAAACGGTTGTGGTTGAAACGTATACGCCACCAAGCCCAATTCGCGTTTCTAACGTGAACTTTTCTAATATTTCTCAATGTACTCAAGATTGGCTAAGAACTGTTCCTGCGGTTTATTCATTAGAAAAAACATTAAGTGCAAGTGAAAGTTATAAATACACAGTAACAGAGTGCGTGATTAACAATGATGAAACGGTAGACAACAAAGTTGTTGAAGTTGTTGGCGTGAAACCAGCAGTAGCAAGTTGCAACGAAACATTAGCAAAAGGTGTATACGCAGAAGGCACACTGGCGGCTAATGAATCGTTCTCTTATCTTTCAATTAATTGTTTGGATCGTAGTGCAACTGTGAACTTAGTATCGTTAAATATCGCTAAAGATGGTGTTACGCCTTCAGTAGCTTCGTGTACGCCAGCGTTTGCTAGCTCGATCGATCCAGCTAAGCCAAGTGTTGATGCAGGTAAAGGCGAAACACTGGTTTATTCAGAAATCGCGTGTGCTGACGCGTCTACAACTCAATCTAATGTTGAGATAGCAAATTTATCGGGTGCAGCTCCGGTGAGTAATATTTTAGATTACGTCAAAGCAAAAGATGGTAACAAAGCAAATACAACATATACGGGATATTCAGCTACAGATACTAATGTTGTTGAAGCTAACCAAGCGATCCTTGTGGTGGGTGCGGCTCCTGCTAACTCAACTGATATTCACAATAGCATCGTAGCAAAAGACGGAAACCGCACTAATACAACGTATGGTGCTGAGTCGGCTACAGCTGCCAATGTTATCGAAGCAAATCAAACTATCCTCAACATTGTTGGTAAGTATGATCCCGCGGTTAATGGCGCATTAGGTTCATACATCGCGGCAAAAGATGGCAGCAAAGCTAACGTGAGTTACGAAAATATGAGCGTGACTAACAATGCTACCTATAAAACTTCGTTGGCAGTTAAAATCACTGTGAATGGAAAAACGCCATCTACATGTGATATCGCGTATGCATCGAGCATCGACACGAGCAAGCCAGCACTATCAGCAGGCCAGTCTATAGTTTATTCTAACGTTTCGTGTTCAGTGACATCGTCTTCTACGTATCAGATTACTCGTTCTGGTGTCCCTGTTAAATATGATGGCAGTTATGGACACAAAGCGGTTACTTACGAAGCTGGCTTAGGTGTAGCCGTAGGTTCATCGCGTGCGTGTAGTGCGGGTGAGTTGAGTGCTATCTTGGCTCAAGAATCATCGGCTTCACCAGCGCTTAACATCGATGGAAATATTTTAGTACCAGATCCTACAAACCATTGCCGAGTTTACAATTCGGAAGTGACAGGGGCTGACTCTAATAAAACGAAAATATTGACAGCAATTAATTCCGATTCAGCGGTTAAGTATTCAATGAATGCAAGTCAGTGTGAAACGGCTATCGCATCGTATTGCACAGGCAATGCGAATAATAATCCAAATGGATTGTTAGCTTGCGAAAACAAACCAGCGACGTATGTTTCCTATCGCGCTTACAAACCGGAGTACCGTAAGTATTCACTTAAGCCTCCAGTTAAACCAGTAGACGCAGCAGAAATTCATTGGTTTGGTTTTGAACCAATCGTAACTAAAAACAAAGCGGGCGTAGATGTCAGCATCAATTTGTTAAATTTAACATGTGCTGAAGTTCCCGGAGCTTGCGTAGGCGCGACAGCATCCCACAATTCAGTTGTGGTCGCAGATTACTTTAAACAAAAATATGCGGCTGGTGATGCCGCTGAATATGCAGCTTTAGCGAAAGTAGCTCGCTCGGCAAACACAGTTACCGATTCGGTTGGACTAGTCGCTTGTAACGGAAGCTTCATGGCCGATTATTCTGAGTGCCGTGATAAATCAGTTCAGTATTCAAGTTATCTTTCTTATGATGAATCGGTTACAGACGTAGCAGTTGCAAAAGCAATCGACGCACCAGTAAGTTGCGATGATGTATGTACTGCCGATTCATGTAAAACCAAAGATGCTAGTAGTTTCGCTGTTCCTTATGCTGGCAAAACAATGAATCAGTTCTACAACAATGCATGTAGTATTGGGTCTGTTGTAACAACGGGTGCATCAGTTCGTGCCATGGCATCGGTTCGATTGACCCTACCTAACAGTGATAACTCGAAATACCAACACGATGTGGATGTGTGTTCTTTAACTTGCGCAGAAAGCGGTTTATGTAAACTGGCTGCTAACAGTGAAGTTGATAACTCACAATCAACAGTAAGACAGTACATTGCGATGAAAAATCAAAACATGGACCCAGCAAAAGTGGTTTCTTGTAAGATGGCTCGTAAAGCATCAGTGCAAATCACGGGTAAATCGAGCATTGCGGTGGTTGATAACGAATGCGTTAAACCGGCGGGAACAATATTGCCTAATAAATACGTCCGTAACAAATTGCAATACTACGATGCTGATCCAAGTCCGTCGAACGAAGTTAAGTTGGTGCGTGAAAACGAGATCAACTTAGAAAACTATATCAAAAATAGTTTCGACAACGTACTGGGTGATGGTTATGTAAGTATGATCGCATTCTCTAACCAAAGCATAGTCAGCGGCCAAGTTGAAGGCGCCGATTACAATCGCATCGCTCTGAGCGTAGGCGGTCAAGTCCGCGATGTTAAAGCCGCCAGCAGTGAATACGGAGACGCTCTGAAATTCTTAGGTGAAAAGGTGGCGGCGCAACTAGCGAGCTCATTCAAAGTTGTTGATATCGAAACCTCTCAGCAAATCACCAGAGTATGGTACTCATCTTGGTTTACAAAAGGTAAATTCGTCGAGCTAAGCCCAACTGATTACACAGCATCAGCTAACTCGTTCGTAATTACGAACCCAGATATTATAAACAAAATCAAAAACGAAGCTGCGTTCAAGTTCTTCGTCGAAATCTACTAAGCAAAGTAAAAAAGCTTAAGAGAGAGGAAGCCATCCACCTGGGTGGCTTTTTTCTTTTTAAAAACCCCTTGAGTGTTAATTAGGCTCTTACTTCTTTATTTTGAAGTTTTGTTTCGAGGTGGAATTGGGGATCTTCCTATTGATAGAGACTTTGCTTTTTGGGAGGACGCCCTCCATGGGCTCAAGCAGCCGGTTGGCTACGCCAACAATACCGCATCCATGCGGCGGCTGAG
>CAZCHT010000137.1:0-12275 GCA_964498705.1 uncultured Bdellovibrio sp. | reverse complement strand
CGACAGAAAAATGGAATCCTGGATCATTTTTGAAACTCGGCAATTTTCCCTTTCCGAGTTCGAAGACGATCTGGAAAACAGACTTAAGCCTTTTACAATTTTTGCAATTCGATCGACACAAGACATCACCGTTTTTAAACGGACGTCCATCTTTTCATTATCGAGCTGTTTACTTTGAATTAGAGAAATATTACCTTTAATCACTGCGAGTGGATTGTTTATCTCGTGCGCCACTCCAGCAGCCATTTCTCCGAGAGTAGCCATTTTAGAGGCATGAATTGTTTCCAATCTTTTTTGTTCAAGTTCACTTTCCATTTCGACTTTCGTAGTGACGTCTTGGCATGTACCTGAAACAGAAATAGGTTTTCCTTGAATATCTAGTGTGACCTTTCCAATGCCCTGCACATACTTAGTTCGATTGCCATTGTCTAGGACTACTCGATGATTGTAGACAAATCCATGTCCCAAGCTCAATGCCTGTTCAAGCAAACGATCTAACTGCGGCAGATCTTCGGGATGAATGCGATCACGGTAGGACTGAAATAGTGACTCTTCTGATTGAAATGTTGGGATCTCGAATATCTCGTAATGCTCTTTTGACCACGTCTGCTTTTGAGTACGCAAATCAAAACTCCAGCTTCCAATCTTTGCGATTTTTTGCGCCTCTTCAAGTTGTTTTTCAGATTTAACCTGTTCGGTCACATCAAAGTGAGTACCTGTGAAACGAATTGGCCGACCGCCTTCTTGGCGCTCGCTAATTCGGCCGCGAGATAAAATCCAAACCCAGTCTCCGGATACGTGTTTTAATCGGTGCAGGTTTTCATAAACAGTCGTATTGCCCTGTAGATAATCTTGTATATCCCGGTACGCTTTTATTTTGTCATCTGGGTGAACTATCGAATCCCAGGTCGACAACAACTTCGGTGTTTCTTCGATCTTAAGCCCAAGCATTTCGCACCATCGTTTATCAAATTCGGCAACATTTGTATCCAACCACCAGTCCCAAGAGCCCAGCCCAGCACCCTCTAAGATAAACT
This sequence comes from uncultured Bdellovibrio sp., assembly GCA_964498705.1. Lineage (GTDB taxonomy): Bacteria > Bdellovibrionota > Bdellovibrionia > Bdellovibrionales > Bdellovibrionaceae > UBA2316. Next base: position 11,238 of record CAZCHT010000137.1, on the reverse strand, counting down.
CAAACCGTCTGTTTTGAGCCGTCAGTCGAAGCTCAAGACTTTTGCTTGATGAGACCTGGCTACGTAACTGGAGTAACGTTTGCACCTGATTTTTAAGCGCTCTTAGTCCTTCTAATTGTTCTAGTGATAATTGTTTCGGCTGATGGTCAATCACACAGAGTGTGCCGATTGGTAAACCAGATTCAGGATCACAGATCGGAATACCGGCGTAAAATTCTACGTGAGGCTCTCCGGTAACCAGAGGATTATCGGCAAAGCGTTCATCGTTTTTGGCATCCGGGATATTAAAAATGTCATTCCCTAAAATAGCGTGCCCACAAAACGAGATGTCTCGTGCTGTTTCATTTACGGTCAAACCGTGTTTAGATTTAAACCACTGTCGATTTTCATCTACCAAGGAAATAAGCGCGATCGGCGCATTACAAATTTTAGATGCCAAAAAAGTAATTTCTTCGAATTCTTTTTCACTCATTGTATCCAGCAACGACAGCGCTTTCAGCGCCGCTAGTCGTTCGGATTCTCTAGAATGTTTTTTCGGCATGATCATACGTGCAACCTCTACTTACATATTTTCGGTATACCCGCACAATTACTAAAACTTTAAAAACTCAAAATGAGCATGCTTTTCGACAACTTACACAATCCAGAAATCTTCACCCAGACTTTGTTTATAGTCTGGGTTCAGATCGTTAAAAACTGGCAGTGATGCCTAAAATTCCTACTGTCTGACTAGATTTTGTGTCGTTGTTATTAGTAAAAACATTCTTGTTACTAGAATCTATTCGTCCTTCAAGTCTGAATAAAAGATTTGGATTCAGTTTTCGCTCGACTGTGAATGTATAAGATGAAAGTTTTTGTCCGCCGTCGAAAGACTCACCCATCGCTAGGTTATCATTATCTTCAACGACTTCTATTCTTGGCGACAGGGCCCACTTGGGATCGAGCTGGTATCTTAAATACCCTGCAATGCCGCTGGCCGATTTCTTATGAGATAGGTAGTCAATATTCAAACCAAGCGACAAACTATCGTTTGGTTTGTAAGTTCCAACGATATCGACAACAGTTCTAGATTCTATTTTGGCATCGGCATTAATATTAGTCGGAGTCGCATCAGGGCCCGATAGTGCACTTACGTACAAAGCACCGTTCGGCGACGGATTCCAAGCAATTTGGCCACCGTAGGATTTATTTCGATTGTCGTCATATGAATTATTCCAGCCATTAGCGACCACTCCCATTACAGAAACCGTGTCAGTAACGGAATAAGTAATTTTAGCACCTTGATGCCAAAACGGTACAAAGTATCCAAACAGTAAACCGCGCGAATAGTTCCAATTGTCTTGAGTTTCAATCAATTCAAAGCCCAGGAAGGTAACGAAACGTCCTACCTCGATATTAATTTTTTCTGTCGGTTTGTATCCAATAATCGCTTGTTTTAAATTGAATTGAGCCGCGTCTGTTTTACCGCCCGATACAATTTGCATCGTAGGCCCGTAACCAAAATCAAGCGTCGTCGTTAAATCATCAGATCGCTTTTGAATTTGAAGTCGTGCAAAACTCAATTGTAAATCATCGTGATAGACATCAAAAACATGATATTTATTTTGAACTTGCGGCGCCGTCACGGTTGGTGTTCCGTTGAGGGGAGCGGGATTATTTGAATTACCCGCATAGTAGGCATCCACCGAGCCCTTAATACTGACACCAGAAAACAAATTTACAATGTTATTTAATTCTTCTTCTTTAATTTTACTTGGCGCTGGCGGTGGTGCCGGAACAAAAACAGAGGCAATATCCCGTGCGATTGGCTCTGTGGCCTTAGCAACAGGCGGTTCATTTTTAATAATATTTTTCACAACAGGTTTTACTGCCTTTATGTGCTTCCAAATCTTTCCTTGCAGTTCGTAACTTTTTTTACCCCAACCTTGCAACTTAGGTTCAAATATAGCGCGATAATTGGCTGTTTTACTTTTATAGGTGGCCACAACCTTGTCGCCTTCGCACGCTAGCGTCGCGGATACTGTTCCTATGTCTTTCTCACATTTGCTTAAATCAAACTGTGCTTTGAATTGTTCACACGTCGCACCCTCACTAGAAGCCACAGCTCCGCACGCTTCCAGTGCTAAAGTTGGGTTCGCATACAAACTGGACGCAGCTAACAGCGTACAAAAAAATAATACTCTCATGGAACTCTCCTTTTCCAGATTTTGTCCTATCAAGACATTTCGGTAGGTTAGGGACCCAACATCAATCCAGATTTCTGGATTAATGATGAAGTTATCTGAATAGATAGTTGTTCCCACTTTTGGACCTAGAAAATTAGACCGACCAATAGCGGTAGACCATTTGGAGGTACGTATGTTTGGTAACTGGTCATTTAAAAGAAAATTACAGGTAGCTATCGGAGCCCTCAGCTTAGTCGCACTTTTGACAAGCGGATTTTTAACCTACGAATTGTACCACGACACCATTCATATCAAATCGGATATCGTCACAGGCGCCGCAGACGGCATTGCGGACAAAATAGACCGCAATCTATTCGAACGATTTGGTGACGTTCAAGCATTTGCACTGTCTGAGCCGGCACGCAGTGGCGACCCAGAAAGAATCACAAAATTTATGAATGACATGATGGCTGCCTATGCACCTATTTACGACGTCATGTTAGTATTAGATAAAAAAGGAAACGTTGTCGCCCTAAACAAAGTAGATAAAAAAGGCAAAACGCTTGAAACTTCATCACTCAAAGGAAAAAACTTTTCGGAAAAGGATTGGTTTAAAAACTGCATTGAAAATAAAATACAACCCGGCCAAGCCTACTATACAGATTTATATTTGGACAATGATATTGGAAGTTTTGTTTCTTCTGATGGAAAAATAATGACTTTTGCTGCTCCAATCAGGGACAGTGCAACTGGAGAAATTCTAGGTGTTTGGAGTAACCAAATGAGCTGGAATGACGTGGTAAAAGACATAATACAAAGTTAAGCTAAAAAGTTAGTTGATGATAGATTCACCGTAGTAATCTCTCATCTCATTGACTCAAAAGGGAATTATCTACATCACACCGATTCGACAAAAATTTTAAACGGCAAAGATGCGATTGCCGACACTTTCCTTAACGGGAAATCGACTAAATCCGCAGATTTCATTGAAGAATCTGAAAACATCAAAGAATCCGCAATTAAAGCCTACTCTCGCGAACAAGGCTTCTCAACCTACCCTGGAAAGGGCTGGGTAGTAACTCTCGAAGTAGCCAAAAACGACAAATTTATCTTACAAAGTATCTTGCTTGCGATCTCTGGGCTCATAGTTCTATTTCTAATTGCTGGTCTTACTGTAGTGGTAGCCCAATCAACAAGCGGTACGTTAGAAAACATTATCATTCGACTAGAATCTGAATCTTTAAAAGTTTCACAAAATGCGTCTGAAGTTACTACGTCAGCGCACAGTTTGTCGGAATCAGCTACGGAACAGGCATCGGCTCTTCAAGAAACCGCCGCCTCTATCGAAGAGATCAATGCCATGATCAAGAAGAGCAACGAAAATTCAACTCGGTCACAACAAGTAGCAGGTAATTCTGCTGAGATTGCCAAACGGGGTCAAGAATCTGTAGAAGAAATGTCTCACGCTATTAATGAAATTAACGTGAGTAACGAAGCGGTGCTAAAGCAAATCGATGACAGCAACAACCAAATTAGCGACATTGCCAGAGTGATTGCAGAAATCGGAAACAAAACAAAAGTAATTAACGATATAGTATTTCAAACAAAGTTGCTTTCGTTTAATGCGTCAGTAGAAGCCGCCCGTGCGGGAGAACATGGAAAAGGGTTCGCCGTCGTCGCAGAAGAAGTTGGCAATCTTGCGCAGATGAGCGGAAACGCTGCCAAAGAAATTTCAGAAATGCTGAATGAAAGTATAAAAAACGTAGAAAACACGGTTTCTGAAAGCAAACGCAAAGTGGAAGGTTTGATTTCGGAAGGACGTCAAAAGCTGCGCACCGGAATAACAATTGCCGATCAATGCGCAAAAATTCTTAAAGACGTCGTTGTAAATGTTGATGATCTAGCTACCATGGTTTCTGAAATTGGTGTTGCCAGCCAAGAACAATCTCAAGGTGTAAATGAAATCACTAAAGCGATGAATGAGCTTGATAAGACGACTCACGCCAATGCGACCACGTCACAAAACGTATCGGGAAATGCAAACTCTCTTTCTGATCAATCCGATCAAATGAATCAAATCATATCGGAACTGTCGAAAGTCGTATCTGGAAAAGGCGAATCCAATGAAAATTCAAAGACAACTTTTGAAAACAAGAAACCAGAATCAGCCACCAACGTTATCAATTTAGATAAATCAAAATCGTACCAAAGAACAATTTCTAAAAAACTAGCCAAGACTTCTGGAGACGACGTGCCTACGTCCGAAGATCCACGTTTTAAGGACGTGTAATTTGTCTGACACCAAAATTAACCTGACCGACGAGCTGATGAATATTGTCGTCATGGCCGTCGCTGAGCGCACGGGAAACGTAATCGGGAAAAAGCAACTAAATATGATCGAATCCCGCTTAACCAAACGGGCGATTACTCTTGGACTAGCGGATGAGGCCGCTTATATCGCTTATTTCAAGCAACATAGAGAATCTGAAATCGAAGATTTAATTTCGGCCTTTACGATCCATCACTCATTTTTCTTTCGCGAATTTAGCCAATTCGAATATCTAAAAGCTAGTATTCTTCCAAAACTTCTCGAAGAAATTAAAAATTCAGGTCGCAAAAAAATCAGAGTCTGGTCGGCGGCGTCCAGCAAAGGGCAAGAGGCTTATTCCCTATTTATGTTCATTGACCATTATTTTAAAACCAATTCAATCGATTTATCGATAGAAATAATTGGAACCGATATCGACAAAATGTCGGTGAAGTTTGCGAATAATGCTGTTTACACTTGGAATGAAGTAAAGGAAATTCCCCTTACCTACCTTTCCCAATATTGGACTCGTGGAACAGGCGAAATTAGTAACTTTGCAAAAGTTAAAGAAGACGTAAAAAAACTCTGCACTTTTCGAGCAATGAATTTAATGGATTCCAGTGCTTTTTCAAGTCTAGGTAAATTTGATCTTATATTTTGTCGGAACGTTTTTATCTATTTTCAAAAACAAGACATTTTAAAAATATCAGATGCGCTGGCGGAACGACTGAACCCAGAAGGTTATCTTTTTGTTGGCTTATCAGAGGCATTAACTAAAAATCCAAAAGGCTTAGTGAAACTCAGCCCATCCATTTTTGGCCCAGAAAACAAAGCTGTTGTCCAAAAAATCGTTCCGAAACAAGTTCGCGCGCCCGCACCAATACGTGTTTTCTGCGTCGATGATTCTAGTACAATTTTGAAAATTTTAGGAGCGATCCTAAATAAAGAAAATGGATTCGAAATTGTTGCTACGGCATCAAACGGGATTGAAGCTGCTCAAAAAATTAAAGGCGGCTTAAAATTTGATTTAATGACACTGGATATTCACATGCCAGAACTAGATGGAATTGGGTATTTGGAAAAGTATTACAATGCGTCCCATCCCCCGGTATTAATGTTAACATCCGCATCGCGAGAAAACATGGATCTAGCATACAAGGCTCTAGGACTTGGCGCGAAAGACTATATCGAAAAACCAGCACTAAATAACATTGACATTAAAGCCAACGAAATCCGAATGAAAATTAAAACTGTGGTAGGGACTCTTCCTTCAGAAAAAATTAATTTAGAAATTGAAAAAAAATCTGAAGGCCTTGCCAAATCAATTGATTTAAACTCAACCGCACAGGTAATTTTCGTTGACGATGATTCGCTCAAAAACCTTGTCGACGTCTTGAATGACAAAAATTCATATGGGATTCCAACGATTATTGTAAACATTCAAGATATCGGCAGCACAGATCAAGTCTCAAAGCGTCTCAAAGCCGTGCCCTCCATCTCTTCCCGATTAAAGGATCTAGACTTACGAGCCATTCAAAATAATATTTACTATACGAATTTAGATGGATTTGAAAAATACGCACCATCAGTGCTAGAAAGAAAGAAATTTTGCTATCAATTTTTAACTAACATTAGTCGTGCACAATGGAACCGCTGCCTACGACGTAATTTAGAACGAATCCTTATATTAGAAGACACTGATCGAAGTATCTTTTCCGGATATTTGTCGATGCTATTTGTATCACCAGCAAGTAGTTTTGCCTATATGACAAAAGAATTCCTAAGTCAGCCTAATAAAAAAGCTGTTTAGATTCCTAAGCCGTTTCGTCGTTTGGATTTGGTACCTTGAATCTGTATCCAACGTGCGGAATATTTTCAATATACGAAGATTCTGCCGCTAGCTTTTTTCTTAAGCCATACACATGAGAAACAACTGTTTTGGGAATAATATGGACATCTTTTCCCCAAATCGATTGGATCAATTCGTCTTGGGAAAAAGTGGTATTTTCATTTTGCATCAAAAAAGCTAATATTTTAAACTCAGTGGTCGTCAGATGAATTTCAGCTTTCTGCCCGTTTTTTAACACGTAGGCCTTTAGCACTGACAGTTCGACTCGCAAACTACCTTTGGCGATGACGTCAGAATTTATTATTTTTGTTTTCTTAAGTTTTGTTTCGATCCTGGCTCTGAGCTCGATTGGACTGATCGGCTTTACTAAATAATCATCGGCGCCCAGATTGAAAGCCATCAGTTTGGATTCGAGTTCAGACGAACTAGTCAGGAAAAATACGGGTGCATCTTTGCGCATTCCGTTTGTTTGCAAAATTTCGAAAACTTCAAACCCTGTCCCATCCGGCAAGACAATATCAATCACCGCTAAATCAAAATTGGCGCCCTGAGTTTTAATAAGGTTTGTTAAGCCATTTTTTGATTCGGCGATAAAAAGCTCAATATCGGAATTCGCTAAGGCCCGTGAAACTAATAACCTAGATTCTTCTGAGTCTTCAACTAACAAGACTTTATTCATCAACTTTGCCCAACCTTGATCTTAATAGCCTAACTCATTCTTAAAAACAAAGAAGGTCTCATAAAAAAATGTCGTATAATACCTCTAAAACTAGACATTCTGATAGGCTCCTATACCTTCAAAATTATCCCAATATTTAAAAAATTATATTTATTATATAATTTACCCATATGCCTATACGATTTACGTTCAATCATAAACTGGTTCAAAAATCCATTTTATTTTCTAGAATCATACTTTACATGCTCGCTATTTCGTCCTTTTCAAGTCTGATTCTAAACTTAACTTATTTTCAGACGTCTGGTCTTTACTTGCACGAATTCGAATCCTTAATCATTTTCATCTTGGCTAGCAATGCAATTTTTTTAGACAAGAGCCGTTCGACAAAAAAAACATTAGATCTCTTGGCCAATTTGAGCTTAGTTTTCGTTTCCTTGTATTTATTCTACTTTTTTTTAGTGATTTTCAATATCGCCCCAATACTATACGAAAATAATCAAATTTCATTTTTGTCTCTATCTTGTTTTTTCCTCTGCGCCCAATCTTTAATTATAAGAAATTTTAAAGACGCTAAATTTGTTAAAGCCTCTCAACTATTCAGCGTTGCAACTATTCTTATTTCGGTCAGCACTATATTGGCGTATGTATTTGAATCTCGACTACTAAGTTCAAAGATGTTTTTTAGTACTACAACACTATCTGTCGCCATCAACTTACTGCTCATTTCAACATCAATGCTTATGCTAGAACCAACCTCTGGATGGATGCCAGTTCTAATTGCAGAAAATATCGGAAGCAGGCAATTGAGAAAATCAACTCTGTTTGCTTTTCCGATGCTATTGATAACCGCCGTGGTTGCTAGTTTGGGCATAAAGCATGAATTGTATGACGACCAATATGCTTTTAATATTATCATCGTTAGCTCATTTATAATTTTTGGCTTCGCGCTGCTTTTCACTACCCTAAGTCTTAATAAGAATGACTGGGAACGGGAAACAGCATTAGACGAGTTAAAACTAAAAGAATTCGATCTGATGGAAGCACAAAAACTGGCGCATGTAGGAAGTTGGACACTCGAATTGGGATCAACTACTCCCAAATGGTCGACAGAGATGTACAATATTTACGGCATTCCGCAAGGAAAAACCATAAGTTTAGATGTAATTGAATCTTATTTTTTACAAGATGATTTAACGAACGTCCGGTCTCAAATGCAAAAGTGCATCGAATACGGAACGCCTGTAGAAATCAGACACAGCTTTAAGCGCATGGACGGAACCGAAAAGACCGTTCATGGTCGAGCCGAGTTAAGGTTAAACAAAGTCACGGGACAAAAAGAAGTGCACGGAACCCTTCATGACATCACGGAAATTAGCACTACCCTTGCAGACCTAATTGAAACTAAAAAAATGTACACTGATTTATACAACGAAGCGCCGGATATGCTTTTATCGGTAGATCCAACTACGGGAATGATTTTGAAGTGTAACTACACTCTGTTAAAAAATCTTGGATACGAGATGAACGAAGTCGTGGGCAAGCATATTTCAAATTTTTACACACAAGAAAGCTTAGCTTGTATTCCAAAACTAACTGAATCATTCATAACAACAGGATCGATAAACAACGTAGAACTAGTTGTTTTAAGGAAAGACCGAACTAAAATTGACGTAAGCTTAAGTTCCACCTTAGTTCGAGGAAAAAATGGTGAAATCCTTAAAAGTCGATCCATCTGGAGAAATATCTCTGATGTGAAAATGGCACGAGAACTTGAAATCCGTAAACGTGCCGCCGAAGAAAGTTCTCAGATGAAATCCAATTTCGTGGCGACCATGAGTCATGAAATTAGGACGCCCTTAAACGGTGTAATAGGTATGTCCGAAGTTTTGATGTCGACAAAACTCAATTCCGAGCAATATGATATTGTTGACACTATCAAGCAATCTGCAAATACCCTTTTCTATCTAGTAAACGATATTCTGGATTTTAGCAAAATCGAATCGGGAAAAATGGAACTCGTTCCCAGCTATTTCTCGCTACGTGTATTGTTACTTGAAATCGAAAAGCAACTTCGCTGGGCTGCTTTTAAAAAAGAGATAACAATTTCATTTCTAGTATCTGGCGGTGAAAATTATAATTTCTTTGGTGATCGTAATCGTATTCAACAAATTTTAACTAACTTAATTTCAAATGCAATTAAGTTTACTGAAAAAGGTAGCATCGACGTCAATGTCACTGTCCTACCAGTAAGCGATTCAAAATCAAAAATATCGTTTGAAGTTAAAGATACTGGAATCGGAATTTCCACTAATGAGCAAAGTCTGCTATTTAAACCATTCTATCAATCAGATAGTTCGCTATCCCGCTCATCAGGAGGAACGGGGTTAGGTTTATCCATCAGCCAAACTCTTGCGGAATTAATGGGTTCCAAAATTCAGTTTAAAAGCCAGGTAGGCCAAGGTTCAACATTCTATTTCGAATTAAATCTACAACACGAAATATTGCCGGTGCAGAATTTTGACATTCGCACCAACACGTTTTTCAAATTTGACCCCAGTCCCCGCATTTTGGTCGCAGAGGATATTGATACCAATCGCAAAGTATTAGGTTCCATGTTGGCTGATTTTGGTTGTCATTGTGTTTTCGCCATAAATGGTGAACAAGCGATTGAGGCTCTTAAAAATGATACTTTTGATCTCGTTTTAATGGACTGCCAGATGCCTAAAATGGACGGAATAGAAGCGGTAAAACAGATACGAAAGTTTCCGAGCGATACAAGTAAAATTCCAGTGGTAGCTGTGACGGCCCACGCGGGAAGTGAAGACAGGAAAAAATGCCTTGATGCCGGAATGTCCGACTATATAAGTAAGCCATTCACTAAAGGTATTTTAAATGAAATCTTAAATAAATGGTTAGACAAATCGCCTGCTTTATCTGGTCAGACGTCGTCAACATCCGATATGGCAAGACTTAACCCAATTGTGGATGAACGGATCTTGGCTGACTTAAAAAGCCTTACAAGTGTGGATTCAGGAGACCTAATAAAAGATACAATTTCTATTTTTGAAAAAAACTTACCGAATCGACTCGACGCCATTAGACAGGCCCTTAGAGAAAGAAACCCAAGTGAGGCAAAAAACGCTGTCCACACATTAAAATCGGCAGCGTCGGCTTTCGGAGGATCAAGTATTACCCAAATTTGCGACTCGATCACGGAAGAAGTTAAAGAAGATCGTTTCGCTAATGCCATGATTAAGACTGAAAAGATCACCGATGAAGTTCAAAAGGTAAGGGATTTTATTTATAGCTGGCTCTTGGAACAATCTTCGTAGTGTATTTGTTCATCGTCGATTTGAAATCGCATCGGCTTGCCATCAAATGCAAACTCGATCTGCTGAGATTTGAGTGCGATGGCGTTTGTGCGGTAGGTAGTTGTGGCACCATACAGTTTATCACCAACTATCGGTGCATTTAGAAAAGCCATCTGCGCGCGGATCTGATGTGTCCGACCAGTTAGTAGATTAATCCTCACCCATTTCTTCCCCGGTGATATTTCTTTTTGCTCTAGAATTTCCAATTTGCAAACATCCCATTCGTTTTTAGGATCGTCCGATAGTTTCTTTGGCGTTCCGGGAGATGGGTCCATATAATGGGTCAGAAATTTAGGAAATGAATCCGTACTTTCAACAATAGCCACATATTTCTTATGCACTTGTCGTTCGAGCATTTGAATATTAAACTTTTTTACAAACGATTTCTGCTTTCCATACACGATTAATCCCGATGTTAGGGAATCTAACCTGTGAGTCACTAGCAGCGGGATCTTCAATGCTAATCCAGTTTGCGTCAATGCATCTTCTAGTGCATTGTCTACCGAAGGATGACTAGGAATTCCAGATGGTTTATTTAAAACTAAAAATGATTCATTCTGAAAAACGACCAACGATTTCCAATCATAATCACATTTGTAACGTCTTGGTTTTGTATGGACTCTGAACAAGCTGTTGGTCTCAAGAATCCATTTATCTTTAATTTGTCGGTAGTTGTTTACGTAGATGGCACCCAGATTGAGAAGAGTTTTAAATCCTTCGTAATTTATTCCAAGGATATCGTGCAGCGCTTCGCTCAGCAGAACGGGTTCCGTATTATTAAAATGTTCAATTCCATCCGCGGCGCTTGCCATTCTAGTTTGAGCTCTTGCCGTCGTAGGAATTAATTTTTAATTTGCTTAAATCAA
>CAZCHT010000136.1:0-12293 GCA_964498705.1 uncultured Bdellovibrio sp. | reverse complement strand
ACTATCAAAAAACTTTAAAAGAGAAGTTTCCCACAGCAACACTTATGACAACCCCAATTCAGAATGCGAGTTTAGAAAATTATGATTGTATTCTGGCGTCTCAATCGATGTATTACCACGTCCCAGAAAACTGGATTTCTGTAATTGAGCGATTGATGGGGCATTTGAATGAGGGTGGTGATCTGCACCTGATCGTAAATAGTGATCAAGGAGACTGGTGGCAGGCTGTAAAAGGTATTTGGTCTGTAGCGCCAGAAGCTCTAGGCTTTAATTATTTTCCCTCGTCGCGGCTAATTCAAAAACTAAGTGAAACGTATCACTTAAAAACCAAACGATTTGCTTATCAGATGCAGTTTCCCGATCGAAGCTCACTTGAAAACTATATTAGGCGCTCGTGTATTCCACTTAAAACAAAAACTCCGGAACTTGAATCAATTCTGGAGTCCTATTTACAGTCCATACCCGTTGACAACCTACGCATGAACTATTTTTCTGATTTAATCAGTTTAAAGCGTGTTAAATAAAATTCTATTTTTCGTCTTCAATTTCTAAAGAATCCTCGCGCGAGCCAAGTAGCAAGCCCTCTTTGTTTCTATTTTGTGCGTTTGGGTTTTCGCGTTCGTGTGGGTTTTTAAACGTTTCTGTATCTGATTCATAGGTGGTGCCATCCGCAAACTCATCAGCAAATTGGCGATCGCCACGCAGTTCGTTTGTAGTATCATAAGCACGGTCAGTTTTTCTTTTAACAGAATTCAAATTATTACTGGATGGTGTATTATCAAACTGCTTTGCCATAAATTCCTCCATAGGTTACAAAGACATAGTGCAACGCTAGGACCAGACTGAAAACCACCACCGCCAGGAAAGCCTTATCCAGATGTATTTCTGGGTCATCGATGGGGAAATTTTCCACGCGTTTTCTCAAATAGATACGACAGAGTATCAGCAGGCTTCGCTCTAAATGTCACCAGCGAAAGATACCTTGCCATTTGATAGACTAGAGCTATGTTAAAACGAATAAAAGTAACACTTCTGTTTTGGTTACTTTTCACGCTCTCTGGAGCTTGGATCGATCGTTTAGACAACTTTCACAACGGGTACTTTTACTTGTCACACCAAAAAACTATTGAAAATATTTTAGTGCAAATGTCTGAATACCGGCACAACGGTTTAATTTCGCAATTAGATAAAGATATGGGTGATACTCTTCAGCGAACAGGTTCCTACTATACATTGCTGAATTTTTTAGGCGCAGAGAAAGATGACCTGGGCCGCCCCCTTGCCGAAGGTTATGCCGCCGACATGGATCAGCTTACGTACAAAGATGGTATCTACCGGCGGTCAAACGATCCTGAGTATTGGGGTTTCAATCCGAATAATTGCAGTCGTGATCAGATATTTGCGGCTCAAGCGGCGATCGTGACATTTCGTGATTTCGATCGTGGTCGATCGTTATTTCACCAATTTCTAAAAAGAGGCTTTCTAAATCAAAACGTCCGACACAATTGGTCTTACCCTTCAGAAAAATCGTACGTTTGGAAACTGCCAGACATACCCACTCCATCACAGTTGTCCTTATTACTTCGAGGTTTAGGAAATCGTTTAGTATATCCTATCGTATTTCTATTAGACGCATTTATCATAGCGGATATTCAGTTCTTCAGACGACTGGATAAACGTCAGCTTTGGGACTATGATGTAAAAGCATTGCCGTCCTTGATTGCTGCTAATTCCTATTTGCCAACACTTTGGTCACGCTGGGGACTGAGTCTCTATTTACGCGAGAGGAACGACATCACTCAAAGAGTTTACTATTACAACCAAGACAAATTTAACGGAATAAAACCACTGGCTGATCTTTATAATATGTCATTGGCAAAAATGAATGATCAATTTGTCACCACGCCCTCGTCTTTAGGAGTGCCCGTTTCTCAGGTTGCTAAACAGCGAACTGTCAGCAGTCAGTCGGACTAGTTGACTCTTGTCCAGATTTAATTTTTTCAAACAGAGCCTTTACTTACCAATCGTTCTGCCGATGATTTACTCGTCTTTTAATAACATGGATCGGAAGTTATGCAAAATTCAAATTTTACCCAATGGTTTCGCGGTATCAAAGGTCGCCTACTATTCGCAGCATTTGTTCCCGTTGTTGGTTTCATCATCGTATTTTATGTAGCAATGAACGGTCTAAACAGAACGAACAAAATTGTCAAAACAGCACACGAAACATTAATTCCAAATTCAATCGCTCTAGGTGATATGCGCGTATCGCGAAATCGCTTTATTGGAAAAGCGTTTGAAGCGATCGTTTACGCTGATAAACCAGAGAAAAAGGAAAAAGCTATTAAGGCGATGGAGAAAACGGCTGGAGAATTTGCAACTGCTTACAATGCCTATGCCAAAGCACCATTTATTGACGGCGAAGCGGTGATTCACGAAAAAGTTAAAGGCTCAATTCCAGAATTTTTAAAAACGATGGAGACTATCACGACTCTTTTAAAATCAACGGAGCCAGAAAAGCACCAAGAAGCTCTAGTGTTGCTTGGCGGACGATTTGATGTTTTATCAAACCTAGTTAGAGATTTTAATTTAGAAGTCAGCCAGCTTTATGATGGCGCTTCAACAGCTGAATCTTTAGATGCCGAACAAACAAAAGCCGACGTTACAAGATGGCTTTGGACAATTACAATCTGTAGCGCCATTTCCATTTTCGGTTTGCTATTATGGGTAGCTGTCAAAGTAACGAACTCTGTGAGCTCAATAGCTGTCCGCTTAAATACCGCAAACTCAAGTGTAGCTTCCTCAGTAGGCCAGCTCAATGCGGCCGGTGCGAACTTGTCACAATCTTCCACGGAAGCCGCCGCTTCTCTAGAAGAAACAGTGGCATCGCTAGAAGAACTAACGTCTATGGTTCAACTAAATTCAAACAATGCCAAACAAGCAGCCGAACTTTCTAAGACTTCAAAAGACGCAGCAGAAGCTGGTGAACATGAAATTAAGAACTTAATTTTAGCGATGAACGAGATTTCGGTTTCATCTAAAAAAATCGAGGAGATCATTTCGGTGATCGACGACATCTCTTTCCAAACTAACTTGCTTGCATTAAACGCGGCAGTTGAAGCCGCTCGCGCTGGTGAGCAAGGTAAAGGTTTCGCCGTTGTTGCGGAAGCTGTTAGGAACTTAGCGCAAAAAAGCGCTGTGTCCGCGCGCGATATCTCGTCATTGATCAAAGATTCCGTTGGCCAGATCTCTAAAGGCAGCACAATCGCTGACCAAAGCGGCGCTGTTTTAACTAATATCGTTAGCTCAATCAAAAAAGTTTCCGATTTAAACACAGAGATTTCTGCTGCCAGCTTGGAACAAACAACCGGTATCGAGCAAATCAGCAAAGCTATGAACCAGTTGGATCAAGCCGCACAAGTAAATGCAAGTTCTGCTGAAGAAATTTCCGCAACGAGCGAGGAAATCAATCGCCTTGCAAATACAGCTCATAATCTAACAATTGAACTTAATGCTGTTATTCTTGGTGCAGAAAAAGAAGGTTCTCCTTATCAAACTTCAGAAGTTAAATCATTTAAGAATTCTTCGAACAATTCAATGCGGGCTGCTTAACAAGCCGTCTACTATGGTAGCAGCCGATCTTTCTCTTGAGAGGTCGGCATACGGCAACTATCTCGTCGTTTATAAAAATGATATCTGTTTGTTGCTACCCATTTGTAAATAAAATCACGCAAAACTATAGGAACCAAGAAAAAGGCGCCAGACAAGGTCCACAGACCGCCTATATCTGCTAGCAAATGCAAAATAGCACTTGATCGCAGATACGATTTTCCATTGCGCCAATACACAACAGTATCTGTGTCTTTGATATTATTATTAGGAATTACAGATTTTGCCGTTTCTCCTTGCAAAGATGCAAATCGAATACGCGCCTGCTTGTCCTGGCGCATCGCCCAGTCGACAAGTCCACTACACAAAGAGCAATAACCATCAAAAAATAAAATTTTCATTTTCACTCAATGAATCATACATAAACGTTAAGAAAGTTACTACCCTACCCGCCCAAGGTCTGTTTATTAATTTTTTTGATGGCGCATATAATCCCCCACTGTGACAAAATGGAAGCTAGAAAAAACGAGGAGGAAAAATGAAAAAAATTACCATTATCGCATTATCTATTGCTGTATCAATGACAGCATGTGTGTCGAAGTCGACACATGAAAAAGAAGTAGGAGACGTGAATAAGCAACTGGAAGCATCTGTTGCCGCTATTTCTAAAGCTAGAACAGAAAATGCGGCTCTTACTGAAGAGAGAAATAAATTGCAAGAAAACCTGATCACGACAACAAAAGATCGTGGAGCGCTCAAAACATCTCTGGATGATATGAAAAAAGCGATGGAAGAAATGCGTCAGCGCCAAGCTGAGCAAAAACAACGTTTGCAAGAATTCGAAGACCTAACAAAACGATTTAAAAAATTGACAGACTCTGGAGCTCTGTCTGTACAATTTATCGATGGAAAAATGGTAGTGAGCCTGGGCTCTGACGTTTTATTTCCATCAGGTTCGTCTAAATTATCCGCCGCTGGATTAGAAGCATTGAAAGAAGTTACTAACCAACTGAAATCAATCCCAGACAAACGTTACCAAGTAGAAGGCCATACAGATAATGTTCGTATCGCTACAGCTACATTTCCATCAAACTGGGAACTAGCAGCCGCACGTGCTATCAACGTAACGCGATCGATGATCGATGCAGGCATGCCGGCTGAACGCGTAAGCGCTGCTAGCTATGGCGATACATCGCCCCGTCAAAGCAACGAAACACCGGAAGGCAAAGCTGCTAATCGCCGTATAGCGATTGTTGTTGTTCCTGATTTATCTACAATGCCGGGCTATGACCAGCTGAGTAAGCAAACTAAGACACCGTAAATGACATAGAATTTATGCAAGGCCATCCATTTCGAAATGGATGGCGCTTTTATCGCATTTTAGTTTTAGCGCGAAAGTAATTATCAAGGGCTTTGTATTCAGGATGATAGCCGTATTTGATCATTTCAGCGTAGGCATCTTTTGGATTCCAGTTTTGACCGAACACGCGATAGAGGCCTATAATCATGCCCGTTCGATCTCTACCATAATGGCAATGAACAAAAACAGGATACATTTGTGAATTTTTTAATGAGGCAAGTATTGTATCAACTTGTTTATCATTCGGTGGTGTTGTCCATGAAAGTGGTGATGAGTACATTTGCAGACCCACTTTTTTAGCCATGGCTAATTCATTTTGTACAGCTCTAGAGTCATTTTCCAAATTGATAATAGTTTTAAAACCGGCTTTCTTTAAATACTGCAAGCCTTCCAAAGTCGCACGACCACCGCGATAAATAGAATCCGTCGTTTTTTGAAAGTTAGGGATACCGTTTACAACCGTACCAGGGTCACCCAAATCTTGAGTGTAATCAACCTGGCGGAAGCCATAGATAGATTGAGCTAAAGCCAAGTTAGAAAAAGAAAGTAATGCCGCAACAACGATAGAAATAAAATTCATAACCCCTCCTTATAAATTCAGAACGACAACACCATACTCAAATTAATTAGGCAAATTGCAAATCTGTTAGGATCTGGAAGGTCCACAAATGACGCTGCTTTTAAACCTTAAATTGGATTTGGGTATTTTTGACCCTTGTCTTGGGGAAAAGCCAAAGGCCATCTGTATTTAAAACCAATAGTTTCGTTAACAATCAGGTTTATCTTGGTGTGAACTTTGAAAGTAGATGTATTTGAGCAATCTACAATGGAGGTTTTATGTCACTCGTAACCGCAGACAATGGCCATAGCCCCGTACAAGAAAGAAATGTCGCAAACGTGCTGTATATTTCGATCATTGCCGCGGTGATTGTTGGTATGATTGTCTTCTTTTTAATGGGGCAACGACCAGCACTCGACACAACTAAAGTCGACGAGGCAACTTATCCGACACCATAAAATGGCTAGGATATAATGCTTCACCTTTCACTCCTTGAAATGTCAGTAGATAATAGATTTTCTTTCCAACGACAAAAGCTTGAGGCTGTGGCGGTATCTGCCCGTCAAATATTGCCATAGTAACTTCATTCGCAGAATTGTTTTCCCAAACTGAAAAGTAATTTCTATTCGTAGGACCCACGGTTGGCCCACCTTCTGGTTGCGGTGTGTGCTCATCGGTCGTGAATTCAATAATAAAATCTTTAAATCGAAATGGATAATCTTTAATTTTTGGAAGTCTGATATTTAAAACGGGAAGCACCATTGCGTCGATATCTTGCACCAATGTTTGCTCTGCCGGAAGGGTTTCGGAAATAAACCCTGTCGATGGCGTCTTAAACTTCCCTTCATATATCTCAATACTTTGAGAGGCATTGCCTTCACAGCTAAAATATAGCGTTGTGTATTTAGTTTTTGGTCCCCAGCTTTTCATTTTATCGCCATCAACAGGCAACGCTTTGATCCGATCAACGATTTCTTTGATCGCCGATTTTTCTTTTGTCGACACTGAAGCAACAACATCGTGATTAGATTCTGATTTATATTTAGTAATTGTTAGTTCCGTGCAATTGGTATTAGCAAACCACGACAAAGTTTTCACTTCAGACCTCGCTAATGATAGATATAGGGCGCTTAAAAAAAGCACTAGAGAAAAAGACAATTTGAGCATGATTAAGCTTAGGGTGTTCCAATTAGAATCGCAATGCCAAATACCATAAATAGAATACATGCAGCAATTCGGACCCACTTCATTGGGATACGTTTTAGCATGCGCTCACCTAGAAAAATAGCCAATGCGTTCGAAGCCATCATTCCAACGGTTGAACCAAAGGTAACAAGAACTGTACTTGCATAACGAGCACCCAGAGCAATGGTCGCTAGTTGAGTTTTATCACCCATCTCGGCCAAGAAAAAAGCAACTATAGTAGTAAACAATACGCCTCGAGAGCTTGATTCTTTTAACTCTTCTTCCTTGTCGGGAACAAGAATCCACAAACCAAAGGCGAAAAATATAACTGCCAGAATCCAAGACATGGTTCGTGGTTCAACAAGTGACGCAACCCAAGCCCCTGCCCAAGATGCTAGCGCGTGGTTCAAAACAGTGGCAATAAACACACCCAACAGGATGGTCCATGGCTTTTTAAATCGCGCCACTAAAACAAGAGACAACAACTGGGTCTTATCCCCCATCTCACCGGCAAATACTAACAAAAATGAATTTAAGAATGCTTCCATATGACTATCTCACCGACATGTATTAAATCAAAAAGTTTGGTCATTATAGACTGATTGACAGAAGTGCGGTCAAGAGATTTGACGGCACGGCAAGTGTTAGAGTCAACAAACCGTCTGCGAATCGTTGATTAGGAATCTAAGAAGTCTTTTGATTTTCAAAGCTAACTAAAAATCGCGTATTTTTAGAAAGCTTGTCATAAGTTATGCTAGCTTTATGATCTTCTAAAATACTTTTTGATATACTCAACCCAAGGCCGGTTCCCTTGCCGACGTCTTTAGTTGTGAAAAATGGATTCATCATTTTTTCCACAACCTTACTAGGTATCCCGGTGCCCGAGTCTGTAACGGACATTTGAACTAAATCGCCTTTTTTATAAAAATCTATTGCTATCCACTTTTCAGTTAGCGGCTCGACAGCATCTATGGCGTTTCCAATTAAATTCATCAAAACTTGTGATATTTGGATAGGACGGCAGTTGATTTGAATGTCTTCAGGGCAATTAATTTTAAGTTCAATTTTATAATTTTTAATTCTTTCTCGACAAAGTTCCAAAGTTTCTTCAAGTATCTCTCTGGCCGGCACAAGTATAAACGGGTCTTTTTCTGATTCCCTTGAAAAGGTCCGTAGTCCTTTGACTATTTTAGCAATTCGCTTACTCGTACTTTCAATTCTGTCTAAATCGGAAATAATTTTTTCCATTTCTATTTTTTCAGATACAACTTGAAGTCGAATTTTATTCACTTTTCCAGAAATAATCGTAAGTGGGTTGTTAATTTCGTGAGCGATACCGCCGGCCATTTCCCCAAGAGACGACATTTTTGCCGAGGCAATCATTTTCATTCTCTGTATTTTAATCGTTCTTAAAAAAAATGTCAAAAATACAGACGCTAATCCAAAGGAACCAACAAAATTAATCATTATGAAAAAATTCTTGTAGGGTGGGATAAAAATCAGATTTTCTGGAATGAGTGACGTCCCAAGAAAATTCGTCAATAGCCATGTAATTATAGGGAGACAAGCCCCAAACAACATTGTCCTCGTGTCTTCGACTTCGTTCACTAAAAGAGATAGCATTAGCGCTGGTATTGAATAATACTCTGTATTTATCGTGTGGCCAAAACCTAAACTGGAGACGTAGATATAGAAGTTACAACTTAATAGAAAAAGTACCCGAGCAGAAGTATGAAATGATTTTTTCTCTAACAGAAGAGTAATAGGAGTCAGTAAAATAGCTCCTATTACCACGGGTGCCGCGGAAAAGTAGGCCCCCATCAGTATATAAAATAAGGAATAAAAGCTGATTATAACCCAAACAGATAAAATGAATTTTTGGAAAAGTTTTTTAGATTCAACATATGGCCCACTCGGACTCGAGCTCTGCAACATTTGTTTTCCTTTTAGTTCAATAAAATTTTCTGAAGCCTTGGGTCATCTGCCGCAGGCATTGGATAAGTTTAGTGCCAATTTCGTCAAATGTATCCAATTTAATTTTACGCCCCAAACCTCAATTCCTATTTTTTTATCATTACGTTCTGACACTATCAGTTATCACTTTTAATGCCCTGTACTTTTCACTAGTCCGATATCTCCAAACAACTACTCCATAGCTTTTTTTCGGGCCTGATTAGCAGTTAATACCGCCGCATGACTCCAGGTTAAATCACTGACCGAGGTCATAAATCCCGTGTCACGCTGGATTTGTTCGTTCAAAGAACCATCGGGATTGGCGTGGTATTGCACTCTTTGGATAAATGTATCGCCCTTTTCTATAAAACTTTTCCAATCAGACCGACCTTGAATTTTCAATTCAGCTGCCACATTGTAATAGGCTTCCGCCATCGCTAAAGTAGCTAACACCCAGGGATTGCCGCCACTACGATCTGGACCCGAAAAAAGATCCTCAATATAGCGACCTATCGCAGTTCCTGGAATTTCTTTCTTTTTATTGATGGCGTAAAGATCTTGAAACCGTGACTCCAGAGAGTGTAGTGTATTCAAAAATCTAGTGTCTGAAAATTTAAATACGCCATCGTTTACAGCTCCATGCAATAACCCCAAAACGACCGCGATATCTAAATTACTATCCTTTCCAGTTAAACCACCGACTTGATTTATTGTCGTTTGAATATAACTTCCCTCAACGTTCCAAAAATTGTCGAGTAATACTTTTTCAATCAAACTTTTTTGGTCTCGATATTTTTTTTCCGAAGTAAAATCGCCTATTGCTTTGGCGAATTCAGCACCTTCTATCATGGATTTTCGTTGAACCATTAAAGTATAAAAATGAGTTCCAAAGACCTCTTCCCAAAGATCAAAACTAGGATCTCGCCAATGTTCGGCCACAAAATCTAAGTCTGTTTTTATAATCGAATTCACTTCAGATTTTTTAGATAATTTCGCTATATGAATCATGGACACTGCCCGCAATGCAGGGCTATCATTTTGAGGTCGTCCCCACGGATCTGAAAAAACGGTTCCGTTTACATTGACTTTGGGTTCCCCCAATCCTGATGGCGTGGGTAGTTTTTGAATTTGTCCTGAAAAAGCGACGTATTCAGAAATTTTCTGATCGATCGAGTTTATTTCAGAGAGATCATTTGAAAGACTTCTACGGCCTAGCAAAGATTCCACTACAAGAGCAGCATCCCGTATCCAATGAAAATAATAATCAGGGTTCCCCCGGGTCCGAGCCGCTATAATAGCGCCGGGCAAACCATCCGCAGGTGATATGTTTTCCATAATTTTTCGACTAGAAACGACAGAGTGTTCACTCAGCCAGAGAGTCGAATTGGACCTGAACTTAGGACCATGAGCCGATTTGCCTACAATTTTATAAACGCTTTGGCATTCAATTGTAGCATGACTTATTGTCGGAATTAAAAAAAGTAACGCGAATGAAAAAACAAGACCATTTTTAAGTTTCACAAATATATCCTCATCTGATTCTGGTGACCCAATCTGCAAATCCCCGTCTCAAAATACGGGCTTCCAATTTAAACGTATCGCAATTGAAGCACGTAGGATTGAAATTTGCCGACGGTCCTAAAAATTTTACAGAGTTGGATCGACGTCAAGAAGACACCGGCTACTGGTTGACTAATGGATGACTCCGATATTCATTGTAACTATTGAATACAGTCAATTTTAAAAAAAATATCTTAATATTTCTTATAACAGGGGCACCCATGTTTGGTCTCTCAAAGCCACATCCACAAATTTCTCAAGTTGTTATATTAGATCAGGACTTTAAAATAATAAAAAAAATAACTAGCGAAACTATGCTGGCACAATTTATAAAGTATTGGGATTCAAAAAAAAAATTACCCGCCAACCCAGAGCCACCTGGGCAGTATAAAATCGATATCTTTCTAGGAAAACCTAATTTGTTAAAAAGTCATCGATATCTATATAATGAAAAAAAAGGGACCCTTAGGATTCTTACCAAGACTTTGACCCCGGAATATCAAATCGAAGAGCTGGATAGCTTTAATGAACTCGTATTACCAGCCATCTAACTGAAACGCGGTTTCTCAATCTGAGACTAAGTAAGACAGCCCAAATCGCCGATAGAGCTTTGATGCGCTTTTGCTCTATTTTCTTAATTCTACTTTTTAAGATTTCTCCCTGCTTTGCAGAATGCGGTTCCGATTGTCCGTTGATGTCTCAAGTGCAGCTAACACAAAAGGGAACCGAACGACTCTTCGAAATTATCTTAAAGGGTACATTCGACCATATTCAAAAAACGGTAGAAACTGTTGCGGGATTTAAGGACTTAGCCCTCGATCAATCTGATTGTCCGAAAATGAAACTTTACCAAGTGATGACTAAAAAACCAAAATGTCTGGGTGTAATGGATTTCAGGAAGCACGTTAGTACAATACCCGACTCGGAAACAGAGCTCACTCCATTTCGAGCCGACCTTAAAAATATGGCCCTACAAAAATTAAACATCGAACTGGTCACACCAGTAAAATGCGAGAATTGGAAATGTCGCTTTATAGTTCAAGCTAAAGATCTGAAAATTGCAGGAAATCTATCGGCTCAATACTCGGACACCGGAGAACCCGTTTTTCCAAAAGCCAACATTGAATTAGATTCAGTTCCTGACGCAAAACTTTTTTATGAAATCTCTTTAGAGATTGATCCTGATTCCGGTCAGATGGTTTCAATGGATTCAACAGGTTATAAAGCAGAGTCCGATTTAAATCGACTAGTCAAAGTAGTGCCAAGTTCATCGGATGTAACTATAAAACCCGGAAACCTAGGAGTATCTCTGTCGTTCCCGGAAACTAATTCTACCGCTTCCAAAGCTGATGTTTTTAAAATTCAATACGATCGTTATTTAAAGCTTTTAAGCGATCCTAAATGGATTCAAGAAGAATATAGAAAGAAAAAAATGAATCCATTTCGATACAAAGGAACTCCTAATGTTGACGACAAAGATTTGCAAGAGCGAGTTACCAAAGCAACAGCGGACTGGGCAAAAAAAAATGACCCATTTAACAATGAAACTGCTTTCCGAAATATGCCGAAAGACCTTGTTGATCTTGTCGACTCTGCGGGTGACCAGGACTATATTGCCGAAGCTACGTTTCAAGCGACGAAGAAAGGATTTACTAATTTCGCTTCTTACTCCACCCTCAGGAATATCGAGCGCCTAGCTAACCAGGCACTTAACGACAACAATTTGATTTTAGAACAAATACGCCCTTTTGTTGTCAAAGAAATCGGACCAATAGTAGAAGGCATTACACAGAACACGCTAAGAGACTCAAACATATATTGGAATTTACTATCAAAAGTTCCATTGGGAAGCGACTCTTTAACTTTAGATACAGAATTTGTAATTGAAGAATTTGATCGAATTCAGAATGTTCTAAAGCTAAATCTTTACGACACCAATAGCAACTGCGTAGTTCCTAAAAATAAAAGAAGCCCTTCCGAACAATCTAACCCAGCTGCAAATGATTTTGATATGGCTACATCAATTCCCGCAGCCAGCTTTGAACGAATTCTTCAAAAAGCATTTGT
>CAZCHT010000135.1:0-12325 GCA_964498705.1 uncultured Bdellovibrio sp. | reverse complement strand
CTTCGTCCATCATACCCCTAAATCTCATCGCTGCTTTATACATGCAAAACCCGAAATAACGATGAAGGATAGGATGAGCTTTTGAGACAGGCAATGCGGATTCCAGCGCCTCAATACCTGTCAAGTTAGAACTCAATTTTTTAGAAGAACTCTTTAAACCTCTAGGCTTCCCTGGTGATTTCTTAGTTTTTTTCATTCTCAAGGTTTCTCGATTTGTTTTCATTTATATAGTTTGTACTACAAATAGTTTGCAGTACAAACTATTTGTTACACTCGTCAGAATGAAAACTTTAATATCAATCATTGCTGCAGCCGCACTTTGCCAAGCGCAAAGCCTGGCTCTCCGACGGCAATAACCATTCCCGGTATCGTACCCACATCGAACTTCATGTTAACGACGCAGTTTCAACTTCAACGACAAATTATCCTTCAATATTATAAAGCTTTAGCCGCCCAAACTCTAGAAGATGTCGCCAATCAAAACGTTAAGACATTAGAAGATCATTTGAAAGACGTTAACTTATTCAAAAAAGCGGGTATGTTCACAAATTACGATGTTCTTCGTGTCGATGTCCAAGTTAGCGAAGCGAAATCGGAGTTACTAAACTCAGTCGACAATTCAGTATTATCCCGCGCTAAATTAGCAGAGCATTTGGGAAACGATTCTGAACGCAGATGAAATTAAAAGTGTTGATTTAACAACGATCAATGATCGTAATGATATCAACAGCCTAGCGGGATGAGTTTTAACCAGCTTATTTGGACGATGATGTTCATTTTCGCCCTGGCGTTTATCCCATGGTACTTCATGGAACTGAAACGAAAAGTCACTGGCCCGATCGACAGTCACTAGCCGTAAGAGATCTTCACATCGATAACGCTTTGCGCGGGCGACACAAGTATTGTCAGAAATCGGCGTCAGTGTATTATCCTTAACAATGATTTTAAGCCCATCTTTTAAGCACTTATGGCAGCGACTTAAACCCTACCTATTTTCGGCCGCTATTGTATTTACCATCGTTCTTTTGAAAAGTGCGCTGAATATCTTATTTAATATTGATAGCCCACTTCTGCTGTTCTTTACGGCCGTAACCGTGTCGGCCTGGTATGGTGGCTTCCTACCAGGAATGCTGGCAATGGCACTGTCGATTGTCGCAATTAAACTACATTTTGAACCGCTGACTATCCCCGCTTCGGCATTTGCTTGGAACACGCGCTATCTGCTTTTCGGTATCGATTGTTTTTTCGTTTCGGCTGTTTGCGAACGCCTTCGTAATTCTCGCGATAATCTTCACAAAAGCGAAAGTCGTTTACGAAAGATTTTTGAATCTAATATGATTGGTTTAACATTCAGTAGCCGTGATGGCGAACTGATTGATGTGAATGATTATTTCCTTAGCATCCTTGGCTACACTCGAAATGAATTTAATCAGAAAA
Source organism: uncultured Bdellovibrio sp. (assembly GCA_964498705.1). Classification (GTDB taxonomy): domain Bacteria; phylum Bdellovibrionota; class Bdellovibrionia; order Bdellovibrionales; family Bdellovibrionaceae; genus UBA2316. Next base: position 10,888 of record CAZCHT010000135.1, on the reverse strand, counting down.
AGCGCACATGGAAAGATCTCACGGCGCCTGACTATCTTGATACTAACTTTTCTGTAGCAGAGAATCTTTTCAAGGGCCTGCATATGGAACCCCTCAAAAAAGAATACATCCACAAAGATGGCAGCTACATTCCTGCCTTGATCGGTGCTACACAAGTCGACTCTAATACTTTCGTGGCCTTTGTCTTGGATATTACCGAAATAACAAAAACGCAGCATGAGTTATCGCTAACTAAACTCTCGCTAGAAGAACGTGTAGCCAAGCGAACACAGCAACTCACAGAAGCCGCTGAAGAATTGCGACAGTCTCGGAGCTTCCTAGATTCTATTATCGAAAACATTCCAAATATGATTTTCGTAAAAGATGCCAAAACACTTCGCTTTGTTCGATTCAATCGCGCGGGTGAAATGCTACTTGGACGAATGCGCGAAGAGCTTGTCGGAAAAAATGACTTTGATTTTTTCCCGCGGGAAGAAGCTGAATTTTTCACCCAAAAAGATTTAGAGGTTTTAAGAAATAGAAAAGTCATTGATATCCAAGAGGAACCTATCTCTACGTCCGATGGTTCAATTAGGTTCTTGCATACGAAAAAAATTCCAATTTACGACAAAGACAACCAACCTAAGTTTTTAATGGGTATCTCGGAAGATATCACCGACAAGAAAAAAGCTGAGAATCAACGATCCGAACTTATCAGAGCTCAAGCGGCGCGCGCGGAAGCAGAAAAAAACGCAGAGAAAATGGCCTACCTTGTTGAATCAGCTAATGAAGCCAGTCGTGCAAAGAGCGCCTTTCTTGCTAACATCAGCCACGAGATCCGCACGCCACTGGGTGCGATGCTTGGATTCACCGAACTAGTACTCGATGACAAAAGTTTAACTCCGGCACAAATTCAATATCTGTCTACGGTTGAACGCAATGGTCGCCAGCTCCTGCGCCTAGTGGACGAAATATTGGACCTTTCTAAAGTAGAATCTGAACATATTCAAATCGACAAAACTACATTTGAACTTAAAGAACTGGTGAATGACGTCACGACATCTTTAAATTTAAAAGCGAATGAAAAAGGACTATTGCTGAACACGACGTTTGAAAACGCAAGTGATTCGGGAATTATCAGCGATCCAAGTCGTTTGCGACAAATCATGGTTAACATTATCGGCAACGCCATTAAATTTACAGATAGAGGCCACATCGACGTCCGCGTCAGCTTGGTGAAAAAACAAGATCAAAGCGATGGTTTAGTTTCAATCGAAGTCGAAGATTCTGGTATTGGTATTGATCCCAAACAAGCGGAGGTTCTGTTTAAACCCTTCGTCCAAGCCGATGAATCGATGACCCGTAGGTTTGGTGGCACAGGCCTAGGTTTATTTCTTTCAAGAAAATTGGCACAGCTGATGGGCGGTGATGTAACTCTAGCGTCCAGTCAACCTGGTCATGGCAGCTGCTTTAAAATTGAAATATTAGTCGGACTCGCTGAAAACAAAGTCAGCGAAAATATACCTGTCAGAAATAAGCCGTCATTGAATTCAAAACAGAGTCGCGTTCTGATTGTTGATGATGCGATCGATAATCGCTTACTGTTAGAAATGTTCCTTAAAAAATATCAAGTGGAAACAGTCAGCGCTTCGAATGGCCAAGAAGCCGTTCAAGCGGCATTGAGTTCACATTTTGATTTAGTGTTGATGGATGTACAAATGCCAGTAATGGATGGCTTCGAAGCTGTGAAACAGCTCCGTGATCAAAACTACACCCAACCAGTGATTGCTCTAACGGCCCATGCAATGCGTGGCGATCGGGAACGCTGTATAGAAAAAGGGTTTGATGACTACATCCAAAAACCAATCAATCGCCAAACATTAGAAACATGCTTAGCTCGCTACCTTTCTTACCCGACGACGCCAGAACCCAAACACTAATCCTATCGATTAGCCACTGCCGGTAAACTTTTTTGAAAACGGACGGCTATCGGAGTTTGGATGCGTAACATTTTATAGCGCACCCGCAGGTTTGGGATTAACGCTTCATCACTCACCAAATACACTAAACACATATCCACGTTTTGATTATTTAAAGAGCCACTTTGAAATGGATCTTTATCGGTTCCTCTCTGGCAGCTGCCGATCATGCTACCTTCTACCCCTGCATATTTATAAATTATGGGATCTAGCGCCGCACGCAACGAACTCACATCTGTGTAATCCATTGCATAAGCAGAGAGCGCGAATAACACAGGGATAAATAACAATTTCAAAAATGAATTCATATAAAACTTCTTAATCTGAGTCATATTGGGAATAAAAATTTTAACTTCACTTAAAAAATTCTCTGCATGTCCTAATCGCATTTCCATATAAAACCTCCTGTTTTATGATTTAAAGATCAGCGATGATCTCGCTAATATTTAATTTGTTTTTAAAGAACGTAAATTCAGAATCGGTCTCGACCATAAACGCAAACCCCAGACCTTTAAAGATGTACTGGTGAATAGAATCCGAACTATCTATTTCTATAGAGATCACGTCTCTTAATGAAAAATCGACATCCCGGATGTACTGAAGAAGTTTTGGCTTGCTGCTCAAAAATGTTATTTTTGGGTCATATCTTTGCTTAATAGTTTGTCTCATACCTAATATGTAAATTACATGTAATTACTTTTCAAGGGTAATTTACATATTACTTACATATGCGAGATATTTTGGACTTTAGCAGGGATTATTAGCTATTTAACAGCTCTTTGTTTGCGCTTATCCACAATAAATGATGCCAGAATCGAGCCACCAATGAGCAATCCGATAATCGCCAGCGACCATGTGATAGGAAACTTGCCACCAAACAAACCGTTTAAATAAACCATCTTAGTTCCCACAAAAATCAGTACCGCAGCTAGACCATACTTAATGTAAATAAATCGATCCATCACCCCGGCTAACATGAAATACATCGATCGCAATCCAAGGATTGCAAATATATTACTCGTAAACACAATCAGGGGCTCTTTAGTTAACGCAAAAATCGCAGGGACCGAATCCACGGCAAAAATAATGTCTGTTAACTCCATAAAGATAAGCGCTAAAAACAACGGTGTAACAAACGTCACCCCGTCTTTTTTAACAAAAAAATTCTGACTTTCGATCTTGGGATGAATTCTTAAAAACCTTTTCAACTGACGAACGATGAAATTATTTTCTAGGTCCTGCTCTTCGGTACCAGCGAAAAACATTTTGGCACCGGTAAACAAAAGTAGCACACCAAAGAAGATAACAACTGCATGATATTGCATCAATACAGATCCGAGCGCGACGAACAATGCTCTAAAAATCAAAGCCCCGATGATTCCCCAGAACAGCACCCGATGCTGATAGATTTTCGGGATATTGAAATACGAAAAAACAACCGCAAAGATAAATATGTTATCGATCGCCAGCGTCTTCTCGACAACGAATCCAGTCAGAAACTCAAGCGCCACCTGTTTAGCCGATTCGTGTGGGTCAAACCCAGGGATCGCCAGCAACCTAGCATCTGCCGAGAACATCCACTCGCTATACTTATACAGAAACAAATTGAAAATCATCGCAAGAGATATCCACACCACCGTCCAAATTGCCGATTCTTTGAACGACACCTCATGAGCTGTTTTATGAAACACGCCCAGATCCAGGGCTAACACAGCTAATACGAAACCGATGAAGCCTATATAAAATGGCCAGTACTCAACAAATGGAAATAAAGACATAGTGTACCTCTTGTGTTTACTATCGACGGATCGCGTGCATTGCTCAAATAGATAAATAGTCAAAAATACATTGTTTAAAGCGATATAATGAATTTATACTGATTTCATGAGCCCATGGATAAACTACCATCATTTATTTTACTTTAAAATCATTGCTGAAGAACAAAGCGTTTCTAAAGCCGCTCTTAAATTGCGCCTTGGACAACCTACCCTGTCGGCCCAACTAAAGCAATTCGAGTCGGCGCTGGGCGTGCCCCTATTTGAACGTCAGCACAAACAATTGTTTTTGACCGAGCAAGGAAAAATCGCCTTCGATTATGCTCGCAACATATTCAGAATGGGCTCCGAGATGTACGAAGTTCTTCATGACAAAATTAAACCGACGCGCTTGTCGTTATGTATTGCTTCGCTGGACAGTATTTCAAAGCATACGGTAGTCGACTTAACCCAAGCGGCGCTGAAAGTTTCACCCTGCCAGATTACATTACTAGAAGGGAAATCGGATGAGCTCATGCGTGAACTGTCAGCCCACAAGGCTGACATATTGGTAACAAACTTTATCCCTACTGCCGGTGATGCACGCGGATTAAAACATCGCTCGATTGCGAAAAACAAAGTGTCGTTCTACGGAGCTCCGCGATTTAAATCCCTAAAGAAAAATTTTCCCGAATCATTATCGACCGAGCCCGTGCTGCTACCTACTTATGACAGTAAAATGCGCTACGATATTGAACACTGGAGCCAGCTGACGTCGATTCCACTGGATATATTAACCGAGAGCCAAGATATCGCTGTTAAAAAATTGATGGCCGTAAATGGAATGGGCTTACTACCGGCAGCGGCGCATACCGTGGCTAAAGAAATTGGATCTGGGGAACTAGTTGAGATTGGAAAACTTCAGGGTGTTCAAGAGGAATTGTTTTTAGTGACAGCTCAGCGGAAGATTGAAAATCCAATTGCCAAAGAGCTGTTTAAGAATTTTTCGTTGTGATTATCTATTTCGCTGAGCTTCGGCACGAGCCGCTTCTGTTTTAGATTGGATACTATCACGAAGTACTCGATCTTTATTTGCGGGGGTTAGCTTACCTTTGTCTGACATAAAACCAACTTTAGATGTTTCATCGTAATTTGAATCTGAATAAGGATATGAACTTCCGCTGCGACTATTCCATCGGCCAACAACATTGACCATTGTTGCCGTTGCTGCGTCTTCATCTACTTTAAGTGCATCGGCGACACCTTTTTGATAGCCAACAACTAAGCCTTCTAGCTGCCCGATTTTGCGTCCCAAGATCATCGATTGCATCGTGTTTTCAGATAATCCACTAATATATCCTGTTTGGTAGGAACGAGCTAATAGTGCAGGAATTTTATCAACAACTTGTTTGGCTTGCACTAATTGCTGTTGAAGGTACAAGTTCACTTCGACGAGTTTATTCTCTTTCTGCTTGGCGATACACAGTTTTAAGCTCAAATCCAAAACTTTACTCTTATCTTTATTTGTATTGCCATCAAATGTTAGATTATAAAGATTTTTATCTGGTGGATTAATCACAGAAATTTGGGGCTGAGTAAATTTAGGCTCAATAAATGCCTTAATACGATGGCTTTCGTTTTTAATAACTGCGTAGACTTCAGTTTTTTGCCCGGTAACATCCTGTTTATAAAAGAAAGAAGTAAATGAAACGCCGTCTTCATCAGCTTCCGCAATCTGGCACTCTCTGACTCCGGCCAGTTCTCCGGTTAGAGGAGGATTATTAGATTTTAGTCCTACGATGTCACCCGCGAACGAATTCAGAGCCAGCGTTAAAAAAAGTAAAGTTACTAAAGCCGTTTTCATAATCAACCTCGTTACCTTTTTAATAGTACAAGATCGTAACCATTAAATGCGAATCAATCTGGAAATAGTTTTCATTTCGAAACAGAATTTCGCCTAGGGGTGAGACAGTGTTCATTCCAATATGAGACAGCGACGAAAAGTGTCCTACATCGCTATTTTTTAGACAGCGGCAAATTAAAAAGGCTAGGGATTACCTAGCCTTCTAAAATATTTCTCAATTTCGCTATTACTGATTAGTTGTCGCTGGAGCCTGATCCGCCGCAGGGGCAGGAACTGCACTTGCCGTTTGCGATGGCTTGATAACGATGTCTACTCGACGATTCATTTCCCGACCGACTTTGCTTTTGTTAGTTGCGATTGGTTTTTCAAAACCGAAACCAACTGACTCTATTTTTCCAGAACCAACAGCTTTGTCCGCTTCGAAATAATCCGCTACCGCAGAGGCGCGTTCAGAAGACAATTTTTTATTTACTTCCGCTTTTCCAGTTGAATCTGTGTGACCTTCAACTACCACATCTTGTGAGTCTAATTGACCAATGACACCTTTAACTTTGCTTAACACGGCCATTGAAGCCGCTGGCAAATCCGAACGCCCTGAAGAGAACTTCATTGATTTAAGGCGGATAATCATATTGTCGCCTTGTCTGTAAACATCAGCTTCGTTAGCTTTGAATTCAGAACGAGCTTTTTCGAAAACTTGATTAAATTTTTCGCGAGCTTCTAGTTTCGCTTTTTCATCTTCAACCGCGCCCATCTGAGCACGCTGTTGAGCTAATTGTTGTTCGCGAGCTTTTACTTGGCCTTGCGTAGCCGTTACTTGCGCTGCTGTAGCTGCATTGATCGCTGCTGATTGATCTAACATACTATTTCTGTTTTCGATCTCTCTTGCAATTTGTTCAGGTGACCGTTTTTTATTTTCTTTTGCAGTCTGCAATAAGGTCATCGTATGTTGCGCACTCGAAAGCGCTGCACCGGATGCCGCATTTACCGCGTTCATATCATGACGATCTGTCTCGATAGCTTTTATTGCGACGTCATATTTCTCTTGAGATTCTTTTAACGCGTTTGGAACCGCATTCTTAGCACCTTGTTTTTCCGCATTTTCAATTAGGTTTTTAGACTCTCCTAGTTTAACGTCTTTGATGCTTTTCAATTCTAGATCTAAATATTCCTGTTGAAGTTTAGTTAGATCACTACGATCGATCTTTTTACCCGCTTCAATTTTGTGGGTGTAATCTTTTAAATCGCCGTCTAAGCTCACACGGTCATTGTGATATTTGGCAGCACCAGCGGCCATTGCCAATTCGCGTGCTTTAATTACATCGACCAATTGTTCTCGTGATTTTTGAGAGGCCGCTTGAGCGCGATCTAAATAGGCGCGTCCATAACCAACCGATTCAAGAATTTTTTCGCCTTTTTTACCGTTAGCGCGACGATCTTGCGCTTCCTTCATACTCTTTTCTGCATTTTTAAAATTTTCCGGAGACAATACGTCCACATTTTGATTTCTTGCTGCATCCACTGATGCCGTCAAATTATCTACTTCTGCACTTGGATTAGATGTCATTGGAATTTCTGCTGGCTTGATGTCATGTGCGCACGCGCCAAGCATTAATGCTAAACTCGCAGCCGCGATTAATTGAGACATTCGTTTAGATGTCATAGATCCCCCTTGGAAGATTATTGTTAATGTTAAAAAAAACGTTTCGTTTACCTTGTCAATTGACGTTAAAGAGCAAACTCTATGCCTCGATTACTTTTTTTCTAATGTCATACATAAGCTATGGATGTGTATTCTCAGAACGTGATGAGGCAATGCTCCCGATCTAGGGAATTTTGCCCTGTTTGGATATAAGTGATTAACGAGACGTTTTTGGAGTTAATGGCATTGGTGTACCAATACCGACCAGGGCCCCGCACGCAGCCCCCAAAAACACCCCTAGAGAAGTACCAAAAAACAAAACAAGACCATGATTAATACCGCCGGACGCATTTACTAATCCGGGCAATGGGATTATTTGCATACTGACCAGAGATGCTAAGAAAAAAAATACCCCGGCACCAATCGCAGCGCCAATTACACTGCCACTGCCTATAGAGGTTCGACGACGTTTGATAAACGTACGATCGGATCCCAACCAACGCTGGCGTAAATAAAACGGTAAGCTCTTAAACCTCTCTTTAGTTGATTTTCGCATCGGCTGATGCTTTTCGGCCTTAACAAGTTCGGCATGAACAAAAGACCAATTTACTAAATCCCATATATTTTCAATGTATTCTTTTCGTTTACTTAGATAATCCAAGTAATAGGCATGCTCCCAAAGATCTACTACAAAGATGGGCGAGTTACCGGATGCGATTGGATTTTCATCGTTTTTGCCAACCATAATTTCTATCGTATTATTCTTCGTGAGCACAACCCATAACCAACCCGAACCAAATAGGTCCAAGGCTTTTAAATTAAACTGTTCTTGAAATGCTTCGAATGTTCCAAAATTATCGCAAATACGTTGGACTAGGTAATCAGAAGGTCGCATATTGCGGGCTGGAGTTAGACAATTCCAAAAAAATGAATGATTCCACGCCTGATCCGCGTTGTTGAATATTTTAACTTCGTGATCCCACTGGATTTTCTTTCCAGAGCGTAGAACGATATCTTTCAAAGACAAATCTTCATAAATCGTATCCGGAATTAAATCATTTAATTTAGCAACGTAGCCTTTGTAATGCTGCTCATAATGTGTTCGAAGAGCCTCTTCTGAAATTACCGGTTCAAGCGCATTAGTGTTGTATGGCAAGGGGGTTATTTGTATAGTCATCTGCAAACTCCTTGAAGCTCGATGCTTGGTAATTAATAAATGTATCGATTAGATCATTAAACTTTTCGGGTTGTTCTATATTAACTAAATGACCGGCTTTGGCCACTTTAGCAAATTGACAGTTGGTAATTCGTCTTGCCATCGAGTGATTGACACCCCAGCTAGTGACTTTATCCTCCGCGCCAACAATGACCATTGTGGGACAACTGATCTCTTTTAAGTTTTGTGTACTATCTTTTCTAGATGCCAAGGCGCCAATCACCAACATAACATCTTCAACCTCATTGGAAAGAATCATGTCTTGCACTGTTGTCATTAATTCCTTTTTTTCTTTAGATCTAACATCGGCTAGAACTAGCTTCGAGAAATCCTCCGCAAAACTCTCAAGACCTTCTTCGCGAATTTTTTCTAATGTTTTATATCGCTGATCTTTCGCCTCATTGCTGTCGGCATCGGCACGCGATCCCGCTAGAATCAGCGATTGAACCATTTGTGGATATTTGTGAATAAATTCTAAGGCGATATAGCCACCCATCGAATGTCCGCACAGAATCACTTGTTCGATTTTAGCTTTTACCAGAAGTTCGTGAAGATCATCAACGTAGTCTAAAATCATCCATGGAGCATTGCCTTTGGGGCCGCTGCCATGACCTCTAAGATCCGGAGCCAGAACAATTCTTTTATCTTGAAAGAATTCAATCTGTGGCTTCCATAATGAACCGTTAAAAGGAAATCCGTGTAAAAACAAAATAGGTGTATTCATTTATGCCCTCACCTGTGGTGAACGCAACACATGTGCCACGACGAGCAATAACTGAATGAGTATTGATAAAATCATAACTCCCTATTTACCCCGAAGGGCTAGGGAGTTATGCGACGTTTTTTATAATAAAAATGCGATTCGACAGAAGTGAAGTTACGACTATTTGTTTTTTGGTTTTAATAAAGGCTGATAAATATTTTTATAGTTGCGAGCTGCTAACACATGCAAAACGATCATGGCAATCGGCATAATCAAATTGGTAATTCCCGGAGTCATCACCGCGTGGAAAAGAAAAATTTGAATTGTAATCGGAGCTAAAACAATTAACGCCAATGGCGTAAAAAAACCCGATAGCACCAAGGCGCCACACAAAGTTTCCGTCACTTTTAAAAATGGAAAGAAATATCCAGTCGACATTAAACCCGTCATAAATGGCGCAATCGTCGCATCTGGCGGTGGCGGTGTTATAAAGAAAAAACTTAATCCAAAAATAAAATAAATGAGTCCGATAATATATTTTGATACCATTGATACTTTGTCCACTAAAGAGTCTCCTTTTTCTCAAAATTATTTCACAACCCCCTTCATTTACAATTATTTTTTGTCCTTAGACCTAGCCCTGACTCGATAGTTCTTTGCTCCTAAAAAAGTTAAATGGCAGAATTCTCTGTAGGGGAATCCACATATGAATAGATTATTGACGTTACTATCCGTAATAGGTGTTAGTCTTGCTTTTAATTTTGCTAATGCGAAACCAATATTCGGCGGACCGGAGTGGGAAAAAGTAACGATCCCCGAAGCTAAATGCGGTCGAGGTGCTGACTACACTATATTCATCAGAAAACATTCACCAAGCAAACTACTGGTTGAATTTATGGGCGGCGGTGCGTGCTGGAACAAACAATCCTGCGTTACCCTGCCCATCACATGGGTGTACCCCATGGTTGAACTTTCTTCGTTCAGCGTACTGACATCGGAAACAAACACAGCGAACCCATTTCCAGAACACACGAATGTTTATCTTCCCTACTGCACAGGCGATGTATTCACTGGCGATCGCGTCAGTGTATATGATGGAATGACGATTTATCATTATGGCTATCGCAATGTTTTACTAACGCTCAAATATCTTAAAGAAAAAAACATTATTGCATTTGACCAAGTAAATGATCTTGTTGTCTGGGGCGCCTCTGCGGGTGCTATCGGCGCATTGACTCACGCAAAAAATGTAGCGGACTATGTTCCGGCTGATGCAAAAAAAACGTTGATCTCTGACTCACCAGGCTTGCATTTCGGACCAACATTTTGGAATAAATTTGATGCTGACGCTAAACGCGATTTCAAAATGGCATTCAACGGCATTCAGCTAGATGTTGATTTCAACGACGGCTTTGTCGCTCGCAAAATAGGCCCGGTACTAGATTACTATCGCGAATGGAACATCGGCTTTCTATACAGCCTACGCGATCGCATCATGTCGTGGTTCTTTGGTGAGATCTCGAAAAAAGACCACGAAGCGCTACTACTAGGCCCCGAAGGACTACCAGCTATCGCCAAAACCAAGCCCAACGTCCACGTATGGCTAAACGATTCCGACATCCACCGCTTCCTACTGACTTCAAAACTAAGCCAATCGCAATCCCTAGACGGCGAAAAAGCGATCGAATTCGCAGCCGAAGTCTATAGGTGCCAGCCTACTTTTCCGGACGCTACGCGTCCGGAAAAGTAGG
>CAZCHT010000134.1:0-12461 GCA_964498705.1 uncultured Bdellovibrio sp. | reverse complement strand
TAGTGCTGAGCGAATAAAAAGTTCTCGATACTTTCAATTTGCTTTCAGAGACGAAGACGCATTTAAGATTCATAACAAGCTAGAGTATAATCTGATAAACGATCTTTTTATAGTCGGAGTCAGGTCTTATAAGATAGGCGAACTCTTGGGCAATAAAAATACGGCTTTGGATTTAAGTATTGGCGTCAGCAACGACGTTGATTTGATTTACCACGACGCACATTACGAACCGGCTAATTTCCATAGAATAAACGGCTATATTTTATCAGCGTCTTGGATAGTTTTATATTAAAAAGATTCAAAAAACTCACGCATGAAATCGGAAAACGTTTTCTCCGTTTTCTTGGTCACATCAGAGATGCCTTCAGGAGATATCTTCTATTAACTCAAGGCAGCCACCGTCTACCCGGCTTTACTAGGGACTTTGACCATCTTCGATCCGGCATTTATACTGTCCCAAAGGTGATCTTTATAATCAGTTACTAAAATTGAAATAAAGCGTTCTTTCGGAATATTCAAAATAACGGATAGCGACCCTAGAGTCTGAATTGGGCATTTAGCTAGCCCTCTTTCAACCATACTAAAAAACTGGCAGCTATTATACCCTAAAAGTTCTGACACCTGAGCTTGGGTCATGTTCAATTCGATCCGTCTTTTCCTAATAATTTCCGCAATTTGTTTTTTTACCGCATTCATAATTAAATATTAACACTAAAGTTAATTGATTTATAATATTCAAGCAATGGAATCTGAACTTAGGTCCTGACTTTTTCACATTTTCGTAGTTAAAATCAGTCAATTATTCAATTGGTTTAGCGATGCCTTTAGTGAAATTGTTTCGGTAATCTGGATTATCAAAGGCTATCCTCAGGTTTTAAATTAAATGTTGATGAAAATTGGACGAGGAATGTAGTCACTTCTAGTAGTCCGAAGACAAAGGTAGCATCGGCTATGCTGTCTTTGCCTTTTTTCCGAAGTAACTACAATTTGTTTTCAGATCACAGTTCTCACAGTGCTTACCTTTTTGTGGCGAGAAACTTCTCTGATTTATTTTTTCTACTGCATCGTCAATTTTAGCTCTTCCTATCTGTATTGTCTCAGCACTTACGCTAAATGATCTAGATATTTTGGGATCAAGGATGGAAGTAATTTTGACTAGGCTCGGAGCATTTTGTTTGTTCGACTGACCTATCAGATTTGAGAAAACCTGAAAGCTGAAAGAAGTATCGTTCAGCGTTGACGATGTTTTCCATTCCTGCAAATGAATGTCTCCATTTTTTGCTTTCAAAACGGCATCAACGACGCCTTCAACAATAGCTCCGCTTGTCGTACTAAATCTGTATCTTTGCTCGACGGATATAACTTGGACATATTCGGCCCTAAGCGACTTAGCTAGTACCTGAAATTTCTTTTCAAGAAATCCAATTTCTCTCTTTGGTATTAAACGAGTTGGCGAGTCTCCTTCACGCAAGCCATCTTCAAAACACTTTCTTTGTTCCTTGGTTGATGACGGCATTCCTCGTCGCAAGAAATGTTCGATAGCTTTGTGAAGTCTTGAACCCATGCTTCGACTTTTCGTCCACTGCGGGAGGTATCGCCCCTCGTGAAATGCTCCGAACAACAACGGACAAAGTTGGAAGAGATCTAGGTTTGTTCCTGATATGATTTGAGATTTTCCAGATATTTTATTGGCGTCTCTTTGTATCTTGATATTCTGAATTTCATTCTTCCTGAGAGATACAACTCCGCTTCCAAAGTGGCTCATCTTATATGCTGGGCGTTGCTTACCGTGAACCAAAATGAGCAATTGCTCGGCCCGGGTCATGGCCACATACGAAACACGACAATCTTCTGGTTCGTGAAGACGAGGAAAGGACTTGGCCTCTCCCGCACCAATCTTCATCATAAAGACAACCGGAAACTCTAGACCTTTCGAAGCATGGATCGTCATTACTTGAATCGACGCCGAATTATGAGCAACAGAAGAAGAGACATGAACTTCTCGGTCTTGTATTCGTTCGACAACCGACCAAGCTTCTTGAAAGGACATTTTATTAAAGTGAACCGTAGAATCCAACGCATCGGCTGCGACTGCGAGCGGGCGAATGATCTTGATGTCTTCAAAGTTTTTTTGATTCAAAGCCTGACGAATTTTGGAATTGACCGTTTTGTGCGAATACAAATTTCTCAAAACATTGCCAGATTTCCAATGAGGAGCGTAACCAAGGGTTTGCTCCATCGCCTTGTCCGCTCGGTATGAATGGAACTGGAGAGGTACCTTATACTTTTTTGAAAGCTCTTTTAACGAGTTCACTGTTCTCTTATCAAGTTGCCTAGAAAGAATAGCGATTTCGGAAGGGCTGACTCCCTGATCCAGTAGAGACCTCATTAGCAGAAAGGATTTTTCGGCGTCCGAACTGTAAATCGGATGCGAGGCCAAATTGTTCTTTGTCGAAATCAATTTTTTTAAAAGACCTTTTCTTTTCAGGTTAGGGCACGTCGAGTTCAAAAACGCATACGACGTATCGAGTATTTTCTGCGATGAACGGCGGTTGCTAGTTAAATGAAAGGTTTTCGCTTTCGTTCGCTTTTGAAATCGTATGAAATTATCAGATAGGGCGCCTCGCCATTCATATATCTGCTGGCAAGGATCGCCGACGGCCCACACGTTTTTATTTTTCTTTGAAATCTGGAGAAGAAGATCGATCTGATCTTCGCTCGTATCTTGAAACTCATCTATCAAAATTTGCTCGAATGAATCGGCGATGGTTTTCGTAAAAGCTATATTTTTCTTTAGAACCTCGGGGACTTTCTTTTTTAAAGTATCGTAGTCGATGGCTGAAAGATTTTGGAGAGTCTGATAATACTGTTCCAAAATCTTGTTAAATCCATTAACCAAGTCTTTCTTGGTATAGTAGTCACGTTCGCCGTCGATGAAATAGAACCCTTCTTCGGTCAGTCGATTGAATGCCTCTTTGAAAATCAATGAACTAGTATCAAGACCTTTCTTTTCGTCATAAAGGCCGAGAACTCGAACCAGAAAATTTGTAAGCTGACTATTGGGATCGCTCCACCAAGCCCCACCACTTACACCTCTAAAGGTCATTTTTCTCGCCTCTAGCAGGGCGATTTTCTGTTCCGCCTCGCCTAGAAGTCTTCGCTCGGGAACAAGTGAAAGCCTCGCGGCCGACTGATAAATATCCCATGCAAGCGAGTCTATCGTAGAAATGTTAAGTCCCGTGGCCTTATCCGACAACGCTGTGCCGATTCGAAGGAAAAGTTCCGCGGTTGCTTTCCGAGTAAAAGTTGTCACTAGAATTTTATTAGGCTCAATTTCTCGTTCTTCGATAAGAAAACGAACTCGCCCAACGAGCGTCGTTGTCTTGCCGGTTCCAGCACCGGCGATAATACAGGCGGGACCGGCAACATATTCAGAAGCCAATTTTTGCTCTTTATCCAGTCCCAATTAGTTGAGTCTCCTAAGCCATGCTGACAGTCATAATGTTTTGAGTTAGAGACCGCTGATCCCAGTTCCATCTAACAACGGGTTGGTAAGTTCTTCTGTGTCTTTACATTTATATTTTTTAAGCTCTTTTTTTGTCGTCGATTTATACCTTGAAGCGACATCGACCTTGATTTTCTTTAGATCGACAATTTGAGATCCGGCATTGTTAAGAGTCACCATATTCATCGTTCCCGAAACTTTGCCGATTTCTTTTTGTCTATCGATGACCTTTTGATTCATCTCAATGAACTTGTCGCAAGCACATGCTTTTTGAATTAGCCCTTCAGGCGAGATGTTATACTCTTGAGCTTTGTTTTCCGACTCTTCTTCCGCCAATGCGGTTTTTACTTTATCCTCTAGCTTTTTTCCGTATTCCTTAAAAGTCTTCCTGGCTTTACAAGCATCGGAAATTTTACTTTCGTCAGGACAATTCTCTTTTAAAAAGTCGCCGAACCTAGCTATCGTTTTTAATTTTATCTGAGTGGATTTAGAAATCTGATCGTCCTCATCGGCTCCTTTCATACTTTGGAGCGTGAGCGACATATGTTCTAAAACATTGAGCATAAATCCTTTAGTAGCCCGAAACATGTCGTCCTCTTTTTCCTTTTTTAGAACTGTGTCCATCAAAGCTGGGCAGTCCTTCTCTACGGCTTTGGCCAGTAGATCTTCGTTCTTTGTATGGTAAGAGCTGCTTCGTATCTTTTCGTAATTGTCGCAGTCATCGTCGGCGAAGGCCGAAGCGGATAAAGCTAATAGTGCGGTTAAAACTGTGATCAATTTTGTACGTCTTGATGCTTTCATTTTGGCTCTCCTTAAAAATATTCAGGCGTGAATGGGTCTCCGCTTTTGCGAATACCAGAAATAGGCAGATTGGCTGGAATTTTCACGCGAGGTATCTTCTTTTCGAATCCGTTTACCGCTGTATATTTGAATTCGCCGTCGTAAACGACAGCACCCGTGATTAAGACATCTTCAGGCAAGTTCTTCGAAGTTTTTAGGAAGGCGACTCCAAAGTCCATGGAGTTTCCGGACGACCAAACAACCGACTCAGCGGTAATTAGATAACCGCCTTTAATTTTCTGAAGGATATTAAAGTTCTTCATCACGTAAAGTGTCTCTTTATCAAAGCGGTTTGGTGCCCCTGGAATCTGCGTCAAAGCCGTGATGAGGGCGTCCCTTTTTTTATACTTATTGAGTTCCGCCGATTCTTTCTCGGTAATTCCACGCTCACCTGCAGGGACGTCTTTAGATTTTGCGGATTTTGCTTTTGCGAACCCTAGATTTAACGGAATGAAGGCCATCGTTAACATCAAAGCCATTTTCATTTTGAGCATAAAAAATTATCCCCTCTCGATGCAAATAGGTCGTTCGCTACACTGGACGTGATCCATCTAAATATCGGAATTATACGGAAAAATATTTAGCCCGACGAAGCGCCAGTGCTCAAATTTTGTTTAGATCAAATCAGGAGCAGAGCAACCAGTCATGTCCAGTGTGCTGGACGCATCGAGTGTCTCTAATTCGTACACTGTATTGTACGAGTTTAGGAGCATTTGGAACAAAGACGCCGAGGAAAAACAGACGAAAAGTATTTTGTAGCTCTAGGTAAAAGGGTTTCGGGCCTAATTGCAAAAAAGACCGTTAATAGAATTCTTCAAAAAGAAAACAAATTGGATTCTATGTAAATTATTTTGAATTAGGATTCAGATTCGATCTCTTCTTAGTAATGTCTTTTGCACTTCACTACACTTACGCATTTCTAAGTATTCTAGCCACATCATATGATTTAGAGAGTTGTGGACGTTGGAATTATTCGTTTTCCTAGCCGCCACGCACAATTTTGTGTCAGTGGGCATTATATACAACAAACTGGAAAAAGACGTCTTAACAGAAATTTTAATTGAAAAATTAGGGTAGATCTATATTTCTTGGCTTTATGGAGAACCCAAAAATGAAATTTAATGAGTTGCCCGAAGGCCTTTATCAAATAACCGACAAAGACTACTCAACAAACACGGTATTTTTGCAGACCTTCCCAAATCCTGACAATTTGCCGTTAAGTATAGTATTTCCGCAGCCCATAGAAGTCGTTCACGATGGCCGAAGTTACAATGACAAAGGCTATTTTTTCCCAAAGAACTTGGATGATATGCAGGCTGAATTTAAAACCTTTGCTGAAGTTGCTAAGGAACGAAAAGCAAAGGGCGCTCGTTGGAGTCATGTAACCCGTCGACTACTAAGAAATGAACCGTTGAAAGGAAAGACGCTAGAACTCGCGCTTTCATTAGTAACTTGTGATGACCCAAGTGCCGGAGTAAATAGCGACCCATTTACTCAAGGTATAGCAAAAAAGCTTTTAGCTGGTGAACCCCTTGCCGAATATGAAATACACATGATGGTCGATGTCTGGATGGTTCACGCAAAGTGTAGTTAGTTTTTATTTTTCTAACTTAAATTTTTTTCTGATTCCAAGAATTAAGAAAAACCAAAGTAATGAGCCTAAGACACTGAATAGTGCAACATATACAATATTGTTTACTTTAAAGTTCGTGTCCTTGGCTAAAAGGCGAAACGGCCCTAGTAAAAATATAAAAGCGTCATGGAGTGCGGTAGAAAAACTACATGACACTATCAGCGCGGTTAAGAATGCGCCAAAAGTACAATACAACAAATGTTTGACTGGTCTATAGGGGTCTTGTCCAAAATTGTTTAGGAGCCTGTAGACTGAGCTTAGGCTATAATCGAAAGACCATTTCTTTTTCGACAGTTCGTCATGGTGACACATCAGCTCCAGTGATCCGAAAAGGTTGTACATATTCTCGTGACGATGATTAGAAAAGTCTTTCTTAAATCTTCTGTAAATTGATTCATAGGAGCTAATTTTGTTTTCAAATTCACAATCCGAAAAATAAACATTATTTCCGAAATTGAAGTCAGCTTGTACCTCGATATTTTTTATGGTGCATTTCTCAAAGTTAGCATCATCAAAAGTCCTCTCGGCATTGTTGTCAGAGGCCATAAAAAGTAAATTAAAATTACAGTTTTTGACTTGTAATCTGCGAACAAGGCCAACTGTGTATCGAATTATCAAATGTTTAAATGTGGTAAATTCAAAACTAGTTTTGTTGCGTGATGAGTAGAATACTTTTTCCGCACTGCCTTTAATAAATTTTAATGTTCCTTCACTTCTTGCTACAGTTATTTCGTCAGTAAAATTGCAGTCGTGAAATTCTATGTTACCTAAAGGACCTTCGATCAAAAGTGATTTCCCACTAATGCCTTTAAATACTATAGTCACATGGCTTTGAAGACCCTCTATATGGAAGTTCAGAAATTCACTGTTTTTGAAAGTTATAGTGTAGGGAGTGCCTAGCGACATTTCATGAGAAGCGACGTCGCGTACCGTGGAATCAATCGCCTGTCTTACTGAGAGAAAATCTATTGGAGTTTGGCTGTCTGAAAAACTATTTTGAAGTTGTCCTATAAGTGCCAATGATTCTGGTTTCATCTAAAGTCCTATTATCTTCCGCATTTGTCTTCGCAAGGAATTCCGTCTTTATCACCATCAAGTCTTGAGAATCCACATTCGTTTAATAGAAACATAGCCTCGTTACAAGTTTTTATTTGTTTACAATTTTTTCTTATTTGGCATGAATATTTGCCAATTTTGTCTTCTGATTCTTTGGGTTCTACTTCTTTTACGGGCTCAGCCCATAGACCACGATTATTTTCTCTGGCGTCTTTTTCAAGGGCTCTATATCTTTCCATATATTTAAACGGAAAGGAAGTATAGGCATGGCCAAAACCTTTTTCGATTATAGTCTCGTTTACAAAAGTCCCATCTTCTAAATAAATATAACCAAGTGTTCGGTTGTAGTGGTCTTTTTTAGATTGATCGTATTCAATTCTAACTTTCTTTCCTGTTAATAAATCTTTCAGGAATTTTGAGGCTTCTTTACCGAAATATTCAACGGGTTTGTTAGGGTGGACAGTTTCAGGTGTATCGACGCCGATCAACCTTACTACGCCGATCTTCTCTAGTTTCAAAGTGTCACCGTCAATAACCCTTTCGACGTCGAAAAACACCGAATTCTTATTCCTTTTTTCGGCATTGGAAAATAAAGATTCTTTTGTGGAACCGAATTGAATTACTGCAATTATTAAGAATCCGACAACAATCCAAAATTTCACTAATCCGCCTTATAGACTTCTTTAGTAGTAGCGGCAGACGGTCCGGTTGCCATTAACCCAATACTAAATTTCTTATTTCTTAATCAAATCACTTGTAATTATCTCAGATGCCTTCTTTGTAGCATCAAGCTCTACGGAATCGATATTGTATAAGTTCAATAATTTCCAAATAATATAGGGTGCGCTAATCCAGTCGCTGTACGAAATTTGAGCGTTACCAATTTCTATACCTGTATTCCTATTGGTTACTCTTACACTTGTAACTTTATCTTCTTTGTATGGAATTAACGAAGCAGTAATTATGGAAGAGGTCAGCCAAAGGTAATCTAAGAAAGATCGAGATTCAGCTTCTTTGGCAAAGAAAGAGACTAAATATTTCCGATCTGATGTACCACAATTTTCTAGTCCATTTCGTTTAAAGTATCCATATTCTCTATAATTTTGAAAGCTAAAACGATTCTTTTTTATTTTTGAATCGGAAAATAAACTTTGCTCCAATTTTTCAATTTCAAAGTCAGCGCAAAGGCGCTGACTTGATTCTTCGGGCCGAACGTATTCGCCCTTTAAAACACTCATACAATTCGTTAAGGAAATGGATAAAGTTCCAACTATTAAAATCTTTTTGAACATACGTCTTTACTCCATCCGCCTTTTTCAGAGTCACAACCTGCCTCTCTTATATCAAAAATTGATTTAATATAACCTAGTCCCACGAGGAAAGGGCTAACAAATTGTTCATACCATCGACCATTATTCATTTTTAAAAAATCGTCTGCCGTTAAGAGGGCAATTGGTTGAAAAATATCCCAATCCTTATCTCCAAAACTCATCAGATTACCGGCAAAGTTTCCAGTTTGGGAAGACGCTTTAAGTACTGAAGACGCAAACAATAATTCAGTGCCAGTATTACCGATAATTACAGGCATTATATACAAAAGACTAGCGGCTATCAAAGCCCCTCGAAGTGCACCACCAACAATGTTTGCAATATTCCAGTCACCGCGGCTAGCTACGTCGTAGGCTCCAATAGCCGCAACAATAGCGATTATTATAATATCGTCGATACCAAATACTTTTCCATTTGGATCACGATATAAGACGGGGCTGTTGCCGGAATATGTATACTTATTTGTAGTAGTAATCGGGTTTACCAATTTTCCGGGATTGGGATCTTGCTGCAAGAATCTACCATTGCTAGAGTCATAATATCGCGCACGATAAAAATAAAGCCCAGTCTCAGGTTCAAACTCCCTAGCCGTGTAGGTAAAACTTGTTTTTACCGGAGCTTGATTGAATGAGACGACATTGTCACTGCCATCTTTAACCTTTTGAATCTCTCCAAAACTAGAATATTCAAATTTTTGAACTACGTTTCCCGCTTCATTAGCGATTTCAGTGACCGAGTTCTGATGATCTTTTAAGTAATATAAAACTCCGCTTTGATTGCTAATTCCGGCGTTTACCCCTTGGCTGGAAATGTCGACCGCAAGGACGTCATCAGCAGACAATGGAGAGTGCGTATACTTTGCAAGTAACGCATTATTGCCATCGTACTCAGCAATAATATTACTTCCATTGTATGCAAATTTTCTGGTGTAAGCTTTAGAGTTCACGAAGTCCTTTACGCTTTTCTGCATTCGACGTCCTAACACATCATAAGCGTAGCTAATCTCACGTAGTGTGGCAAGTGCTCCGATTGAGCCACTCATCACTTGCACCTTTATTAGTTGATTAAGACTTGAATACTCGTAGTGGTGGGACTCTTTTAGACCGTCCCTTGAGATTTTATTTATTAGATTGCCGTTGTTGTCATATTGATAAGTATATAGTGAGTCCTGGTTAAGTCGCTGGCCCGTGATATCGTATTCGTAGGTGCGACTTTGATCGGTCAGTCGATTTCCAATATTGTCATAACCGTATGCTTCGCTGACTGCACCGCCGCTAGCCTGAACTATCTGGCCATTTTGATCGTAACCATAGTCGACGACGCTAGCTAGAGATCTTTTTTGTGTTGGGTAGTTACGTAAGTCGTAGCTGTATTCATACTCAGCCAGCGACACGCTAGAGTTAGCGTGAGTGATTTTTTTAAGCTGCTGATCTTGATAGACGTAACTAGATTTAATATTTCCTCTTATGACTTCACCCAGTCTTGAAGCTCCATCATAGTTGAAACTATAAACTTTTGAAAACGCGTTCATGCTGGTTAGACGATTAAGTTCATCGTAGCTATAGGAAATATTTCCAACCGGGGTTTGCTGCTCTGATAAAAGATCACGATGACTATAATCAGAAGAAATATAAAACTCTGGATAGTTACTTAGCTCCCCCGCGCCAACAATGGATTCGTATAAATTTTGGCCTTTCAAGTTCCTAAAATAGGAAATGGTCGAGTTTTTATTGCTTATCGACACCGGTTTATCGCCTGGAATGTCATACGCATAGCTAATTGTATCGTCTGGAAGAGAGACCTTCGCTATATCATTAACTAAATTGTATTCCATTGATCGGATATGCCCAATTGGATCTTTAATATAAACCATGTTTCCATTGCCGTCATAGTTCATTTCTGTGATGGCACCAAATGCATCGGTCTTCTTTAGGAGCCAGTTTCGCGAGTTATATTCAAAACTAGTCAATCTGTTTTTTGCATCTAAAATAGAAACCAAGTTACCAAGCTCGTCGTAATTGTACTTTGTTACCTCGTTTTTCGGCGTGGTGATCTGAATTAGTCTATTACTAAAGTCATAATTGTATTTCGTAATAGCTGTGGCGCCAGTAGAAATATTTTCAATTTTTTCTAAGACATTCCCCGAGAGGTCATGGGTAAAATTAACCTCTTTTGAGTCCGGACCAACAAGTCGAGTGACCCATCCTTTTTGATTGCGAATATAAGTGGTAGTCAAACCAGTCCCGGAACTAGATGGAAAAACCGTTTTTGATTTCAAAAAGCCGCCGGAGTCGTAAGTCATTTCAACTCGGCTTCCGTTTGGGGACGTCACTTTTTGAAGCAGCCCTTCGGGGCTGTATTCCTTAGAAACTACCTGATCAGGTGTAGATTGAACTGATTGCGTTTCTGTTAAGACCTGTCCCCTGCTGTTATATTTATACTTTGTTATTATCGGAAATGCGTCCAGATGATAGAATTCGCTTGTCGACAGAACGTCTCTTGTTTGCGAATCGTAAGTGAAATGCATCGCATATCCTGACGGTTTGAAAATGGCCAGGGGATTACCTTCAAAGTCGCGATTAATAGTAGTTTGCGCTCCCATTGCATTTGAAACTAAAGAAGTGAATCCATTGATGTCTGAAACTAAAACCGTTTTTCCACCTTTTGCATCGACAATACTCGAATTATTTTGGCTCGGGTCAACACCGATGCCATTCAAGAGAGAATTATCATTGCCAGTTACCGTGGATTTAGAGACAGCATCACCATATTGAACTTCTGAATTGTCAGGTAATTTTATTTTTGAAATACGGTTGTTTTCCAGATATTCGATTTTTAAGTTCTGACCCAACTGATTTTGCTCTGAAAGCATCATACCTTTGTCGTTGTAGCTATAGCTTTTCTCTGATCCATCAGGGAAATGTACTCGGTTCAATTTTCCATCTAAATAGAAAAAAGACGTCGTTCTATTTGAAGAGTCCGAAATCGAGGATAAAAGACTTCCAGAGTAACTATAGTTTAAATATTGTCCGGTAAAGAATTCGATTTTTTCTAAACGACTATTAGAGTCGTAGAGGTAGTTATTGGCACGACCGATCATATCTACTTGTGACGTCTGAAGACCGTTTATATTAAAATATATTTTCGAGCCATCTCGATTGTTTCTCATCCAAGTTCCATCAATTTTTTTAACAAGAGTCGAGGAGTCTTTGTTGTTTGCAATAAATCCTAGCTCTTGATTTGCATTGCCTTCAGAAAATTGAATTTTCCTGATTGCTCCGCGACCAGACTCTTGGACCACTAGATTTTTATCGCTATCTAAATAAAGTTGGGTTGGACTGCAAATCGAGGCATTCATTGCCGCGAACCCATCACCACTTACCTGCAAGTTACATGAACCTGTGCCACCAATGACATCCGCTTGCTGATTATTTAAATCGACTCTTATTACTCGGTGGTATCCAGTATCTGCGACATAAAGATAATTTTTAGATTCATCTAGAGCCATTCCGCTAGGATTATTCATCGCCATGACTAGCGAGTTAGATTGATTCGCATAAACACCGCCAAGATCAACAGGCAATCCCGCGACTTTTTGAATCACACCTGAAGAAGATAATTTTAAAATAAAACCTTTTTCAGATGATATAAATAGATCATTGGACGAGCTCAATAGCAGTTGTTTTGGATGATAAATTGAAACATCTAATGGTGATCCAGGATTTTCAGGAAAGTTTAAATTTCCTCCATTACCTGCGATTGTCGAAATACTTCCCGTTTGAGCGTCAATTTTGCGAACTCTGTTATTTCCAAAGTCAGCGATGTAAACATTCTGAGACGCATCAAGTATAATTCCCTGCGGAGAGTTTAATCCAATAGAATTAGCGGCCACGTTGGCTACGCCATCTCCTTCATATAAAGCTAAGTACCCATCCCCAGTGCTAGAAATAAATTTTGGAGCAGGAGTTGGTTTACAAATTTGACCGGGTTGACAGATGGGTGGTTGCGCCCATGAGCAAGACACATTTGACTGCGCTACAACTGGATCGCCGCAATTACCGCCAAAAATGCTTTGGCACGTTTGGTTTACGCCGTCTA
>CAZCHT010000133.1:0-12542 GCA_964498705.1 uncultured Bdellovibrio sp. | reverse complement strand
ATGAAGAGGCCGAGAGTGAATTTATTGCGTCTGAAATCCTAAGTTTTATAAAAGAGGGCTACAAGGCCAAAGATATTGCGATTCTATACCGCTCAAACTCTCAAGGTGCGTGGCTAGAGAGTGCGCTCAAGAAAAATCGTATTGAATACACTATCACTGGGGGATCGTCCCTGTTTGAACGTAAAGAGGTCAAAGACCTAGTTGCATTCATTCGTCAGGCCATTCAAAGCAAAGATGTTACGCTGAAGCGTATTATCAATGTTCCTCCGCGCGGTATCGGCGAGACCACGATTGAAAAGCTAAATGACTTCGCTAAAGCTAACGAAATTACTTTCGCCGAATCGTGCCGTCGCTGGCGCGAGCAAGGTATCATCCCTAAGGCGGGTGAAGGTATCGATGGCTTGCTGTATTTCCTTTCTGAATTGCCGAAGAAAATGGTGGCCCCGGGATCTAATGAAACTTCATTTTTAGAAGTGTTTCGTGAAATGGGTTACCGAGAATATGTGTACAGTTTGTCAGAGGATGCGTCAGTTGGTGAACGAAAATGGGGATTAGTTGAAATCTTTGCGCGTATTTTATTTTCGTTCCTAGAGAAAAACGGTATGAATTTATTTATGCTGAAAGAATTCCTAGATCGCCTGATGTTGCGCGATGAAATGCTGGCGGGTGATGAGGAAGAAAATAAAGTTCAATTGATGACATTGCATGCCTCTAAAGGACTTGAATTTCCCGTGGTGATGTTGTGCGGAATCGAAGAAGATCTGCTTCCGCATAAAAATCTGGGGCAAGATGTCGATGAAGAACGGCGTTTGTTCTACGTAGGTATCACTCGGGCCCAAGAAATTTTGCTGATGACGAAGTGTCTTGAGCGCAAAAGAAATGGCGCATTTAGAAAAGTAGCCATGTCGCGCTTTTTATTAGATGCAAACCCAGAATTATACAAAATTTATCCTCGCGGCGTTCGTCCTGTGTCGGGTGAGAAACGTACTCAATTAGTCTCTGATTTTTTAAAATCGCTGGATGCAAAAAAATTATAATATGATGATACGTCTTTTAGTTTTAGTATCTTTGCTATCGGGAACTTTGGCGTGGGCTCACAACCCTGAATTTTGGCAATCGTTTGATAACGAATTTGTCCAGATGGAAATGACCTATAAAAACAATCCAAACGTTAAATCGCGTTATCCTATCTTCTTGCGCAAAATGCTAGAAGGACTGCTTGGTTGGTACCCGGGAACAGTTTGGGATATGAACAGCGATTGTTCGTTTTCAGAGTTGAACCTTGCGCTGGCGGCGACAGGGCCGTTGCAATCAAAGTCGCTAGTGCTGGATGATTTTATTCAGCGCTGTAAACCCGTGTACTCAAAAAATAATATGATGAACGTGCTGAAGATTATTTCTCAACGAGGTTCATTTCATAATCATCCATTTTTTAAGTATTCATTTTTGAATTTCCCGAATGGTTTAAAAACGCGGGCTTTATGGGGCCTGCGTTCAGAGGAAAAACGTGATCTCATTATTATTCGCCCGGGGGTATACGCCAATGTTGATGAGCTGATTGCCGAACGTTATATGCTGTTTATGCTGACGGAGCTGAATGACTATCACATATTGGTATTAGAGAATTCGACAAGTGGTGATCATTTTGTGAATAATGAAAATGTAATGATCGGCGGACCTAAGGAAGCATTTGAAAACCTATATTTGATCGAACAGCTTCGTAAACACCCTAAATTGTCTGGATTGATTGGTAAAGTTCATTTGATGGGAATCAGCCTAGGGGCAAATGGTGTTCTGCTTTCCAGTTTGATCAATCAAAAAGAGAATCATAAATATTTTGATAAGACGGTGGTGTTTTGCCCGGTTGTGGATTTGAAAGCCTCGTTTCAGGCGCAGATGAAAAATGGCGCAAAGCCTTTTATAGTGGACCTTTGGAGCAGTCGTCGTTTTCAAGACCTAGAAGGTAAAAAGAATTTCGAGTTGGCTCCGTTTTGGTCGTCGGTATTTTCTTTGAGTCCGCGTTGGGTGAATAGCGCATGGTCATGGATTGAAAAGAATTATAAATTTCAGCCAGAGTGGCAAAAGTATTTACCGTCAGAGTTTTACTCTGGTGATTTTGAAAAAGACTATCAGTTTTTTAAACAGGAAACTCGGTTGCCTGATAATTTTTATGCGATCGCGACGAAAACAGATCCTATTGTTTTTCCAGAAGATAATTATGAAAAGCTGGCAGCTAAAGCTCATGAAAATACGTTCTTTTATAAATTCGAAGATGGTTTTCATTGTTCGATGGGGTATGCGTATCAGTGGAAGTTTTTAGATACTTTTTTTATGGGTGTTTTTGGATTGCCTCCACAGACGGAATTGAAGCCATTCAAGAGATATCAACTGGCGATCGAGAAAGTACATCCTCATGCAGCGGAAACATTTTCGGGGGAATTGCAAATTCGATCAGTGGAAGTCGCAAAACTAGATAAGGATTTGGTAGAGTTATTAGTTTATTTCACGGGTGAATTTTCGACCGAGACTCATTTAAAGAGTGGCCATGTAGTGATTCCGCTGAAGGATTTGTATTTGGACGAACACTTTGTAGAGTATGATATCGATGTGATTCGCAGTTACATCAAGCGTTTAATTCAAACGAAATTCACAATTGAAAAAGATGGCGCTGCTGTCTTTATTAAAATTTGACCTTTAGGATTAACCTTCCTATGTTATAGATAACTACGGAGGGATTCTATGATTCGATTGATTGAAGAGAGTCAGAGTTTAACATCGAAATCAGCGGTGTGTTTGTCGGCGATTGATTTGGCCGAGGTCGTGGGAATGTCGTTAGCTGATTTGAAAGCCGATTTTTCAATTCACTTTGGGCTGAATCAAAACTTAAGTTATTTACCAGCCGAACTTGTTCGCGAATACTTAGGTAAACGTGAGTTTAAATACCCAAAAAAAGTAATTTCCTTTCAAATGTTAAAAGGCGGGGTTGCCAAGACCACGTCGGCGTTAAACATTGGCTTACGCGCCTCTATGCTTGGTGCCAAAGTTTTATTTATCGATCTAGATCAGCAGGCGAACTTAACATTTGCGTTGGGTCACACAGACGAGACGGCTCCGGTGTGGTTAGATATTTTTGAAAAAAAAGTATCGATTGAATCTGCGATTAAGCCAATTAATTCAAATATCGACTTGATTCCTTCCAGTTTGAACAACTCCGTGCTTGAGCGCGCGATGATCAATTCTAACAGAAATTGGTCCGAGTCTGTAAAAAGTCAGCTTGATCAAATTAGCCTTAACTACGATCTAATTATCATTGATACTGCGCCGGCGCTGTCTGCGACGAATACAGCGGTGACTGTGGCCAGCGATATGGTAATCCTTCCGGTAAATCCTGATAAGTTTTCGATCCTAGGATTTGAGAAAAACTATCAAGAGCTGCAGGACATCAAAAAGGACTTCAAGATCACAGCTGACATTAAAGTGCTTTTTACGAAATATGATGCGCGTGAGAAAATGAGCAGTGAGTATTTAGATGCATTTATTCAAAAATACCCGGATATTTTACTCAAGAGCTATATTCGCGTCTCTTCGGACGCTAAGAATACTTTGGCCACATCGAAATCGATCTATTCGTCTAAATCGTCGGCGAAAGAAGATTATCATTTAGTCACGGTAGAGCTTTTAAAACTGGAGAAGGACAATCTATGCCATCTATAAAAGACCACGATAATAAAAAGAAAAAGAAACATTCGCACGCTCATCATGCGGCTCCCAAAAAAGAGTCTAACGAACGTCTGCACGCGGACGAAGCGGAAGAAAGTGATGTCGAAGAGGTTGTAGTGAAACCTAAAACTGAGAAGCGTCGCCCAAGTCAGTTGGACGCCGATGCTGTGGAAACGAAAGGCCAGCCAGTTGGTGGTGCAGAGGAATTTCAAACATCGTCTCAAGCACGCGACGAAGACAATGGGTCTGGTCCTGATTCGTTCCAATCCTTCTCTGAGGGCGAAAAATTTGAATTAAATTTCCCAGGCAGCTTTATTTTGAAAGCGAAAGTTCCTAAAGCATTTGATTTAGCTGAACGCGTGGCGGGCGACTGGGTTAATGACGGTAAATTTGAATCTCTTCCGGTGGGGCATCCACTGGCGCAGATTTTAGCTTCGAAGGCGTTGACTAAAGCGAAGAGCATTGAGAAGAATGTTTTGAACTCAACACCAGTTACATTAGCTAAGATCGGTCTACAGTATGCGAAATCAAAGATTAAACGATAAATTATCAAAAGAACTTAGCCCTACATTTTTGCACATCGAAGACGAATCGGGAAACCACAGTGTTCCCGAGGGTTCCGAAAGTCATTTCAAGGTTGTCGTCGTATCGCCAGCTTTTGAAGGCCTAGCTAAAATCGCACGTCATCAAAAAATCTACGCCGTTCTAGCGGACGAATTGAAATCAGGATTACATGCTTTATCTATCCGTGCCTACACGGCGGCGGAATGGGATAAGGAAAAGCGGCACGGCGGCTACGACAGCCCCGAGTGTTTGGGTGGCAGTAAGAAAAATTAGGTTTTAGGAACAACTATTTTGGAAGCGTTTCTTTGCCAGCGGCTTCAACTGCGTCGGCAGCTGACGGGCACTCAACACCGTTTTCCTCTAGAAATTGTGTCACAGTGGCGTAAGAAACAGCTTTGCCATTTCCCCCGGTGTGTACTTTTCCTTCTGCCCCAGCGCTTTTGTATTTTACTAAATTTCCATCGATAACTTTAAATCCGTAAAATTTATTAAATGGAACACCGTTGCTGTTGTGGCAAGGGTGCGGGATGATACCGTTAGCATCTGCAGCCAGCTCGGTACGTGATTGAGCTGAACGAGTCGCGTCTTGGAATCCTGCAAAGAACTTTCTACGAGCGCGAATATGATCGTCTGACTTTTCTCTTTCAGAGGATAACACGTCCAATTTTCCATTCTCTGGAGTCGTGCAATAGTCTATGCTGGATTCAAGTAGTTCTACTTCGCCGGCAACATTGTTAAATGCAGTTTTTGCCTCTCTAAGAGTTGCGATATCGGATTCAGTTTTCGGCTCTACTGGTATGTCCTTGCCGGCGGTGTTGTTCATAATCGAAATAATTTTGCCATTTAATACGTTATACGTAAGAGACCCTTTTGAAGTCGAAATGGTAATGACTCTGAGTGTGGGGTCCGTTGAACTGAGGGTTTTTCTTATTTTGTCGGCCGCAGTTATATTTTTAGGTTTAACCCCTTCTGAGTAATAATCGAAACTTTCAGGAAGGTATCGATATGTTTTCTTCCCAACAGAGATGGTATGTTTTTCCTTATTCACTGTGTGGTATTTTGTATAAAGTGCTCTTTCTGCTTCAAACGAAGGATTTTCAATTTTTACTTGGAGAGGATCTTTGGTATCTTTTGGATTTTTAAAAACGTATCTTACGTTTAGTGTTCCTTTATGCTTTACTTGTAGCAAATTGCTGTTTCCACTTTTGATATCATTTTTAATTTCGGAGAAAAAACCGCCTCCGCAGAATGCATTTTTTTCCGCTTTGAATTTCGCGATCGTCGCTTCGACCTCGGCTAAAGCTTTACGTCGTTCTTGTTCGTTAACTATTTCAGATGCCGTTGGCGCAGTTGTGCTGGAAACAGAACTGCTTAAAACACCGCCCCAGAAGACGCCGTTCCAAAAATTATCTTTTGCGAAACTGTTTTGGCTAAAAACGATCAATGCGATTGTAAATAAAAAAGTATTTTTCATGTAACTATATTCGGTGATGTGCCGTAGCTCTTAACTCGTCAAAAGCACGGATTTTTGCTAAATGTCTACTATTCCAACAGTTCCTGGGAACGATATTTGGAAAGTTCTTTCCTGCAAGTGGTTGGCTGGAAAAGTCCAGGCCTGATCTCAGCAGTAATTTTAATGGTGGGGTCAGTTGAATGAAATACATACTTCGGACATTGGTTGAGTTCTGATTAGGCCAGAGTTGTCTTATTGACAGTAAATTTACCCCTACCTAAAATTAATTATTCAGAAGAGTAATCCAATACATAGCTAGGAGAGAGCGGACATGAATATCGAGATGTCAAAATGGACTTCAGCTCACGACTGGGTTGTAGAAAAAGGCGAGTTGAAAAATCGAGAAAAGGCTCAACTGGTTATGGTTTTTGGACGCCCCCAAGTTATTTCTGATGTTGCAACTTTTGAAGTTATTAAAAAACGATTTCCTAATGCAGATATTGTCGGATGTTCTACAGCTGGAAATGTTTTAAGCTCAACAGTGAGTGATGATTGTATGGTTGTTACCGCGATGGAATTTGAAAAATCAAAAGTTAAAATTGCTAAAAAAGAAGTTCAGACCTCGGAAGACTCTTTTAAGATTGGTCAGGAACTCATGAAAGAGCTTGATTCGGAACACCTGCGCCATGTTTTTATTCTCTCTGATGGTCTTAATGTAAATGGAAGCGAACTGGCCAGAGGAGTAAATTCTTTGGAGCTAAAAGATGTTCAGATGACTGGCGGTTTGGCTGGTGATGGAACAGATTTTAAAACTACGTGGGTTTTGGCAAATGGCCCAGCCAAAAATAATCAGGTCGTTGCTGTTGGGTTTTATGGCGAAAATCTAAAAATAAATATAGGTTGTGTTCATGGCTGGGAGATTTTCGGAGTAAACCGAAATATTACTCGTTCTGATAAAAATGTTCTTTACGAAATTGATAATGAACCGGCGCTGCCTCTATTTAAAAGGTATCTAGGTGAAGAATACTCTAAGGATTTACCTTCAAGTGGATTGCGATTTCCTCTTTGTGTATATTTAGATGGTAAAACGCTTCCGGTTGTGCGCACTTTGCTGGCTATAGATGAAGCCACGCAGTCGTTGACCTATGCCGGAGATGTTCCTGAAGGAAAAGTAGTGTTGTTAATGAAATCCAACAAAGATCGTTTGATCGAGGCGGCAAAAAGTGCCGCAAAAATTGCAAAAATCAATACAGAGAAGTCTTGCTTGGCTCTTGTTGTAAGTTGCGTGGGTCGCCGACTTGTTTTATCTAAGCTCGTTGAAGCAGAAGTTGAGGAAGTCCAGGAAAACTTAGGTCATAATTTTTTCTTATCTGGATTTTACTCTTATGGTGAGTTGGCCCCTCTCTCAGAAACAATTCATTGTTATTTGCATAACCAAACTATGACCTTAACTACCATTACAGAATCTTGAATGCACCGATTACTTGAACTTCAGATTAAAAAATTATTAAAAAAGAAGTTCGAGGATTTGCCTGAAGAATTTCAGAGTTTTATTCTAGACATTAACGAAGCCTATCAAGAGTCAGATCGGACTCAGGGCATGCTCGAAAGAATTCAGGAAACCAGTGCTATTGAACTAGATAAATACCGTGAAAAAGAAAAAGAGATAGCACTGCTGCAATCACAAATCAGCATGTTCGAATCTGTTTCGCGTTTTGTTCCTCTTCAATTTTTAAAGTATTTGGGGAAAGATGATATTCGTGAAGTTCAACTTGGTAATGCTGTCAAAATGAGAATGACGGTTCTATTTGTGGACATTCGAAGATTCAGTTCTCTTTCTGAGAAAATGAGCGTGGAAGATAACTTCAAATTTTTAAACGCTTTTTTGATGCGCATGGGGCCCTGTATCCACGATGCGGGGGGGTTTATTGATAAATTCATGGGTGATGGGATCATGGCATTATTTCCGCTCGGTGGCGCTGGTAATGGTGTTTCTGCGGCGATAAAATTGCAGAATGCATTGAAAAAATATAACAAAGATCGCCTTTTGGTTGGTTATATTCCAATAGAAATGGGGATCGGGCTTAATACAGGTAATTTAATGTTAGGTACGGTTGGTTCATCCGATCGGCTAGCTACAACCGTAATTGGCGATTCCGTAAATTTGGCTTCGCGCCTAGAATCATTAACAAGCGAAATGGGCGTCAATACTATAATCTCAGGATACACTTTTGACGAACTTGCAGACCCATCAATATATAAGATTAGAAATATTGGTAAGGTAAAAGTAGTAGGTAAAGATGAAACAGTGAAAATATATGAAATATTTGATGCTGATGACCCAGATGTTATAGAAAAAAAAATTGAAATGCGACACCTTTTTGAAAAGGCTTTAATAAGTTATCAGCAGGCTAACTTCATAGAATCTATTGGTTACTTTCAACAATGTTTTGATATTTATCCTGAGGATAAAACAGTTATAAAATATATTGAGCGCTGCACTTTTTTGTTACGATACCCCTCGATAGACAATTGGCAGGGCGTTATTGTGATGTCAAAAATTTAATTGAAAACAATGGTTACATTATTGAGTTTCCGCGACTTCGAAAACGCATGCTTCTCGAAATGAGGGAGTACTGGGTCAGAGGCTAGGCAATAACTAAAGGTCCAGCCCGGGCCTTTGTTTGCTTGAGTCGATAGATGAATTGATTGAACCGCTTTAAGTAGTCCTCTCGCTGTTGATAACCAAGCTCACGTTGCCTGTGATTGCCTTCGAAATATCCTTTTAATCCAAGCTCTTCAATTTTTGATAGCAAGACTCGGGTGTAAACCAATCCATCCCAGAATTTTCCGAAAGGATTACCTTTTTTCGCTTGAGTGATGGATCTAGCAAGCATCGCGGCGAAAGATTTTAAAAACTGTCCAAAGCGTTTTTTATCTTTGAATCTAACTTTAAGATGAAGATGATTTCCCATATTCACCCAATCCAAAATCTCGATAAAGAACTTCTTGGATTTCTCTTTTAGGAGTCTATTTACCGTTTGCTTATGGGTGTAGAACGATAAATTACCCTTAGCCTTGGACGATTTAAATACAACATGAGTCACGCAGCCCGGAATTAAGGGGCGCGCGATCTTGCGACGTTTCTTTAAGCTCACTCCGCCGTGGCTGGCCGCTTTGATCGCTCGTAAATCTTTTTGGGGTAAAAATTGCAATTGCATTACGGGCAATATAATTAATATATAAATATATGTCAATAATTAACTCAGAGATTACGGATGTTTAACTGAAAAACTTGATGTTTTTTAGCAAGACCTCGCGGGAGGCCGTTTGGCCCATAATCCAAGGAATCGACTAGTTGTCGTTTCTGTTAATGCGCGCCAAAGTCGGCCTCATAAGCGAACGCTAAACAACTCTCAAAATCTCTGTATAGATCTCCTGTGAAATGATAGGTTTTTTCGAAATTCCTTCCTCTTTTTGCCTAAAATAGGTAGTATTATTCTTTAAATCAGATGGGCGCATAAGGATTGGATCATGTCTAAAGCGAAAGGTGACGCGAAAAAAGGTCAGTCTAAACGGTTTGTTAATAACTTTAAATTAGTCTCTAATTTTAAACCGTCTGGCGATCAGCCGAAAGCCATCGAACAATTGGTAGATCATTTTAAACGCGGACTCAAACACCAAACTCTGTTAGGCGTCACCGGCAGTGGTAAGACATTCACCATGGCCCATGTTATCGAGCAATTGAATGTGCCCGCTCTGATTCTAGCCCCGAATAAGACTTTGGCGGCTCAGTTATATTCTGAGTTTAGAGAAATTTTTCCTAAAAATGCGGTAGAGTATTTTGTTAGTTTCTATGATTATTATCAGCCGGAAGCTTATATCCCTTCTACCGATACCTACATAGAAAAAGATTCTGCCATCAACGACCAAATCGATCGTATGCGACATTCAGCGACGCGATCGTTATTCGATCGTCGTGATGTGATTATCGTCAGCAGCGTTTCTTGCATATACGGCTTAGGTTCGCCGGAAGCTTACGAAAATATGATGGTGCACGCCGTTCGCGATACTGAAGTCCGTCGTGATGATTTTATTCGCGAACTGATTCGCATTCAGTATGAACGTAATAATGTTGATTTTCATCGCGGTACTGTTCGCGTTCGCGGAGATATTGTCGAGCTTTTTCCAGCGTACGAGGATTCAAAAGCAATTCGCGTAGAATTTTTCGGTGATTATATCGAACGTATTTCTTGGTTCGATCCATTGACTGGCGAAGTAGTGGCAGATCTGGATCAAGTAGGCATTTATCCCGGCAGTCACTATGCAACTACGGAAGACAATTTAAAACGGGCTATTAAAACGATTCAAGATGAATTGCTTGTGCGTTTGCCTGAACTAAAAACTCAAGCGAAATTTCTAGAAGCACAACGCTTGGAGCAAAGAACATATTACGATATCGAAATGATCGAACATATGGGGTTTTGCCAAGGGATTGAAAACTACTCGCGCCATTTAACGGGGCGAGGACCCGGCGAAGCGCCCCCGACATTGATTGAATACTTTCCACCAGACTTCATTACAATTATCGATGAGTCGCACATTACGGTTCCGCAATTGGGCGCCATGTATCGCGGCGATCGTGCTCGTAAGACAACACTAGTAGAACATGGGTTCCGCCTACCATCGGCTTTGGATAATCGTCCTCTTAACTTTCAAGAGTTTGAAAAGAATATGGACAAGGTCGTATACGTGTCTGCGACTCCTGCGAATTATGAATTAGAGAAAAGCGAAGGGATTATCGTTGAGCAGATCATCAGACCTACAGGACTGATTGATCCTATCGTTGAAATTCGTCCCGTAAAATTCCAAGTCGATGATATTTTAAAAGAAATTCGTATACGTGTCGAAAAGAAAGAACGTGTCTTGGTCACAACATTAACCAAACGATCGGCTGAAGACCTAACCGAGTTCTTTGAATCCATGAATGTAAAAGTTAAATACCTTCATAGTGAAATCCATACTATGGAGCGTAGTGAAATTATTCGCGATTTACGCCTGGGTGTTTTTGATGTTTTGATTGGTATCAATCTATTGCGAGAAGGATTAGATATTCCCGAGGTTAGTCTTGTGTGTATCACTGATGCAGATAAGGAAGGATTCTTGCGGTCAGAAAGGTCGTTGATTCAAACGATCGGGCGCGCCGCACGTAACGTTAACGGCCGAGTCATTTTGTACGCAGACAAAGAAACGGACTCAATTAAAAAAGCCATGGGAGAAACAGAACGCCGTCGTCGTATTCAAATGGAACACAACATTCAAAACGGAATCACCCCCGCGTCGATCGTTAAAAAAATCAGCGAAGGTATCGGTGAGATGTTTGATGGTTCATTGAATCTGAAACAATTAAAAGAAGACTACAAGCAAAAAGAGTTAACTGGAAAATCGATTCCGCCAGAAAATCTGCAAAAAGAAATCGGCAAGCTTCGCGACAAAATGAAGAAGCTGGCGAAATCTTTGGATTTTGAAGAAGCCGCAAAAATTCGTGATGAAATTCGTCGTTTAGAAATTATGGAGCTCGGAGCTCGTGAAGGTTCTATTGGTGGTTCAGGAGATTCCACGGATGGCAAATAAGAGCAACCGTTTTGATGAACTCAAGGAACTGGTAAAGGAATATCCGGTCCAAAGCGGCGTCTATTTGATGAAAAACGACGTTCAGAAAATTATTTACGTCGGTAAAGCCAAAAACTTGCGAAATCGGGTGCGTAGTTATTTTCAAAATCTAGATCACACCGGTAAGACGCGGGCTTTGATTCAAAACATCCATAGCGTCGAATACATTCTAACGAAAACGGAAGTCGAAGCATTTCTTCTAGAAGCTTCACTCATTAAAAAAAATAAGCCTAAGTATAATATTCGTCTACGTGATGATAAATCTTATCCTTACATTAAATTGACGTTAGGAGATAAATTTCCACGTCTGTATTTGAGCCGGAAAGTGAAACGGGATGCGCATGTATATTTTGGACCGTACACCAGCGGGGCAGCCGTTTTTGGAACTATTAAGTTCCTAAACCGCACCTTTAAAATTCGCGACTGTTCGGATGGCGTGTTCAATGCGCGCAAACGCCCATGCCTGACCTATCAAATAGGTCGCTGTACGGCGCCGTGTGTGAATTATGTCGATCAGCCGACATATGCTCTGGATGTAGAAGGGGCTTTGCATTTTTTGAAGGGTCAAAATAGAAAAGTATTAAAGCATTTGTCTGAACGCATGCATCAGCTGGCCGAAGAAGAAAAATTCGAAATGGCTGCAAAGATTCGCGATTCTATTGAGTCTATTAAAGTGATTCTGCAAAAGCAATCCGTCATCAATGAAAGTTCTGAAAAAGATCTGGATGTGTTTACCTATTACGGAGACGAGCGAGGCTGTATTGTCGAAACATTGCATTTCCGTAGTGGACGCATCATTGGTAATCGATCGCAATTTTTGGACGTAAATCCAATCGACACACTAGAAGACGAACGCGAGTGGTTTGTTTCTTTCATCAATCAGTACTATGAAGAAAATATCGTTCCCGACGAGGTTTTGGTCGGCAGTGATTTTGGTAACGATATTAATAAACTTCTGGAAAATGTTCTAGAGTTCAGAACACAACGTAAAGTTTCTGTCCGTTATCCAACAGATGAAAAGGGCCGAAAACTTTTAGATATGTGTAAGCAAAATGCAATTTCACATTTCGAAAAACGTTTAACTGAAAACGAAGAAAAATTCGTTGGCCTCGATGAAATTAAAAATAAATTA
>CAZCHT010000132.1:0-12554 GCA_964498705.1 uncultured Bdellovibrio sp. | reverse complement strand
AAGCAACGACGTAATTACCTACTGTACGTAGATGTTCATGTTAGGAGAAGTTTTGAATTTTACGAGCAGAATCCGACCCAACACAAAGCTAAAGAAAAAATAATATTTCCCATAAGAAAAAAACGGGTGACTTAGGTCTGGCCTCTGGGGATCATAATTTTATAAAACAATAAATAAGTCATTAATTTGGGGGGGGATATATGGAAATGTTTTCTAAAATTGCTTTAGCATTTGAACAAGGGGGCTTCTGGATGTGGCCAATCTTGGTCACGCAACTCGTGTCACTTGCTATTTTAGCAGAGCGTTCGTACACGCTGTTCATCAAGAATAAAATCAATCAGAGCGAATTCGTAAATGGGTTCGAGGATTCTATCCGTCGCGGTGAACTTGATCGCGTAATGGAAACGGCAAAAGCGTCACAAGCGCAAATGCCAGTGTCGAAGGCGATCTTAGCGGGAACTAAAGCCGCTAAAAACTTTGGCGGCAAAGAAGAAATCCAAGGTAAAATGGATGAAGTTCTTCTTTATGAAAACAGCTTAGTTGAGCGCCGAATCGGTTTCTTGTCTATGCTTGGTAACGTAGCGACGCTAACTGGTCTACTGGGAACTATCACTGGTATGATCAAATCCTTCGCAGCGGTTGCCAATGCGGTCCCTGCAGAGAAAGCAACGTTGCTAGCTGCCGGTATTGCCGAAGCGATGAATGCGACAGCTTACGGATTGATCACGGCTATCCCAGCCCTAGTCATGTACGCGGTTCTTCAAAATAGAGCGAATCACATCGTTGAGGATCTTAATCGTTCAGCACTTAAAGTGTTCAACTGGTTGAGTTACTCATACGAACCAGTAGGCTTTAAAAGCTTCCGCACTGGTAAAGATGGCGCGACTAAAGAATCTGTAAAAGAAATCAACGCATAACTAAACGCTAACGACCGAGGCATCTATGTCCCAAAGTAAAAAGCATTTAGATTTTGAATTAAACTTGATCCCGTTTATCGACTTACTGTCGACGTGTATCTGTTTCCTTTTGTTAACTGCCGTTTGGTTAAACGTCGGTTCCATGAATGTGAAGCAAGCGGTCGGCGGGCAGCCAGCGGCGGAGACACCTAAAAAGCCTACGCTTTGGGTGTTTCTAGGCGATAAAGGCGACATGACTCTAGAAACTCGGGATGCACAAACGCTTCCTGTAAACATGAGAAAGTTAAAGTTGGCGGCAGCGGCAGATGGAAAAACTAATCTTCTGCAATTAGCGGCTCAGCTTGATCTCATGAAAAAAGCAGAGCCTGAATTAAAAACGGCTCTTATTCAACCGCGTGCTCAAACATCCTATGAAGATATTATCGATTTAATGGACCAATTCAAAAAATCGGGTATGGGTGATTTAGGCGTGGTTCCACTTTAAGGACGAGGGGAATTTATGATTAAACAGAATGTAATAGCGAACACGGCTTTAGATAGTCCGATTGCGAATGCTTCGTTTTTAAATCCTAAAGGCAAACGCTGGAAGAAAAGCTTAGCGGCAGATCTTCTGCTTACAGCCTTGATCGATGCCTTTTCTATTTTGGTAATTTTCCTTTTGATGAATTTTTCTAGTAACGGCGAAATCTTATTTATGAAAAAAGATATGGAGCTGCCTAGGGCTGCTCGTGGGGATTCTTTAGATCGTAATCCCGTTATTAAAATCGAAGAAGGCAAAGTATTCTTAGAAGAGAAAATGCTAACAGCCGAAGGTTTAATTCAAGAACTACTTGAGTTAAGAAAGGCATTCAGAGCCAGTCACCCAGCGGGTGAAGAGATGCCGACGACGATCACAGTGCAAGCTGATCGTCGTACAAAATACGAAGCACTTAATTCTATAGTATTAGCTTGTGCTCATGCCGGGTTTAGCGATTTGAAGTTTGCAGTGATTATGAAATAGTTTTTAGGTTAGAGGTTCCAAGGAGGGGGAATGAAGTTATTAATCGGATTGGCTCTATGTTTGGCCACAGTTTCATTTGCGGCGGCAGACGATGCTACTCGTGATTTGCTTATTGATAAATTAAAAGGTGTGCACCTGAATTTATCTCCGGAAGACCCTTCCAAAGTTTCTGTCGGCCTGCGGTTGGCCGATTTATATTCAGAACGCGCTCGTGTTTCTGCCATGAAAGAATTAGAATCAGGTTGTACTGTATGTACTGCTGGCGAAGACGACCGTAAGAAAGCTCTGACATTATATAACGAGTCTGTGGCAAAAGCTCCGGAAACTAGCCGTAGTAAAGTCATGATCCAAATGGGTCACTTGCAAGAAATCCTTGGTTATTCAGATGAAGCGAAAAAATCGTACGAAACGATTTCGCAAACAGCGCGTGATCCTCAAGCGCAATCGGAAGCTAACTTATCATTAGCGGAAATGCTGTTTAAGAAAAACATGTTTAAAGAGGCTCTGCCATATTATGCTAAAGTGATCGCAACGAAGGTGGCATCATCTCGCGGACTTGCGGCCTATCGTAAATCTTGGTCGCATTTTAATTTAGGACAGATCGCTGACTCATTGGCTCAGATCAAGCAAATTTTAACAGATAAATCTCTACAAACTAAAAGCGGCATTTCTGACGGTACGGCTGATTTGCAGTTCCTTGAAGAAGTGGCGAAAGATTACGCGACATTTTTATCAAAACAGCCGTATGGCGAGAACGAAGTTAAAGAATTATATGAATTAGTTCCTGAAAAAGCAAAATTACCAACGGTAACTACGCTCGCTCTAGAAACGGAACGAGTTGGTCGTCGCAGAGAGGCGATTATGACTTGGAATTTTGTTTTAAATAAACAAAGTCAACCAGAAGGTCGTCTGGAAATTATGGCTCACTTGTCGCCATTACAATGGGCCGAAGGCCAAACGGAAATTGCTCAACAAAATTTCAAATCGTCTTTAGATATTTGGAATGAATTAAAAGGTTGTGGAAAAAAAGACTGCGAAGATGTTCGTAAATTGTTCCGACAGTTTGTTGTGACT
The DNA here is from genome assembly GCA_964498705.1 of uncultured Bdellovibrio sp. Classification (GTDB taxonomy): domain Bacteria; phylum Bdellovibrionota; class Bdellovibrionia; order Bdellovibrionales; family Bdellovibrionaceae; genus UBA2316. Next base: position 9,563 of record CAZCHT010000132.1, on the reverse strand, counting down.
TGGAATCAAGCAGAAAAAACAAAGCCATCAGCGAATTTATTGATGACGTATAAAGTGTATTCGACTCAATTCCCTGAAGATTTAGAAGTCGCTGTGTGGGGTGCTCAAGCCGCACGTCAAGTTAAAGACTACTCTACATCATTATTCCTATACGAAACGGCGGCGAAGACTTTGAATCAAGCTGGTCAGGATTCGGCGAAGTTGGAATCTGCATTATTAAGCCAAATCGAGGTTGCAGAAGAATCAGGCGATGCTGCGGCTTTAGAAAAAGCGCAAGCGGCTTACTTAGCAAATACAAAACTAAAAACTAAAGTATACGAAGTTAGCTACCAAAAAGCCCATAAACTTTATGAGTCTGGTCAGACGCAAGCGGGTGCCGATCAGTTGAAAGCATTAGCGTTGAATAAAGCCGCGCCGGCGACTGTTCGTAAACAGTCAGCGGATTTAGCTTTGGATGCTTTGGTTATCTTAAAAGATGAAAAAAGCATGGAAGCATGGGCTGCTGAATTTGCGGACGTGTTCAAAGGTACTGATGGAATGGAATTCGCTGAAATTCAGCAAAAATCTATTTTAACTCAGTCGGCAGGGCTAGCAGCTACGAATCCTAAGGCGGCACTTGAAATGCTGAATCGTTTTCAAGTAAGTAAAGCGACAGAAAAAGATCGCGTAATTTATTTGAAAAACAAAGTCGTGTTGAATGAAAAAATCGGCGATATTCAAAAAGCCAATATGGCCACTGAAGAATTGTTGAATTTGAAAACGGTAGTTGGTGATGATCGCGAATTTGCCTTGTCACGTAAAGCCTACTACTCGGAACTACTTTTAGATTTCTCAGTTGCGTTGAAAACGGTTGAGAAAGTCCAAAAAGGTATGGAACCAGAACAGAAGGCGTTGAAGATGGCATTGTTTGCTGAGCTTTCTGGTGATTCGTCTCCGAATTATTACAATCAATTCCTAGCGTTGACTAAGAATGCTGAAATGAAAGAGCTAATTGCTTTAGAGATGATTCGTAAAAGCAAACAACCTATAAAAGACATCGCGTTCTATAGAAAGAATTTCGAGAAAAATCCGGGCTTGCTAGGTCAAGCGTATATGGAATCGTTTGGTAAAACAAAAGATGTAAAAATTCTGCAAGCGGCTTTGAAGGACGAATGGATTCAAAAAACACCACAAGGTGCGATTTTGTTCCGTTATGATTTCCTAGCGGGTGTGGATGCCGAGCGAAAAGTTTTATCGGCTCACAAAATCGATACTAAAAATCAAAAAACATTAGTGGCTTCGATCAAAGCTCGTAATAAAGAACTTGAGAAATCCGAAGCGTTAGCTCAGAAAGCGATTCAAAAAGGTGATTGGACTTCGCAGCTAGTGGCTCTTCAGTTGTATGCATCAGAAACATCGCGCTTTTACCAGGAATTATTAAGTTTACCAATGCCTGAGGGGTTAAACGATGAAGAGCAAGGTCAATACATGAACTTGTTATCTCAGCAAGCAGCTCCGTTTAAAACGAAGTCGGAACAGGCGATGATCAAAGTGGATGAGTTCTGGGCAACGCCAAATTGGAAAGAGAATCTTAAGAATAGTTTGAAATCTAATAAAGATTTATTCGTATACCTAGATCGTGAAATTCAGTCGTTATCTAGCATTGCAAAAGATGCGGACAAAGCGGACTTGCAAGCGATCTTGGCTCAGCAAACGGCAGCGGTGGCTCCGAACTTTAAAGACGTGGAAGCAGCTCGTAATGAACTTCGTAAATCGCCAATGGCTAAAGCGTCGGTTGAAAAACTACTTACCCTTGAACGTTCGACAGGTAACTTTGCGATGGTTCAGTACTTAGAAGGTCGTTTAGAAAATTTAAACAAATGGGAAAAAGAAAATGAAAAAGCTAGTAACTAGAACATTTGTATTAGCAGTTGGATTTTTAGGATTAAGCGCGATGGCGGACGACGCCAAGGTTGCAAATTCTACCCCTACGGCTCCGGTTCCTGTTGTTGTAGCGCCCGCGGCTCCGGCAGCTGCGCCGGCTCCTACTGCGACGGCAGCGAAGACGGAAAAAACTGAACACAATTTTGAAGATCTATTAGTCCAAGGTAAATACCATTTTTCAGACGAAGCAGTAACTACTGTTGAGGAAGATAAAGTTTTGGATTCATTGCTAGGGATTCGTACTGATTTTAAAGATAAAATTGAACAGTCGGCTGGACGCTACTAATAAGAAGGGATGCCATGGATACTCAGTTAGTCTTACAAGATAACGAAGGCAACACAGTTAGAACATTTTCCTGGGATAAATCTCCGGCGCGAGTGATTCGTCGTTCTGATACTCGACGAATTGAAGTGCGCAAGGAAGTTGAATCTTTGGAACAACGTCGTATTGATTTCGAAGACCTAGGTGAAATCAGCGCCGAACAGTTGCGCATGAATGGTTTCTCGGTAGGGGCCCTGGGACATCTGAAACTAGTCACCGATATCGGTGCGGTAGCAGGAAACGTAGCTGACTCTAAGGAAAATAAAAAGCACTGGTACTTTACAATGGGTGCTGTTGTTTTGATGTTCGTCGGAGTATTGGGTATCATTCGGTTAGCTCCGAAAGAGAGTCCGAAATTAGAAGAGGAACTTAAACAACATTTAGTTCAAATCGTAAAACATATCAAAAAACCAGAGCCAGTTCGTTTGCAAAATACTACGAACATGCAGCAAGAATCGGTGACTAAAACGGTCCAACAGAAAAGCACAAGCTTGAAACGTATGGGTGCCTTGTCCGCTTTGGGAAGTCTAAGCAACAGTAAACAAAAAGGTGGCTTAGACTTATCAGCGACGCAAACAACAGCGGGTCCTGGTTTAGGCGGAACGCAAGGTAGCGGCGGTGTTCAAACATCTCTGTATGCTAAGGGCATGGTCAGCGCGCCACTCGGTGCGGGCGGCAATGTTCAAGGTGCTGGGGGCTACGGAACAAAAGGTAAAGGCGGCGGACAAGCGGGCTACGGAAAATTATCTTTAACTGGCTCATCAGGCGCAATGCCAATCCCGTTGGGTCAAGAAGCTTCGGTGGCACGTGGTCTTGATAAAGACATGATCGCAGCTGTGATTCAAAAGAATATGGGACAAATTCGTTTCTGTTACGAGCAAGGTTTGCAAAGTGATGCTAAATTGAGTGGTCGTGTAGCGATTGATTTTACAATCGGCAGCAATGGGTTAGTTAAAGCAGCCGGTATCGAGAATACGACTTTAAATTCAAAAATGATCGAAGATTGCATGGTGATGCGTTTGAAAACTTGGCAGTTCCCGTTACCCGAAGGTGGCGTTGACGTGAAAGTTTCGTATCCGTTTGTACTTCGCAGATCAGGACAGGGGTAGTTATGAAAAAGGTAAATATTTTACTTAGTGGTGTCGTTCTTCTTGCAGTCGGTTGTGGTTTTAACCAAGACCCTTTGGCTAACAAAGGCGACGAAGTTAAAAATGTTCAAGTACCACAAGAAAAAGTGAAAACTCCAGAGCCTGAAAAAAGCGAAGCAATTCGCATCAACTCGGTTCCAAAATATACGTTCTCTGAAGGTCGCGAAGGCAAGTTTTCGATCATGAGTTCAGTGCTAGCTGCGGATTATGATGTAATCACTCAGATTTCTAATGAAACTGATTTCCCAGGCTCAAAATTTGACTCGGTAACAGGTGAATTTTCTTGGATACCGCCAAAAGGTTTAGTGTTCGATGGTTTAAGTAAAACGATGGAACTGAAAATTCGCGTATTTGCTAAGCATGCGACAGATGCGGGTGCGAAAGTATTCACTAACGAAAGATCGGTAGAAATCGTTGTTGAACGAGCGATGGATAAGCCAGTGATTTCAGCAGTGGCTGGTTTGCCTGTAGATGGCTTTGTAGAAGGCTCATCTTCGACGTTCACTGTGTTAGTTCATGATGAAGATGCAGGTCCGGCTTCGGAATCGTACCCAAGACTAGAGCTATTGCAGCCGGACTATTCAACGATCACGCTGACTCCGTTTATTAAAATCAATAAGATCATTCCAGATTTTCAAAAGCGTGACTTTGTTTTTGAACTTTCGATTGAAAGTTCAAAAGGTTTAGTGGAAGGGTATTCATCGGCAGGTTTTGGTTTGCGCGCGGTAAATCGCTACAACAAGCCAAGCAGCCCTTACAATGTGAGTACAAAACTTTTAGCTAAGTTTGGTGATTTGAAAACTTCGTGGACAGAAGAAGTTTCTATCCCGACCGGTTTAACTTTCAATTACTCGTTTATCGTTTACGAAAGTACAGCACGGGCTGAATTTGAAGTCGTCGATAAGGCGGATGTTCCTGTTGATGCTGAGATCAAGTGCGATGAATACAACGCAAAAGGTTTCATGACGTGTAACTTTAAATGGAAAGTTTCTAAGACCGAAAACTTAGGTCCGTCGGAAATGTCATTCAAAGTTAAAGCCGTAAAACGCTACTACACTGAAGTGTCTCCGGTGATAGAAACCTTCACGTTAAAATACAAAATTGTTAAAGGTCCTGGCTACGTAGCTCCGACTCCGCAGCCTAAACCACCAGTAGACGAGGAGGAAGTGCCATGAAAACGAGTTTATTAGTAACTTCGGTATTGTTATTGTCATCGCTATCAATCAGCGCTTTAGCTCAATCTGTCGAGACAGAATTTGATAACTTAGGTGGCAACCAAATTATTTTAGACAAAGCGCGCGAATTGAACCCAGATACAAAAGTAGAAGTGGTTCAAGATCGTATCGTACCAAGAAAAAATCGTTTTGAATTTGCTCCGGAGTTTTCAGGAACTATGGGCGGCGATGATACGTACACGAAATCGCAAAGCGTCGGTATGAACATCAATTATCACATCAACCATAGATGGTCGGTGGGCGCGAAATACAATTACACGTTTAATAAATTGACGGCAGAAGGTGAGGCGATGATCGATGCGGCTTCGGCGGATAGATTGGCAAATCCAAGAAATCCTACCAAGCCAATCCCTGAAATTGATCAACAAAAAAGTGAATCATTGGTGATGTTGAACTGGTACCCAATTTATGGAAAAATGAACCTGTTTGATAAAAGTATTGCTCAGTTTGATGTGTACGGTTTGTTAGGTGCCGGACAAGTAGAACTAAAAACAGGATCGAAGCCCACATACACACTTGGTGGCGGTATTGGTTTCTGGATGGCTCAGAACTTTTCAACTCGTTTAGAATTACGTTATCAAAAATACACCGTGGACTACACGTCTGGTCCCAAAGGCCTAGATCTGGCGATTGCTTCCGTGCAAGTAGGATGGTTACTGTGAAACGATATATTTTAAGTGCGCTACTTCTATTGTCAAGTGCGGTTTATGCGCAGGATATGGAAGCTTTACTTGATGGTAAAGCCGAAACACAAACTCGTCGTAACCAAAGCTTCTTAGCTGACACGGTTCGTAGTTTGTTGGTGAATCCTACTCCAGAACAAAACTTTTTCTTACGTCATTTAGAAGATGGCAAGTGGATAGAAGCGTTAATCCAATATGGACCCGCGTTTAATAACACACCATTTGAATCTACTGAGAATGGGATCGCGCTTAAAGGATTGATGTTCTTTAAAGCAGGAATGCCGGTCACTGGAATGGAAGAGTTATTTGTTGTTCAAGATCCAAAGAAAATTCATTTTCAATTGATCAATGAATGGCGTGAAGCAGCTAAAGAAGATAACAAAGTTTGGTTTGTAGCTCGTATTAAATGGGCTCAAGGCTGGGGCGAAATCTTCGGACGCGTTATCGAAGTTCGTGTTCTTGCCGCAGACCTGTCTTTGCAAAGATCTGCGGATGAATTAAATACGTTAGCAATGAAAGCTCCGGTAAATTCTAAAGAGCGTGCATTGATCGACTGGCACTTAGCTTTGTCCTACGCAATGAAAGATCAAGCGGATAAAGCAGCGAAAATCATGGCGGCTTTAATGAAGGCTCCTAATAATCCGGTACCTGTGGATTTGATGAATTTAACCGCGGCTCGCATGTTGTATCAAAATGGATATTTGGATGCGTCGGCAAAATATTTCGAGAAAATTCCTAAGGCGTCTGACTATTACTTCCAAGCTCAGGAAGAAAAAACATGGGCTTTTGTTCGTAAAGGTGAACCTCAAAATGCGATCGCTGTAACTCAGACTTTAGTGAATCCAAACCTTTCTGGTCAAATCGGACCAGAAGCATGGATGGTTCGCGGGTTGTCTCAACTTAAAGTGTGTGACTATCCAGCAGTTTTGGAAACGTTGAAAAACTTTCCAGTCGAATTCAAAGCCAAGTCTGTGTATTTAGAAAAAATTTCTACGGACGCGGATGATATCTTTGTTAAACGTGCATTGACTGAAATGGCTTCTAAGACGTTGAAAGCTAAAGATCTTGTGGCGATCAGCAAATCATTGCCAAGAAATATGGTTCGTGATGAAAAGTTGAGATTTTTGGTGAGCGCTGAAGTTTTGCTAAAAGCGGAATCTGACGTAGCTGAGAAAATCTATGCTAAATCGTTGCAGCAAACGGGCTTGCAGGCGTTCTTTGATCGAATGAAAAATCAAACGAACCAAAGAATGCAGATGGCGTCATCGGCTTCCATTGGCCGTGTAAAAGAGTTGGCTCAACTAGAACTAGCGGAAGTTAAAAAAGTTTTGAACAAACTTAAAATCATCGAAGTTGAAGTGATTCAACAGGTGAACGTAGCGGATCGTTTGAAATCAAGTTTGAAAGACGATGCTGCGGTTGTGAAAGCAGGAACGACTGGTTCTCAAAAATCGGACGCTTTGAAATTTCCATTGAGTAAAGAATTTTGGTTTGATGAGTTAACAAACTATAAAGTCGATATCAAAAAAGGCTGCCAAGCAAGGAAAGCTCCATGATGAAAAAAACGACGGCGGTAGCTGTTACAATTTCTTTCGCGATGGCTTTGGTGATCAGTTCATGTTCGCCAGACAGTCCAAAGATGCAAGCAAAACCAGATTTGACAAATGAAAAGGTCGTTAAAGACAACGACTACATGGTGAGAGATCCTAAGGTCGACATCCTGTTCGTCGTTGATAACTCGGGAAGTATGGACGCGCATCAAAAGAATTTGGCCGCGAACGTAGGACGCTTTATCTCGGCCTTCTTTAATCGTATCAGTATCGATTACCATATCGGTGTTTTATCAACAGACATGGATGGTGGTATCACAGGAAAATGCTGCGGTCGTTTAATTGGAAGTCCATTGTTCATCGACAAGCTGACGCCGGGTCCAGAGAAAGACTTAGCGGCACGATTGATTCTGGGGACGGTGGGGTCAGGAACAGAAAGATCATTTGATCCGGTGATTGCGGCATTGTCACCGCCACTTGATACAACAGTGAATGCCGGCTTTTTAAGACCAGATGCCCATTTAGCTGTGATTTTTATCACAGATGCAGAAGATCAAAGTAAAGACTCCTCAGTCGCATTGTATGATCATTTATTAAAGATCAAAGGCAAGCGCGAAAAGATCTTAGCTTATGGCGCGATTATCCCAAGCGGATTCAACGATCCCCAATGCGGTCGCGATGAGTACAACAAAGAACCTCTGTTAATCGAACAGTTCTTGTCGATGACGATCAACAAGGGAACAAACATCTTTAATCTGTGCGCCCCCGATTTCGGTGACAAACTAGCAAGCGTAGCTGAAGACTTAGCAAGACAAGTATCAAATACAATCTACCTAAGCCGAGCCCCAATCGTTAGTACACTCAAAGTATTCTACGGCACTCAAGAAATCCCAAGCGACGCCGAATACGGCTGGTCTTTCGACGCCGAACTAAACGCAATCCACCTAGGCGCTAAGCTAGAGTTAGATCCGGCACAGCCAGACGGAACGAAAATCCGAGTAGATTTCGAAGCCGCCTCATACACACAACAGTAAACAACCAAAACCCAGCTGCTGACTTTCTGAAACGCAACGTGCTAAACGCGCCGAGTTTCAAAAAGTCAGCAGCTGGCTTTTTTTATTGGGATTTCCAGAAGTCGGAATGTTTGGCTAGTTCTTGAACGTAGGGGGCTATGTTTTTTTGGAGTTCTTCGGGGAGACGGCTCGCTTTTATGAAGTGTTCTCGCGGAACGTAGCGGAAGGTTAGGTTGATTCTGCGTGTTTCGAAGTCGCCGGTTTGGGCTTGCTTGAACACGAAGCCTTTTTCTTCTACACGTTGAACGCGGTGGAAGAGTTTCTTTTTAAATTTGTCGCCGCCGAAGATTTGAACGGAACTGTCTTCAAGCCATTGTTGTAGGATCACTGTGCTTTTGCTGCCTTTGTTTGGGCTATCTACGAATTGGAACAAGGCCCTCTCTCCAAAGGATACTGAGCCAACGGGACCTGGTTCAAAATCTTTGTGTTCACCAACCCGGGCGAAGTCTTGAGATTTTCCGCCCACAACACGGTTGCCGTAAAAGTTGATCAAACACGTATTTAGTTCCCAGCCGCGAGGGATATCGCGACTATCAAAATCACTTCGCACTTTGCTTTCAATGCGGTCGACAACTTTTTGAATTGATGCAGGAAAATCTTCAGCAGTAATAGCGCGATTGAAAATCCCTTTAGGTGGATGATAGTAATCAAGGCAGGCGAATTGCCAATTGCCAAGCCAATACACGGGTCGCAATAACTGACGGTTGTCCGCAGTTCCTTCAGGGTAGCGCATTTCCCATATGGGTTTTAAACTGTAAATATAATCTAAGATCTCGCGTTTTTCGGACGACGTGATGTAGCCGTTTTGATAAAAAAGATTCAGCGGCTTTGCTTTAGAGTTTGCTGCAGAAGGTTTATTGGGATGTCGAATGTTCATAGGCTAGTAGAATGATTTTGCCTCAAGTCTGGCTTCTTTTAGAAGTAAAAACAATTTCAGTGTAAAATCTCTATATATATTTCTAGCCGGCAGTATTGCCAGCTAGAAATAAGGGCTTAATTACTTTGTACAAGTGACTTCTAGAGATTGAGACGAGTAGTAGTCGTCTTTACGGATTTTACGGTACACCGAAATGTCCGCAAACTTATCATCCAAATTCACGGTACGCTCTGAAAACACTTCATCAGGATCTGGTAATCCCAACTTTATATGTAACGAAGCCGGCTGAGTCGGTGACGACGATTGTGTCGGTGACTTCAAGCTTAAGCTGACCTCATTGTGATCCTCTAGGATCGGTTGGAACAGAGTCATATCTACATTTTCGGCCGTTGATGTTTCTAAGATCCATTTCTCAGGATGGGTTTGTAAATTACCCTGGACGATACCAAAACTAGTGTAGGAATCTTTTTTAGCTTTCAACTCGAACGATCGATTGAAAATTCCGTAATGTTTATTTTGGCCTGCGATAATATAGATACCAAGTTTAGCTTCGCATTTAAAATAAATATCGACTGGAAACTTGTACATCGGAACGCCGCCTGAGGTAATTCCGCCAGCAAATACCGACATTGAAATTAGGCTTGATACAAAAGCGCTGAAAAATTTAAAGTTCATAGTGACTCCTTTTTTTAATTTCTAACGGAATTAGGTGTAGTAGTTTCATAAATAATGCGCAATATTAAAATTATAAA
>CAZCHT010000131.1:0-12596 GCA_964498705.1 uncultured Bdellovibrio sp. | reverse complement strand
ACATTTGGCGATTGTATGCCTTCATCATAATCTGAATTTGAAGAAATTGAATCAGGCCTTAGCCGCAGGCTAAGGGGCCAGTTCCTTCAATCTAAAGTCTAGTTGATGTAACTTGATTGATAGACTAAGGAAATCTTAAACTCCTACTTTTTTTCCACCGGATCGAGAAATCTTGACGTGTAATTTTACATTTTATAAATAATATCGTTCTCGAGTTATACAACTCGAATCAAAAAAAAAAAAAAATGAGAGGACGATATGAAGGCAGAATACTATCAACTACCGGTAGAACTAATGGGCAAAACCATTGAAAAAATGGATGTCGCAAACCCAAAAGTTTATGGAAACTTTTTAGCTCAAACATACTACTATGTTTCACATTCGACACGAATGCTTGCATTTGGCGCAGGCCTTATGAAACGTACGGAAGAAAATCATTTTCGCCGATTTATTAAACACATCTCGGAAGAATCCTCTCATGAAGTTCTAGCGGAACGAGATTTACAAGATCTAGGTATGAACCCCTCTGATTTCTATCACCTGCCTGAAACGCGCGCGCTGTGGGAACCTCAGTATTACAAAATGCTTCATGAAGGTCCTCTGTCATTAATGGGCTACATTATTGCACTCGAGTATTTTTCGTGTACTCACTTACCAGCAGTTTACAAACGTGTGCAAGATGTTCACGGCAGCAAAGCCGGTCGTTTTATCAAGTTACACGCAGAAGAAGATCCAGATCATATTTTAAAAGCGATAGAGCTCACTTCCCAGCTTTCGCCGGAATTACAAGAAACGATACTTGTTAACATCGTACAAACGGCAAAAACCTATTCACTCATGGTTGATACATGTATTGCTTCGGCTACTGTCGATGCGTCTCGCCCATTCATTGAATTTAAACAACGCGAACTAGTTGTATAAAAGGAGCCAAATATGCCTTCAATAGATATTTTAAAAGATTATGACGTAGTAGGAAACTATTCACAGGATGAAGTTAACGGTTTTTCAAATGACGTAATACCAACACTTATTGATGCCGTTGTTGATTTTTATCCAAAAACTATTTTGGATTGTATGGCGGGCGATGGCAACCTGGGGTTACGCTGCCTACAAGGCTTTGTACAACACGGAGTCACTCTGCCGGAAATGCAAGTGCTAGAGTTTTCTCGAGTCCAAAGTGAAATTGCAAAATCAAAACTAGAACCATGGGGCGCTAAGGTTTGGTCTGGTGATGTTTTAACAATGAAAACACATGAAGGTGAACCACTGTTCGCCGAAAACACCTTCGATTGCATAATGGTTAAAAGCGCTAATCATGAGATACCGCGCGACCTACAAACTCAAATGTACTCGCAACTACTTCGCGTTTTAAAACCTGGCGGAATGTTTATAAATCTAGGTTTCGCATTCGAAGATGAAGCCGCTAGAAATGAAGTTCGTCATTTGGCCCAATGTAAAGACAGCCTAGCTGGCCTAATGGGAGCCGCAGTTAATCGCTATTTCCTGATGAAAAACGAATTGTATGGGTTTTTGCATGATGCTGGTTTTAGCGGAATGCGGTCTGTAAAAGAATTCACATACAATATTTCGTCTGATCGGGTTGGAAAAAATTATTTTCCAACTGAAAAAACGAAATACCAAGCTTTTAGAAATGCGGTAGCGTCGTCAAAACATCTTCAAGAAAACGGTTTTATTGAAACAGCGGGAAACGACGTTGCGTTTTTAGCTCGCGGAGAAATTACAATCGCATTCAAGCCTTAGAATTATTTATTCAAATGCCAAAGTCCTATGCGGCTTTGGCAACTATAGTTTTAAATTCTAATTCAAAACAAGTTCCCAATTCATCATTTTGCAAATCCAAAATTTGGATTGTACCATCTAGACGATCGACGTACTCTTTAACAATTGGCATTCCAAGCCCTGTGCCTTTTTCACCGGATGTACCTAATTTGGTAGTCGCTTTATTCGGCGAGAATATGTTATCTTTAACTTCTTTATTAATTCCTAAGCCATAATCGCGAAATCTAATTTTAATCGATTCATCATTGCGGTGAAAAGAGATCTTAATTTCTCCACCTCGAGGTGAGAACTTAATAGCGTTGGAAATGATATTGGCAAATATTTGGTTTTTAACCCAAGAGGAATCCGTCATGACTTTGATATTTTCTGCGCCATCGTATTCAACTAACATTTTCAATTCTTTCTCTTTGATCTTGTCTTCATAAAGAGACAGACATTCTTGCAGAGGTTCTGCGAGCGAAACAGGTTTCAAGATAGGAATAATTTTTCCTACTTTTGCACCGTGATACTCGCGCACTGTTTTAATAGTTTCAAACATCGCATCCAACGCTCGTTTGAATCTATCTCTACCCTTATGTAGCTCTATAGGTAACTTATCAGGAGTTAATTTCGAACCAAATGCCATGATCACTTGAACTGGATTTGAAATATCGTGTACCAAAATATTCAGTAGCATCTGATTTTCTCTAGCTAACGTATTTAGGTCTTGGTTTTTGATTTCAAGTTCGCGTGTTCTTTTCTCGACCTCTAACTTTAAACGGCCGGCCTCTTCATTATGATAGAACTCTAATGTCATAGCTGGGATCAACATGGCTAGTAGTTGATATAGACCGTATGCCACCGGCCACCCCCACAATTGAGCTTCAGGAACCATGCGAAAAAATGCGAAGTTAAAGCAATGCACGGTAAACAAAGCCAGAACGATGGCATTGATGTACATCAACGGTGTCGTTTTCTCTCTATACTTTTTCAGATAAATATAAACTGTATACACCAATGGCGCCGCAGAGGCGATCGAGAACGGCAATGCTTTTAATGTGAAAGAAATCGGTAGATCTTTGATGAGCAAGGTAGCCAATACTGACAACGCGCTGAGCGGAAGAAGAATCTTCTTAGGGTAAGGCGCACCACTAAAAAACAAAGATGCATATGCTAGAAAATTTAAAGGAATAATCGAAAACCCAAACCCCAATATAATTACAAACTCACCTTCTTGTGCTTGCGATTGAATAAAAAAATTAATTATCAAAGAAGCCCAGAATAAACCCGTTCTGGCATATAAAGAACGTTTCGACATAGCGTAAATAGTAAGACTGACCAGCAAGTTCAACATTGAAAACGCCATAATAATAATAAATGTCGTCATGATAAATGATTGCATCTGATCTCCATCAACGGTGAGTTACTGCCTACAAATGTATCGGCAGGGTTCCTCTCATTATTAAAGAAATTTGTTTCCCTTTTTCTTGAGGTTTAGAGAGCTAAATTGATTCAGTTGATTCAGTTTTTCGCATCAAACTGAAGTATATACTTGGTTACTGACTCTAAACAAAATTTTCAAACGTATTATTGTGAGACGGACATTGTAAAGAAACTGTTTAATTTTTTTGATATCCTACCGAAAGGACATCCGCTACGATACTCTAAAGGGGAATGGGAATGTCTCAGATGAAAACCGTCTACGTCTGTGATGACGATCAATGGATATTGGATACTGTTGTGGACATCATATCATCCCTCAAACTAGACATACTTACATTTGCTAACGGGAAACTAGCCCTTGATCAAATTTCAAAAAAAAAAACCAGACCTGGTAGTTACTGACATAAACATGCCCGAGATGACTGGACTTGAACTACTTAAATTCCTGGACACTAATAAATTCCAGATTCCAGTCGTGATGCTAACGGGTTCTTTAGATACCAGAAATTTACGTGAAGCCGTCGCTTATAGTCACTTTGACTATTTAAATAAGCCCATTCAGCCATTCGAATTGATTGAAACTGTGCAGAAAGCATTAACTTTTGGCTACCAAGAAAGCGCACTATCGGAAGAATTCCGCAACCGCCTTAAGAAGGGCGAGAATATCTAAATCAGAGCCTAACAGCGCCGAAACTTCAGCGCTGCCAGAACTATAAGTAACAACTAGTTACAACGACGCCATTGCAAGTGGTAAACTAAACCAGCAGTAATGTCCGCAGAGTCAACCATGATGTCTGTTTGATCCATTCTATTGTTTGATTGAGCCATGATGCTTGAATTAACACGCATATTGATGCTCGCTCCACATGGAGTCCAAACTAAACTTTCCGCAATGATTCCATTTGAAGTAGTGAAATCTTTGTTTTGTGGCCCAGTGAACAATTTAGAAAACATTGGTCCACGGATACCAGCCCAAAAATATTCAGTGTTCAAACGAGTGTAGGCACCCGAACTCGGAACATAGTTAAAACCGCGATAGTCAGTTTGGATTACCGACACGCTGTAACCTTGTGGAATTGTTACTGGGATTGAAAGGTTACAAGACTTTCTATCCACACGTTTACCAGTACCGCTACCTGCTGATGCCGAGAAAGCATCGAATAAGATACTAATCGCATCTTCGCTAGGGCTAAGTGTAACACTTGCTGTTCCTGCCGGACATCCGCTACCACCGTATGATGGAGTTCCTAAACGGATACCTGATTGAGCCATTGCGGCTTCAGAAACTAGAAGTGCAGTCACTGCCGCTAATAGTAGATTTGTCATTTTCATTTTTTCCCCCTTGATTTAATCAGATAAATTTCTGATGATTCAAAGATCGATTAAGCAATGACAATACCAACTGGTTATACTCAAATTGACTCTGAACTTGAGTTGCTTGAATTTTTATTAACTAGTTGTAATTGTGATGCATTGACGGAACTATTTTCAACTCACTGATAACGTCAGTTTTTCGCTGCTACGCGCAAGCCTTGAGTGTGGGGACATTATGACTATTTGGGAAATATTTTTTTACTCGTTGATCGAAGGCCTCACAGAATTTCTGCCTGTTTCTTCTACAGGACATTTAATTATTTACTCGCATTATTTAGCTAAAGAAAATGATCTGTTCGTTAAAAGTTTCGAAATTATAATTCAATTCGGAGCGATTTTTTCTGTTCTTGTTGTTTACTGGAAAACGTTTTTATCTTCTTTGCAATTCTACAAAAATTTATTCGTGGCATTTTTACCGGCAGCGGTTATCGGTTTTGCACTCAGAAATTTTGTAAATGAATGGCTGGGAAGTATTTTGATTGTCGCGTGGTCACTAATTATTGGCGGCATCGTATTAATAGCCTCGGACTACCTATTTAAAAATACGTCCAGTGACGGAAAATCGTTAGACAAATTGAATTATAAAGAAAGCCTATACCTAGGATTTTTCCAATGCCTAGCATTGGTTCCCGGAGTTTCTCGCTCTGGCGCGACAATTATCGGCGGGCTAGTCTTGAAATATAACAAAAAGGCCGCTGCTGAGTTTTCATTTTTTCTAGCGGTACCGACGATCGCAGCTGCCACTTTATACAAATCATACAAAATACTTCCGACAATCACGAGCGATCAAATTACAACCTTATTAATCGGCTGCATTTTATCTTTCCTCATTGCAATTGTTGCCATAAAAACATTTATCAAATTAGTGAGCCGTTATGGTTTTAAACATTTTGGTATTTACAGAATTATATTAGGCACTTTAATTTTATTTGCCGTCCGCGAGGTTTAAATGGATTCATTTCAATCAATTATAGAAACAGAATACGTCCTTATGCCCACATGGAAATGGATGAGTTTTGTCCTGATCATCGTTTTGTATCCTTTTTTACGTCGCGGTATCGAGCATTTTTTAAAACGAATTAAAAATAGCGGCATGATCTCTCACAATAAAAATATTTTCGTCGCAGAAATTACACGCACAGAAATAGAGCGCCCACTCGGATGGATTGTCT
This sequence comes from uncultured Bdellovibrio sp., assembly GCA_964498705.1. GTDB lineage: Bacteria > Bdellovibrionota > Bdellovibrionia > Bdellovibrionales > Bdellovibrionaceae > UBA2316. Next base: position 6,828 of record CAZCHT010000131.1, on the reverse strand, counting down.
CATTGATGATTTTTATTTCGGTCGTCGACATGCTCGCCTTTCCTAGAAACTTAGATAAATATATCACATTATTTGCACAAATTTTAATTGGCTTCCGCTGGTTACAAATGCTGATCATTGGTATCGATATCGTTTCAGTTCACTGGGCTAAACGAGTCGGCGATCCGGACAGTCAACCGAATGAAATTATCCCTTTTGCGGTAAAAGCTGCTAAATTCATTCTTATTATTTTAGGCGTCCTGATTGTACTGCAGAACTTGGGAATCAATGTTGTTAGCGTATTAGCCGGTCTAGGTATCGGTGGTATCGCCATCGCATTGGCAGGCCAAGAAACAGTCGCTAACTTATTTGGTTCAATCACAATCCTAGTAGACAAGCCATTTAAGCTTAATGATTACATCAAGGTCTTAGACGTCGAAGGCACCGTTATTGAAATTGGCTTTCGTTCTACAAAAATCAGAACGCCGACTAACTCTATTGTGACTATTTCAAATTCTACCGTTGCCAAAGAAAAACTGGAAAACCTGTCAGCACGAAACAAACGCCGTATTCGTCACACTATCACTTTGTCATACGATACATCTACAGATGCTATCCGTAGCTTTATGGCTGCAGTAAATGACTTCTTAGTCAGCCATCCACAAGTGGATCATGGCGATATTACTATCATCTTGATTAGCCTCAACAACTATAGCGTCGATGTTCAAGTGACTTTCTTCGTCGATAGCCCGGAGGTCCGTGTGGAAAATGCCGTTCAGCAAGACTTTTTATTCCAGGTCCTAGCGATCGCGGACAAGTTAAAAATTGAAATTGCCTACCCAACACAGAAGCTGTTGTTCAATCCGGCTCAATCAATTACTAAACCGGCGCCACAAGGCATTTAGAACGTCCCAATAGTTCAAAAATAAAAAACCCAAGGTTTACACGCCTTGGGTTTTATTTTTTCATTGCTAATTAAATTTACTTTTTCTTTTTAGTTTTCTTCAAAGCGTCTTGTTTTTCATCGATCTGAGCTTTGTTTTCCTTGTTCTTAGACTCGATGGCGTCATTTTTTATTTTCTCGGTTTCTAACTTCGTTTTTTCTGTTTCTAGTTCCGATGTCAGAGTTTCGATTTTAATTTTGTCTTCCTGGGTCTTTGTTTCTAATTCTTTATTGCGCGCTGATTTTTGATCGCGATCTTTTTTAACTCGATCAATATCTTCTTTTAACTTTGCTTGCTCACCAGTTAATTTCTTCAAGACTTCTTCTTGATTACGTAAGATAACCGCTTGCTGGTCATTTTCCGCTTTCAAAGCACTTTGCTCTTGGTGGAGTTTTGCATTTTCCTTTTCTAAATTCCGAGTGTTCTCTTGAAATTCTTTTTTAGCCTGTTCGGTTTTTTTCTTTAGGTCTTCACGTTGCGAAGTTGCTTTTTCTAGATCACCCTTGGCCTTCTTCGCTTCGCTTTGCGCTTTTTCAGATTGCTCGGTCACTTGCTTAAGGTCTTTTTCAAGATCTTTTATCGTAGAATTATTTTTTTCAATCTCGGCGTTGACCTTTTTAAGCTCATTTTCAGTTCTAGACTTCTCTTGTTCCATTTTTAATTTATTAGACGCTAACTGAGCTTTGGCTTTTTCAGTATCTTGCTTTGATTTCGCAAGTTTTTGCTCGTTGATACGCTGTTCTTTTTGCAGAGCAACCGTTTCCGCTTTAGTTTTATCAGACTCTTGATCAGCTTTATGCTGCTCTTTTTCCGCGTCCTTAGCGTCGTCTTGATATTTCTTCAAAACTTTGTCGGTCTCTTTCTTTTGATCGACCATTTTATCTTTTTCTTCTTTAGCTTTTGCAGTTTTGTCTTTGATTTCTTGAATTCGTTTTTGCGTACGAGCGATTTCTTCGTCCGTTTTTTTAATTTGGCTTTGAGCTTCGTCTTGTTCTTTTTTGAATTGTTGCGATTGCTTTTCAGATTCAGCCTGTTGCTCTTTAGATTGCTGCTCTATTTTTTTGTATTTTTCGCTGAGAGACTTCGCTTCGCCTTGGATTTGATCGCGTTTTTTCTTTTCTTCTTCGGCCCGACGTTTACTTTCGTTCGCTTCTGCTTTGGCTGATTCAGAATCGATTTTAGCTTCTTCGGCTTCGATCTGAGAAGAATCTACTTGAGCCATGACCATGGTTGATAAAAACACGGTCATTAATGCGAGTTTAATTTTTTTCATAGACGTCCTTTGTTTAAACCTCATTTTAAGATGAATTTGCCCAAAGAACAATGTCACCCCAGCCCTAAGCCTGAGGTGAACTTATAAAAGTCTAGAACTTTGCTACTAGAGCCGTCGTGAACGACGTGTCTTCTTTCTTTTCGTTCACGTTCGCTGGAACAGTTCTATTATGATACTTAACCAAGTAGGCCACTTTGATTGAAAAAATCTGTGACATCATCACGCTCATCGATGGTTCGTAGTTAACTAAGTACGCATCTGAAGTTGTAAAGTTTGGTAAATATTCAACCCATGCTTTAGCTGAAACAGATTCATTTACTTTTTTGCTATATTCTAAATACAAACGACCTGAGTTAAATGTGCTGACTTCATTTGTTGGTGACGAAATTGTTTTAGAGGTACGAAAACCGGCCTCTGTAAAGAACGTCTCAATTTCGTTTTTTGTGAAATAATATTTTCCACCCAAATCTGTATTGTCCCTTTGAACATAACCTGCATACCAGTCACTCTCTGCACCATGCTGTACGAATACTGCCCAGTCGGCACTTAACTCTCGCTCAAAGCGAAGAGCCGCGTCCCATTGCTTTGCCGTTTCTGTACCGGCAGATTTAGTTTGCAAATAGCGACCCGTGATCGTCGCGACATTAGCTTCCACTTTATATGAAGTTTTTTGCTTGGCGCTGTAACTTTCAGAAGTAGCATTACCACCTACTTGTACAATTGACGCTTCTGATTCATTTGACCAAGACTTTGTTTGCTCCTGAGAAAATCCCACTGTAGAAAAAAACAACACGACTGAACACGCTAACCACATCTTTTGCATAACCTATCTCCTAATTTAGGAGATTTTTTAGTTTATCCATGAAAACTTGTCAAATTATCTTATTTCCAACCCCATGATCGATTGCGAAACAGTTTTTTCTTTTTTGCCGGATCGAAAGTGATCCGTAAATACTTGCGCTGAGCCAATATACACGGCTTTCCCTAATATTTGAAACTCGCGCAGAACAAGGGCATTTTCGGCCGTACATTTTTTTTTAGAAATGCAGTTTTCCAGAGACACAATATTTTCCCATATATTCTGAGGATCATACATTTTAACCACTTGATTTTTTTGACCCGCATACACCCAATGATCACCTAGTTTACCCGCTAGTATTGATTTCATGTGAACAACGCTGAGTTTCCCATCGCCCGTGGGTAGGCCGCCAATCAGATTTTCTGAAACTGGCTGTAAGCGACTCCAAATTTTCTCGAACGTCGCTGTAAACAAACCCGCCATTTTTACTAATCCAACGGCATAAGGTGCACAACCACCGCCGACCTCGGCCTGACTATCTGATTTTCGCAAAACATAGCTGTCATACGGATCAATCACGTTCGTAAAAAATAGCGTATTCTGCGCTGATCGTTTTTTCAACTCAGCGGTCGGAGTTGATTTTGGAAAATGAAATGATTCATAGAAATCAATCATACCTTTTAAATCTTGGCACTGCTGATGTCCGATACCGAACGATAAATATTTTGGTTTGGCGACCTGTTTTTTACCACTCTCATCTTTATATATTTGTCCCCGATAGTGAATCAAACGTTTGTAGTTTTCGGGGCCAGAAATAATGTGTCCATCAATAAATTTATGAAATAACAAACCTACACCTATCTTATTTTTAAATGCTTGGTTGTAGTCTTCATTAATATCATCTTCGCCAGATAGCGATGTCCATCGGTCATACTGAACACCATTTTCTAGTTCACACTGAACATGAGCAATCGTATGGCCCATGGACGACATATATGCAGTATCGATCGATCCCGGCTCATTGAAGTCAGATACAAAGGATGAAGAGGGGCTCGGAATTTGTTTCACTGTTTTCACTGCTTGAATTTTTAGGAATGAATAAATCAGAGCTTTGGGACTTTTCCAGTTCAATGGCTGACTCGGAGGATAAACATAAATAGTCAGACGATTATCGGCTAGAGCCGAAACAAAGAGCACAAAAGTTAAAACAAACGATTTAATATTAAACATGCTAAATATAATAGACCCAACGGCGAATTCTTAAACTGTCAGTTACGATACTGAATTTTTTACCAGCATAGAGTAAAAACTCAGAGATCGAGGCCATAGGGAGATTTCTCCTCATACAGTTTTAACTCTAAAATAGTCGTTGCTTTTGATTTGAATGCCTTGTACCTACAGGCGGCTTATACATATCGACTAATTACACTAATTAAACCACCCGTTGGAACCATATTTTAGGAGGACACATGAATATTAGAACTTTTGGACTAGCGCTAGTTCTTTTTGTTACAGGATTTGCGAATGCTCAACAACGAGGAGTTAGCAAATTAACTCCACTGAGTGTAAACCCAGGAACAATCACTGTATCTGGAATTTCTGCTGGTGGCTTTATGGCCGTCCAACTACACGTGGCTCTTTCTACTGTATTTAAAGGTGCCGCTTCAGTAGCTGGTGGTATTTACTGGTGCGCTCAAGGAAATGCATTAACAGCGCAAATGACATGCATGAGAAATCCAGCGATGTTAAACACAGCTACGTTTCTTCAAAAAGCTAAATCAGATGAAGCTGCGGGTAAAATCGAGAAACTTGAAAATTTAAAAAACTCTCGTGTTTATATCTATGCTGGTAAAAACGATTCCGTTGTTGCTCCAGGAAATAGCGATAAACTTTATGAGTTCTACTCAAAGTTAACATCGCCTAAAAACATCAAATTCAAAAATGACGTTCCATCTGGACACGGTTGGATTACAAATCGTTTTGGTAATTCATGCAGCTCTCAAGCATCGCCATGGATTTCAAACTGTAACTACGATATGGCTGGCGATATCCTAACTCAAATGTATGGTCCTTTGTTACCTCCTATCAAAGCTAATGCTGAGATGAAGAAACAATTGTTCGCATTCGACCAAAGCGAATTCCAAAGTGGAAATTCATCACTATACCAAACTGGTTATGTGTATGTACCAAAAGCTTGCCAATCAACTCGCAGCGGTTGCCGTCTGCATGTTAACTTGCACGGTTGCCAAATGGGTCCTAACTACATCCAAGACCAATACGTAACTAACAACGGTCTTAATGAATGGGCAGAAACAAACAATATCGTTGTGCTTTACCCTCAAGCCACTAGTTCTGGTTTCACAAATCCATACGGATGCTGGGACTGGTTCGGTTATTCTGGCACTGACTACGTAAACAAAAATGGACCGCAAGTTATCGCGATCCAAAAAATGGTTTACCGCCTACTAGGTAAATTCTAATTTAGATTTGATTTAAATTATAAAGAAAAACTACAAAAGACCTGCGAGATTTCGCGGGTCTTTTAGTTTCTAGCGATCAGATTTCTAGCGCTCGTTAAAGTGTTTATCGCTAAGTTTCTTTAAATAGTCTTCGATCTGGGTATTTAAACTTATAACGGCATTTGCGCCCAGGATGTGTGGGAACACCTCAAATAACTCGGCTCCCGCGCCAACAGAGATCAAACGATAACCCAATGGTAACATTGAAAAGCCCTGACGTTTGATAACCACTTCATATTCACCATTCTTAGGGACCGCAAACTGGACAAAGTTAGCTTGAAATGACATATCGGAAGAACCAATCAGGTTTCCTTTTTTATCACGAACTTCGATAGAAAAATTTGTTGGCAGTGCCGCGCCAAACATATTCAACATCGCTCCCGCATCTGGAACTACTAATACGGATACCAATTTCTCGCGATCACTTTTAGATTTGTAGGATTGAGTCAATTCAAATGGTGACATAGAAGAATCTACCATAAAGCTGTTCTCAAGTGAGCCATTACGACTGCGACGTTGAGCTTCTTTGCTGGTGTATTTTTCCATGATTTCAAATTCACGAACACCGTCAGCCCATTCGATATTCACTGATTTAATGATTTTGCCTTTGTAACGATAGTTACCATTTTCATCGGGACCTTTTAAACCTACAGTTTGCAAAGCACCCATCATTCCAAGCGCACCCAATGGCCCCAACGGCCCAAGAATTCCACGCGTTCCCAGAATAGAATAAGCGCCTTCGCCCCAGTCTTTAGCTAAAGGACCGAGGTCACCAAGCGATCCTTCGTTACTGAGAGGACCATACTTTTTCATTTTACTAACATTCACCGACATTTTATTGGCATAAACGGTCCAAACATTTGAACGAACAAACTGAGTCCACCAAAATGAAGGGTTCCAAGTTTTATCACCAATAGCACCAAGTTCACCAACAGGACCTAAAGGCCCCAATGGACCACGCAAGCTAAGTATTTCAGAAAGCGCCGCACGGGACGACCAAATCTTATCAACCCCTTGTCGAGGCGCATTTCCACGCTCAACATAGGAAAGAAGATCCCTAGTATTTATCAAGTATTGAATTTCAGTCAGCGCCGGACGATAGAATTGTCGACAAGCCAAATTCCCAGCAAAGGAAACATCGCCAACCAAAAGAAGTAGAGATAACACTGCTGTTTTCAAAATAGAGTTTTTCATTTAGTAGCTAAATATATGGGAACCATAAGGTATTATCCACTGTAGAGATTTAGACAGCAGTGACAAAAAAGGCAGCCCTTTAATTTGTTTCTAAAGTACAAAGCCTGTAGTTTTTTCTAC
>CAZCHT010000130.1:0-12698 GCA_964498705.1 uncultured Bdellovibrio sp. | reverse complement strand
TCTTGGGCCCTATGCTACGAATGCAAAACGGAAAGGAATTCGTTGCACACAACAAGGAAATAAATCAGCTTTAGATCTTCCGACCATTTCAGGTCGAGGTATTTGGCAATTTGGAAATCAGGAGTGCGAAATCCAAGTTCCATATATGGCAGGCCACGACGTGAAACAAATTTGTCAGGAAGTTTCGGAAGAATACAAAGCAGGGATTAAAAAGATGTATCAGGCGATGAGCGGAGCCAGTTCAAATAATTCAGAATCCAATAGCGTAAAAAACTCACTTGTAAATCTAAATGACTAACGGGCAAAAGGTACGAATGAAAAAGCCAATGATCCAAATCAGAGATGTGGAAAAGAATCTTTTCACATATTTATTTTTAAATAAAGTATCTACTTCAAAACAAATTCAGCGGGATATTTACAAAGGTATCTCGCACCAAGCGCTTTATAAAAGGTTAAACAGATTGATCGTCTTTGGATATTTATCTGCAAACTATCACAAAGAACTTGGCGGTAGATTGGTTTACAGCCTATCGGCGAAAGGTTTTACTGAATTTGTTTCTGGTGAAGGGATAAAAGACTTTAGGAAACAGCTTCAGAGCAACTCTATCGAGCATGACCTTGATTTGGCTGACATCAGATCAAAATTGAGCAGCCGCAAGATGGTTGCGGGGTACTATACCGAAAACTTCATTCAAAGTCGGATCGAATCCCAAGACGAAGAAAAACTAAATGGATTCAAAGGAATTAACTTCGACGCTGTTGTGAAGGTGAATAAAGATGGCAAAGATCACTTTCTGCCAATCGAGCATGAGCGAACTCTAAAGTTCGTCTCTAGGTACAAAGATTACTTTAAAAAAGTATACTCACGCCAAGAGGTTTCGGCCATTTTGTATATCTGTAGTAGCCAAAGTGTATTAGAGAAAATACAGAAGTACGAGCAAGTCGTACTAAATAGCAATTGGCCCAAAGTGTTTTATTCAACCCTAGATGGAATTTTAAAAAACAATTCAGCCACATTTTACAATCTAAAACGAGAAACAATAATCTTAGAATGAGTTGCAACGCATGTCTTACTTGCAACCTATTCAATTTTCGAAAAGTCACAACTAAGTAGCAGGAACATCGACGCTTTAATCAAAGTCACAGATCAGATCCCAATAGAGGACTAAGTACCCATATACGGGCATCTGATCGCTATTATCAAAAAAGGACTATTACATGCATCAAGCACTAAATACTCATACCTATAATGAGTCTCATTGCTGGCAATATCATATTAGAAAACACAATCTAAATGATGATCTATTAAAGGCCAATATATCACTAGAACAGGCAAAAAAATTAAAAGTATCAGACTTTGAATTTGAATTTGAATACGTACCAAAAGAAAACCAGAGCGGTTGCCAGGAAATTAAGGAATTCATCGAGCGTCACGAATGGCTCGGCAAAATGCCAACTCGACCGACTCATAGATTTATCGCAACCTATAAAGGAATTCTTGCTGGCGTCGTTATCATGGCAACACCAAATGCGTTCTCGAATTTGCTAGGTAAAGAAAACAAGGATCTAGAAAAGTTAATTTCAAGAGGGGCCTGTATTTCTTGGTCACCTAAAAATCTAGGGTCGTGCTTAGTTATGTTTGCTATCCGCTGGATGTCTAAAAATACCGAGTTTAGATATTTTACGGCATATAGTGATACCGAGGCTCGCGAACTTGGCACAATCTATCAGGCGTGCAATTTCATTTACCTAGGACAAGATTCTGGCTCGCGTTTTTCATTTAGCGATCCAAAGGATTCAAAATTGGACTCGTTCTCTGACCGCCTATTTAGGAAATCTAGTTTTATAAAAAGAAAAGCAATCGAGTCTGGGATCGCTTGGAAGTCTGATTGGCACACCAAAGATAAAATCAATTGGGAAACCATTCCGGAAGATGAGGCCGACTTAATAAAAATAGTTATGCAAAATTATCAGGCTTCTTGTTCAAAGCGATCGATTCCGCCAAAGCACAAATACGTTTACATTTTAGGAAGAACGAAAATGGAAACTAAAAAACTACAGAATACATTTGCCAAGCTAAACCCCGACAAGACCAATCTGCCCTACCCAAAAACTAGAGGCCCTATCGAGCAAAAAATTCTAGCACGGCCGTGTCGGATCCAGGAGCAGCCATTGACCAAGCGGCCAAATCCATGTTGGCCATTGGCCAAAGAAGAAATTCTTCATACCAAGAAATTTTTAACCATTAAGGAGGTTTCTAATATGTATGGAATAAGTCTTTGGCTACTCTACGAACACAGGAAAACAGATCCAAAATTCCCGATCGTAAATATCGGTATCAAAAAGAAGTTTGTGATCGAGCCAGTCCAGTTTGAATCTTGGCTAAACTCAAAAAACAAAAAATTTGTTCAGACTGAGCACAATCTACCAAGTGCTAACGACTTATTGGAGGTCAAATGAGTTTTGAAGTAAAAATTTATAAAACTGGCGATGGTCTTTTCCAAACTAAGTTTTTAGATCCAAAAACTGGGCGACGTAAAAGAAAACGCTTTCAAAGTCTAAAGGAAGCAAAAGGCCACAAATGCGAAGTTGAAACTAGACATCAAACTAAAGGCACGTCAGCCTTCTCAGATTTAAGAGTTGCTCAAGGTTTAAAGATATTTCTAGAAAAGTTTCCAAATAGCAATATCCGGGAACGCAAAAATCATTTTACAGATTTTGTTGAGCACTTTGGGAACCATAGAATATCAGAACTGGACCCGAATGATCTACAAGAATGGTATTCCAACAGAAAATCAAAACTTAACCTGAGCGAGCGGACGATGAACCACGTTCGCACTCAGTTCTTTGGCTTTTTTGAATTTTTAGTTGATGGTGACTACATCAGGCAAAATCCGATGAGAAAAATTAGATTTAAGCGTCATGATAATCCACGGCGCTCTCGAGTTGTCCTATCAATTGATGAAGTGCTCGAGCTTTTAAAAAACGCTAAAACATTCTCACCTACCATTTTGTATCCATATTTATATACAGTGGCTCATACCGGAGCTAGGCGGAGCGAGATTCTAAGGTTGCAGCGTCAAGACGTTGACCTAAAGACAGGGCTTATTCATTTGAAGAAGACAAAAAACTGTCATGAGCGTTTCGTGCGCATGTCGCCTTCTCTTCAAAAGCAACTAACCGAACAACTTGAATCTCATAAGCTTAGCAACGTCCTACTTAATAATGAAGGCGGCCCACTTTTAAGGTCAGAACTTAGTAAGCTCATTAATAAATTTAAGCACTACTTCCCAAACGATAAAACCTGGGGAAGCCACAGCTTTAGGCATTCATTCGCTTATAACTTTCTAAAGAAAGGCGGAGAAATGTATCAGCTTCAAGCAATTTTAGGTCACCGAGGAATTCAAACAACGATTGACCTATATGGACAGCTTCAGGCCCAAGATATCGAAAACCCATCACCATACGAATATTAAAAGGAGATTAATTTATGCAAAACTTTATGGTTTCAATATATCCAAGTCCCGGAGGGACTTTCTTTACAAGCTACACTCACCCAATTTCTAAAAAGCGATACCGCGAGTACTTTAAAAGTAAAGGTGAAGCGGAGGTACATAAAAACTCGATCGAGGAGAAGTTTAAGCGAGGACGCATTCAGAATTATCAAGATCTCTATGTAGAGGATTTGGTCGTTCTATATATGCAAGAATACCCGCGAACGCCTTTTAGCAAAATGAAACGATATACCAACGATTTTACGGAAACGTTCGGTCGGTTTAAGTTAGATGAACTGACTTCGGGCGTTCTAAAGACTTGGCTTGATCAAATCCAAAGAGAAAATGATTTAAAAATCATTACCATGAGAGGCATCAAGTCTGACATGGAGGTATTTTTTAGATTTCTAATTGCTAAGGATGTAATTTCTGAATCTCCGCTAGCGCCAATTTACTATAAAAAAGAGGTACCTGAAATTTCAGCAAGAAATATTCTTTCCAGGAAGCAAATTGAAGAACTTCTCACAAACGCGAAAGCCTATAGCCCGGGTTATTTCTATCCAATCTTAAAAATGTTTTCTGAAACTGGCGCCAAGCTAAGTGAAATCACTGACCTAAATTGGCAACAAATAGATTTCGATTCTAAAGAGATCATTTTTCCGAAAACCATAAAATCTCAATCAAGAAAAATAAAAATTTCAGATGAATTAGTTTCGATTTTAGAAAAGAGAAAAAAGACTACGGGATATATTTTTAAGACCTATTACAATGAACCATTTACCAAGCCTAAACTGGCCAGATTGGTAAACGAATTTAAAATAAAAGCGAGCTGCGATATCAAATGGACTTTGATGGATCTAAGGCACTCGTTTGCGGTTAACTACCTTCGGGCAGGAGGCGATATTAGGCAGCTTCAATATTTAATTGGACACGATCACATCTACGACACAAAACGCCTTTATGCGGAGGCAATGGCAAATGCTGATACTCGAGCGGAAAGTCTAAATCCATTTGAAATCGGATCCTGAATCGTACAACTTGCAGCACCAGGAACACGGGCGGCCCAGGATCCGGGCCCCCATTTTTCGAGATTTTTGAGTACTTTAATAAACTTTTAGCCAAATTTTGGCCACGAAACTATGCCCAAACCAAAAAAGAGTAGAATATTAAAATCACATTTAAAGCTATTACAATGAAGTTAAATTTCGAAGGATATAACCGGCAGACCTGATTATAAACCAATATAGAAATAGATATCAGACCGACTACTATAGCTGCCTTTCCCAGAAAACTCGACTCAAAGTACAAGTTTCCATATGCCTTAAGCTGGCAAATCGGCTCTACATGTAAAATATCCTTTTCACACAAAATATCTATTAAGCGCTGCTGGCTATTAAAATTTGAAGTATCGGAGTACATACTAAGCGAAAGAATTTTAAGCAGAAAGCCAAACCCAATTATCATTAAAGAGTGGAAGTGAAAAATTATAGTCTTCGACATGAGCTAATGCCACCTTTTTTGATACCCGTGAGGTCCATAGTTTATATATCCAATACTAATGATTAGGATAAACGCCTTGCCAAAAAGAAAAGCAATAAAGACAAAACAACAAGTATTCCTAAAAACCTTTTTGAAGTCTTTCCGTACTCATTGGAGCAAAGTATACAAACTGTAAGAGCAATCAAAAGCCAATGATAGTAAGAAAGGTAATCGCGTTGTACGTTTCGCAACTCTAGAATATCTAGAATTTTATCAGCCATTTCAGGATGTTGAATCTTCAATTCAAAGAGTTTTGCGGTTTTTCTTTGAGTGAAAACCCAGTTTGCCATCGGTCCAATCCAGAACAAAGCCAAAACAATAAAAACTGTAACTCCATTTAATAATTTTTTCGTTCTCATAATAATCTATAAGTATAAAAAAGGCACTATTCTGCCTTTTCTACTCGTTCAGTCTCTTTGCTATTCGTAGCCTCTATCCAATCGGGTCCAGCACTAAGTAGGCGAAAACCATTTTCATCGGATTTATAAATATATAAATTTCCCCATTTATCCGAGAAGTTTCCCTTTTGGGCGTCTTCAACACAGTTTTTATTTTTAACTTTCTCTGACAAGTTTTCATAACTTACAATACTTGTTGGATAATTGCCGCAGGCGGTTTTGTAATCTGATAGCAAACCTCTAACCTTATCCATTTCAAGCATTGTGTTAATCAATTTTGGTCGCTCTTTGACGGTAAACCCCACTTTGTTTACAATAAATAACCCCAGAGCACCAACTACGATTCCAAAAATTAAAAATCCAATTTTTTTATTCATAATTACTTCTTACCACACAAATATTCGTTTCTATATTTTTCCGTTAATACGCTGCTACTATTATATATATCTACGTGATATTGCCAATCGCCAAATTTCTTATTCCATCCGCCAGATAATTCTCCTGCTAAATTTCCCCAAAATCCATCTTGGTAATGCTTTGATTCATGCAATACTGTATTTAGTAGATCAATCTTTTGTGCATCATTCAGAACACCCAGATACGCCGAATCTATCTGCATTTCGGAACCAAAAAGTCCAAATTTTGTTCTTCCTACTGTATCACCACCAAGATTGGTAAAAGTAGGATTGATACCGCTAACCCGAGAGTATTCTCGTGAGGCGATAGAAATAGCTCTCAGCACATCTTCTTTAGTAAAACCACTCGGATCAATATAGCTCATAGGATCACCACCAACATATGCGTAGAGATTAGTATCGCCACCCGCAAACCCAATCGGATCCTTCGTAGTCCAACGCCCTATAGTAGGATCATAATGACTAGAACCACAGCGGCCGCTTAGCTAAACTCGTTTGCTTGAATCGATTTAAAGAACAAACGAAGCATTTTTTCAAAAACTAAACTGTCGGCCTTATCTGTAAATTTCGAGAGTAGTTTAGTATAGTTTGCTCTTGGTTGGCCATTTTTCGGCCGGCAAATTTCTCGATCACACTATTTAAGCCTTCTGAATAACGGCCATGATCTAAAAATTCTCAAAATAGTCGGCCGGGAAAAAATGTCCGGCCGACTTTGCTGTATTATTTAGTTAGTTCAAATAGTTGCCGAAATATATTTTATCAAAAATTTGAACAGATCGTCCTCCATCTTTATTTTGCTAGAAATGCATTATATCGGAGATGGCGCGACATAGTTTTTCGTAATTCGCGAACTTTTAAAACTTTAAAATCTACCCTAAATCGATGCTGCAAGATTCTATGTTTTTATTGTTGTCGTAAATAGCATGGACATAAGGAACAATAATTTGGTCAGTGTCTCTAACAGGACTCTCAAATTTTCCGCCGCCAGTTTGCCCGAGAACGAAACTCTTGTTATTCTTAAACTGCCCTATCATCCAATTCACACAAGTTTCGAATTCGATATCGCTATAAACTTCTTTAGGTTTCCAAAATAATAACCTCTCTAAAATTGTATTATTCCGTGATTCGGGAGGCCATTTCAAGAAATCAAATCGAAGCCTTGTTATGCCATCTGGTAGTAGTGAACCAAATCCTTCTTGGCTAAGTCTTTCAAACTCAAATACGATTTGACCGCTGGCTATGTATTTAACATTTTTAACTTTAACGGTAGTTTCGAGTCGACTTGCATAGGAACTTTCAAAAGAGAAACCCAGCATTATCAAAATTGCTAATTTAACCAAAAAACCTCCTATATCAATTTACTTTATTCTAAACTTATGATTTGGTTGATAGGTAGCATTTTGATAGTGGATTATGTAGACCTATAAACAATTTAAAGTGAAATTTTATTTCTTAAATATTTGGACAAGTCTTCCGCGAGTTTCCATTTCATAAAAGGGCGATAAATCGGAGACGGAATTGGTTAGAACACTAATTTCACTCCCAAAAAATCTTAACGCGATCAGGTCGACCGTCGACCCCAATTCCGTTAGGCGGGTGAAGAATTAATTTGTAGTTTGGATGATCCTTTTTAAAAGCCTTAGACGGATCCGCCATAGATAATATAAACTCAACTCCAGCTATATTGAAGCGAATAGCTTGGATTTTCCCATCTAATTTAAGTATCGAATACCCAATTCTCTTCGAAATATTCAATTTCAAGCCAATGGATGGAGTCATATATAATCCTTTTCCTGATGGAAAATCTTTTTTTCCAAAAAGGATTTCAATCCATTCTGTTGGAACTTTAAAAGAGCCCTCGTCATCTATTGGAACATGTTTGCTTGCTATCATACCAACCATAACTTTCAAGAACCATCGACTAAAGCTAGGTCCCCAAATAAAAATTGTAGGCGTCCCGGGATCCATCATTTTTTGGAAGTTGTCGAATACCTGACCGGCAAGACCATCCAACGGACTTAAGCATTCGTTATGGTATTTACATAAACAGTTACCAATCACTAAGTTAGCAGGCGAAATCTTACTGATGTCTCCTTCAATCCAAGGAACTGAGCCCTCTACAACTAAATTTAGTTGTTCCATAATATTCTCAGAGATGTAGTGTTCTTTTGAAATAGGGCCATTGCAGTTACCCAAAATCGAAGCATAGCATTTATTAACTTTGTGTGAAAATGGCCTAAGATCTCCAAGTCTGTAATTTAGCCCCGTTAAATTTAATACATTTTCACCTTTTTCCTTAATTTTGCTTTCAAAATATCTGATTCTTTGGGCCGAAAATTCTTTAGGCATGCAAAACCTTTTTAACTGAAAATCTGTAGTTTAATCTATCTCGATTAAATTTTATTTAATTCCTCAAGAAATTTTTCAAAACTGCTCGAATCAATTCTTTTCTTAAAATCACGTTCACTTTCTTCACAATCAAATCCATTAGATTTTCTACGAGTGGATCTTTGCAGGACAGAAACTTCATATTCAATAAATGACTTAATGTAATCACAAACCCAACTATATTTTTGGCAGATTGTGGGATTTATATCGGTAATGTTCTCCTTAACGTTTACAAGAATAAGATCTCTATTTTTTAATGCTTCTAAAGCCACCTGCTCATTATGTCTATTAACTAATGGATTCAAATAATCAATGAAATATAGATGATCCTTGACCAGTAACTTTTTTGACTGAAAAATTCTCCAATCAAAGAGAAATTTTCCGCTATAGTTAGGATTCATAAACTTGTAATTAATTTCATTTATAATGCGCTCGGGACTATTTCTGCGCTGTTCAGGCAGATCTTCAAAAATAGTTGGATCTATAAGCACACGTGGATAAATTGCCTGAGATTCGATTTCATATGCCTTTACGAATGCAGGACCAACAATATTCCCTTCAATATGACTTAAAATCCCACGAGCGATGCCGCCCCTAAGCCATATATTCTCAAGGGCCAAGCTAAATTGAATTTTTTCAACAATTGCGAACAACAATCTCATTGTCTTAAGTTTTTCAATCTCATCATGAGGGACAGCTATAGACAATACTATCGAATCACTAAAAATTGAAACCGCGATATCTCTAACCCTTGGATAAATGCCGTGATCATCAATAATGCTTTTAGCATCAGCAATAGATTTTTCGACACAATTAAAAGTATGCTTCAGCCTATCCTGAAAGCCTTCTCCATTTACGATATTCTTAAAACCAAGAATATCCAAGAATGCTACATATTGTTCTTTAAAGTCGAAATTCATTTATGCATTTACTCCAATTTTTCCATCCTACGTCGGTACCAGAGACGGGACCGGGTTAGTCCGAAAGTTGTAAATTTCGAGTATTTTCGAGTAAAGTTTGGAAAAAATGGCCGGAAATCCGGCCATTCCCCTTATTTCAATAGAAAAACTATTTAGTAAAGCCCTTGTTTTTCACTAAAAAACTCACAAGTTCATCGATTGACACTATTCTTAAAGCGGCCAAATTCGCGAGGTTTAATCTTGGAATATAGTTAAGAATTTCTTCTTTAAGCGACGTAGAATTATTCTCTTCAGTCACTATAAGTTTAATACGAGTCTCACTTTGCACTGACGCCTTTACAACATTCCCTTTTTGATCAAATGCTTTAAAATTATATTTTGATTCCAGAATCCAAGGTTCCAAATACTTTTCAGCATCGGCCAGTGTTTCAAAAACATCAAGATCATCACTTATTGTAATAATAAAATTTTTCATATTAAAATCTCTCGCAAAAAGTTTTATCAGTGCTCTTTGTATCCCATGGTCTATGTCTACCGATACCTTGTCCAGGAATAGTTTCCTTGGTAATTGGATTTAGTACCCTGCGATGATAATGTGGAAGTTGATTATTCAATCCACCAGTTCTATTTCCAAAAGGAGCAAAACGCCATCCACCAATAACAAATTCAGTGCCATTCATAAATGCTCCAGTGGCGCCACCAATTAAACCTCCCAATGCCACTCTTATAGCTTCGCCCCAACGTCCTAAACTTTCTTCGACCGGAGTAGCGGTCAATGTCATTCCTAAAAATATTCCGACAGCTACTGGAACCAAAAAAGTACCTTCAGGATCAATATAACTCATCGGGTCCCCGCCAACATACGCGTAGAGATTAGTATCCCCACCAGCAAACCCAATCGGATCCTTCGTCGTCCATCTCCCTATAGCAGGATCATAATCCCTAGCACCAAATCTTACAAACTTCGTATCCTCATCATACAAACCGCCAGCGAACAATACCGGCTGATAACCTGGCGAGGAATTTCTCATTATATTTCCAAACTCATCGTACTCCAGTTCCTGAACGACATATGTATTGGCAGGGTCGACAATAAATCTCACTGATCCCGTTCCAGCATCGTTAACGACTTTATACGTCTTGTTGTTTTTGATCAGATAGCTTGGGCTATGTTCGGACTCTGGGCCGTACAAATAAATTACTTTTGGAGCTTTGTTTTCATCTAAAATTGCAGCAAGCCTTTGCTGATCATACCACAAGTAATATTCCTTCAAATTGCCGTTTACTATTTTTTTTACTCGGCGATGCATGCCGTCCGTCTTGTACTCAACGATTTTTCCGTCTGGGAATGTAACCTTTTTCAAATTGCTAAAAGAATCATATTCATAATTTACAGTTCCAAAACAATTAGTCATGGATTCCATCTCGCCGTCAGCAGTGTAGGCATATGTTCTATTAATTGAACCTTTCATCTCTATCAATTGGTCATCATTGTTATGGGATGCCGTTGTTCTTTTAATTGGCGGATTGTTCAAGTTTTGAAACTGGGTAAATTCCTTCATGTTGTTATTTGAATTCGGCGGATACAGATATTTATTATGGAAATCAGTACTATCTGTAAGCACTCCATTCAAATAGGTCTTGCGCAGCTTTTGCATCTTTATCAATCGGTCATTTTGATCATATTCCGGAATCAGAGAAAAATAGTTCGCGTATACATGACTATTTACATTATAAGTCGAAGATGTAAATTCAGATGCTTGCCCCAAACTATCGTAAATGCGCTTCATACTGAGTTCCAGCACTACGTTGCTGGTGTTACTGACTGTTACTTTCGTAAGATCAGTTGGATTTGCGCCCAAAGCATTATCAACTCTACTTTGTGAATAGGACAGCCTATTATTAGTAAAAACATTGATATTATCTTCGTGAGCCACTGCGGGATACGAATACTGGCTATATACATCCGTCTGCAGACTACTCACCCTCCCATTGGCATATGTATACGTCGCAATCTTGGATGTATTTAAATAAATATCTTTAACTCGAAACTGATTTGTATAGTAAGTGAATTTTAAACTGGCTATGATCGAACCATCGCTGTCAAACCACGTTTGTTTTTTCACATCATTGCCAGCCCAATCCATATCGAGTCGAATATTATCCGTCGATTTAATCGAGCGAACACGTGACAAAACGTCGTAATTGGTGACTTTTAGTACGCCGTCTGAAGTAACTATTTTTTCCAAATCTTTACTCAACGGTTTGTAAACATAATCCAATATCTTGCCGCTCGGTTTTGTAACCTTATCCACGCGCCTATCTATATCGTATTCAATAAGCGTCTGTTTGCTCGACGGAGTCAGCATTTGCTCAAGATAGTCACCTAAGCCACGTTGAAATTGATGGACTTGATTGCTAGGCGTCGTCAGTTTCTTTAGCGCCCCGCCAGCATCATATTCATATTTTATTTTATCCGCGTTCGGTAAAGTTATTTCCAAAACTTGGCCTTTTGTATTTCGCAAATACTGAGTCGTCTGATTTTTGTAATCTGTAGAACTAGACAGGTAGCCATTTGTATCATACGCAAATGTCTGTTCTTGATTACCTTTCTTCAATTTTGAAAGCCGACCTACCGAATCGTATTCTATATTAGTGGGGTACAGCTGCAGGGATTCAATCTTGGTCGGCAAACCCTGTGCATTAAATGTCGTCGTTGTGGGCCCACGAAGGGCGTCTGTTTGTGTAAATACGGGTGTCGGAGAAAATGTCAGGCTACCTGATATCGTTCTATTAACCGAGGTTTCTGAAACTGACGTCGCCATCTCGACCAAAGTTAATGGATTCGTCGAGTTTTGATAATACCGAGTTTCTTGCCGAGAGATCGACGATGAAATGGTTTCGTCCGCAGTGGTAATGGTGTTCGTAGTAGATATCTTTCCAGAATAGTCCTGTTCCCACATCGAATCTGCAGTGTAAATATCCTCTGAGGTAGATTCTTGCGCAATTGTTTTATATCTGTTATTCGCGATCAGGGTTTCTTTCTGATAAACTAGATCCCTGTTTTCATTATATTTGCGAATTGTTATTTTATTATCTTCTATTTCATTAGCGACACTGCCGACCTCGCCAAAACCTAAATGATGTATGAAATATTTTATACCGGCAAAATAGTCATTATAAAATGATTGAACAATTCCGTTGTTTTTAGCTTCTTGTTCAAAACTACCTTCACTATCATATGTAAAAGTAGTAATAACTCCATTTACATTTTTAAACGAAGTTAATAAATCATTCGCATCATATTGCATTTCAAATAAATGCGATAGAGAATCTGCAACACTATTTATTTTTAAATTATCGGCGTTTATCATAGTCTGAACGCCGTAATAGGAAGTTATTTTTTCAATATTATTTTGAGCATTATAATAAAAGGTAATTTTCTGACCGTAAATATTTTCAATCGAAGACAAATTATTATTTGCAAGGTAGTTAAATTTCGCAATCAGAGTCTTCATCAGGGAATTGCGAGTTTCCAAATGT
>CAZCHT010000129.1:0-12735 GCA_964498705.1 uncultured Bdellovibrio sp. | reverse complement strand
AATTAAAGCCGAGCCGATTAGAAAAATAAAATTTACCTATAACAAATTTATTAATAGAGCTAAAAATTTGAAAATGATGAGCGAACTTATTGATCTTTTAAGATATGCACCTTCTGGCGGAAATTTACAGCCATGGATATTGAAGACCGATCAGAATGATACTATGATGGATATTACTCTATACCTAGATCCTGGCATACGCTATGAGGGGCAACATACTGATCACAGTGGCTATGGTGCACTCATTAGTCTCGGTGTGCTTACTTATAGTATCCAGTATCTTTGCAGTACGTACGGTTATCGATTTTTGAAAAAAACCATTCACTCTGATCGTGACATTTATAAGAATTCTATTTTAATAAATTTAGAAAAATGCGAGCCTATTTCATCGCAAAAAGCAGAAATATTCCGTAATCGTTTTACAGACAGAAGATGCTACCAAATACGACCGTTTTCTGAGGATCTGAAACACCACTTACTCGCAGACAGCGACTCTTCTTTATATTTCTTTGATGAAGATCCGAAGCGAAAAATTATCACCGATTTACTAAGCCAGCTTAGTCTGATCCGGTTTCAGAACAAAGATTTATTCAAGGAACTTTCGCATGAATTAAAATTGGATAAAAGTGCGTCGACAGGAATTCCTATCTCTAACTTGGGTCTATCTCCGCTGTTGGAGTACATCACGCGTCTGCAGAAACGATACCCTCTGAGTTTGCCGTTCGACTCACTTTACTCCTGGCCGCTCTACGAGTCTATTATTCGACCAATGAAGTATTCGGCTACCATCGGTTGTGTTAAAATGCCGGGAAAGACCGCTGGGGCGTGGATTCAGGTCGGGGAAAAGATTATGTCTGTATGGCTAAAACTCTGCGAGTCTGGTGCGCGAATGCAACCTTTCGGAAATACTTTGTGTATCGCCAACTACTTTCAGGATCCTGACTTTTTTTCCTTTTCTGAAAGGCAAAGGGAATCAATTAGGACCTTACATTCTGAAGTTTTGTCTGAATTGAAAATCGATACAGCGGAAGCCTGTATATTTTTTCGAGCCGGCTATTCAAACCTTGAGCGACAGGAAACGCCACGTAAGAAGATAATAACAATTTCTTAGCTAAAGATTACATAAAGGCGGCCATCTTTTATTGTGAAATTATATTTTCGTTTAGCTTCTCTTTTCTAACTGTCAAACGGGTTCGTGACGCTGGTAGTGGTACTCTTCGGCAATGACCGAGCTGTGGCTGTTATTCATTCCCGTGTTGACCATCTTGTTTTCCTGTCGAAAGCTGGATTGAAGAGTTCAGCTGTCTAGATCTTTTGGGGTTTCAATCAGGGTTTTGAATATCTTAGCAGCGCTAGCCAAAGTAGTACGGCCTACACCAGTCTTCTCGACACATGTCGCTGTGTAAGTCCCTAAATCCAGGCATTTTGAACGCGCGCGGCTGTAAGCGCAAGAATGCTTGCCTCGCCTTCAAATTTATTTCACACTGCAGCCCATTCCAAAAAGTGGGGCCTGCATGAAATTTTTTGTTTTGTTAAGTTTATTTTTTACCATCAGCTTTTCTTCTAGTTTCTCGTCGGCAAGAACGGTCCTTCCGCCACATTTGAATCGCGAATACCAAAAGCCAGTTAAGCGGGCCGCTTTAACTTGGGATGATCTTGAACTTTATACTGTCTATACGCTGGCGACCGATATCACGTATACAGATTCACGGGGTCAAAATGTGGTATTCAAAGCGGGCAGTCCCTTTCGATATAACGATAGAATTCCACTTCCAGAAATTCGCTCGATTTATTTTGAATTCATTCACCAAAATTGCCCCACTCCAAAGTTAAAACTCGATGTTTTTATTTTTGAGAACTTGGGAGTCACGGTAGAGCCAGATTGTGTCCTTGGATTGTATTTAGAGGCGAGTGATTATTACACTCCGAGCCTTTTCGGATCGCAGCTGCGTCGTCATTAAATCCGCCAGATCGAATTAAATTAAACGATCGTTTAAGAAGCTGGAAAAATATGCATAGTTTTTGGGCGCCTCGAAAAGGCAAATAAAGGGTTCTTGACCTTAAAATGGTTCGTGCTACTAACTATCTCACTATATTTTGACAGGAGTCTCTATGGGTAGACATCTAGTTAGTTTCGTTGTCGTGATCTTTGCTCTTCTTTCGTCGTCATCATTTGCTGCTAAGTCGCAAGCTAAGGCAAAAAAACAAACTGCGCCGGTCGAAGCTAAGAGCATAGTTGAACAAGCTCAACAAGCGATCGCTGTTGATCCAAAAGCCAAAGTCCCACATTCAAGTTCTCCACAAGAAACTGGTATTCTTGTTGTTCGCGCTCCTGATTTAAATGATGATCGTTATCCAACTCGCTACCCAGTTGGTTTGCATTTAGATTCTTACGCTATTTCTGGCCAAGCGATTTCAGGAAACAACACCAAGTATGATCTTGCGAATGTGGGTTCTCCGTTAGTTCCGTCATTACGTTTCGGCTTAGTTCCTTGGACTCCAGCTTTGTTTGATGGCTATTTCGTTCAATTGGGTTACCAGCAAAAACAAATCTCTGGTGATACAGATCAAACTTTGAAATTAGCTAATTATACGGCGTCTGTTGGCGGCGAAAATAAATTTTACGTTCGTGGCAATATGGATCTTCGCTATCAAGTTGAGATGGGTTTATTGCAAACTCAAATCAGCAGCTTCGAGAATTCTTTGTCGAATGTCACTCGCAAAACTAGCTTTGTGGGTTTAGGCTTGCAAACTCAATATCATCTTCATAATTCTCTGAGTGCTGACTTCGGGCTTACTTTTCGAAGCACTCTAGGCACTCTAGCGAAGTCGGAAGACTTTAATTTACAGCCAATCGGTATTGGTGCAGGAATTTCTTATATATGGTAAAACAATTCAGTTTACTGGCTTTAGTCTTTTTATTATTAGGCTCCAGTGTATACGCAGATAAAATCCCGTTAACTCAAGCCAAGATGGCTGAACTTGTGATTCAAAAATCTTTGAATCTAAAAGAAACCGATCTTCGTTATGAGCAGTATCGATACGCTCCATTTTTAGTTTATGGAAATTACGAATGGAAGTGGTCGATCGAATCTGGTTATCAAGTTGATAAAACAGAATCTCTATCTTTAATTGGCGATTATCGTTTTGAACGTTACAAAACGGTAGCGTCGATCAGTAAATCTCTTATCACTGGTACAAGTTTGATTTTTGATGTGGCTCGTACATCTCAAAAACGGGATGGTGATTCATTCGCGGCGGTGGGATCATCTCCGGCAGCAACATTGAGTCAGATTACATTTGATTCTTGGGGTGTTAGTTTGGAGCAATCGTTATGGGGTAACTCATTTGGTAGCGCCGATCGTGCACGTATTAGAGCCGCCGAGAGTTTGTATAAGTCACAAAACTTACTTCGCAGTGATGAAATTCAAAACTTGGTTCTTCAAGGACTTCGACTATACTGGGATGTTTACGTGTCTCAAGAAAACTTTAACGAGTCTATGAGCGCGCGCGATCGCTATCAAAAACTAGTCGGTAGCATTCAGCGTAAGAGCTCGCTAGGATATACGCTTCCGGGTGAGTTGAATCAAGTGCAAGCCGAATTTGAAGCTCGACAATTGAGTATTAAAACGATTTCGCGAACTTATTTGAAACAAATGGAATCACTTGTGACATTTTTAAATTTGCCCGCCAGCACAGAAATTCAATTTGATATTCCAAAAACAATTCCTGCGATCCCAAAGCTTACACCTAAAGGTGCAAAAGACGTTCGTTCGATCCAATCGCAAGATTTGAAAATTGCGTCTGCTGAAGACGATTTGAAATATGTGGATTCTAACAACAGACCGAAATTGGCCTTAATAGGTAAATTGTCAGCTACGGGTGTAGATGAATCGTCTAGTGAATCAGTAAGCGAGTTAACTCGCGGAACTCACCCGAATGCGTATGTTGGGTTACGATTATCTCACACATTTGGTTCTGACGTTCGTAAAGAAGAGATCTTAAATAAGAAAGCGACTTTAGAGTTAGAAAAAGTGAAACAGCAGCGTAGCATTTTGGAGTTTGATGACCGTCAAAAACAAGCTCAACGCAATGTTGAAGTTGCTAATCAAGTTTTAGAAAGTTTAAGCAAACAAAAATTATACCGCGAAAAAGCATTGAATGAATTGAATCGTTCCTACACTCAAGGTCGAACCGATATCAGAAACTTAATCGATGCTATGAATGCATTGAACACTACGGAAGTGGCGCACTCTCGTGCGGTTGGTGATTACTTTATTGCCTTGAATGAATGGGCAGCTCTGCGCGATGAATTGATTAAAGATAAAGAATAATGGAGACAACTATGAAAAACGCTATTGTCCAGATTTTGAAAATGACTCTAGTATCTACTCTTTTGGCGGCGTGCTCGTTTGATAAAAATGATCCATCAGCTGACCGAGCTAAGGAGCGTGAAAATGATCGCGCGAAATTAGTTCAGCAATACGCGCCGGTTGAAGGCCGTTATGTTGGTAAACTTGAATTCTTCGATCGACCGAACCAGTTAGCCGTCGATGTCGAATTAGGTTTAATTATGGAAGAAGAAAGCTCAGGTGTCGATGGCGACGGTTTACCTATCGTGCGTCCGGTTTTGCGAGCGTATTTCAAACGTGCGGATGATTTAAATCTAGGTTTAGTCTTTAAAGCGAACTACAATACTTTCATTGATCCAAACAACCAAAACTTGATTTTAACGAATCCAACATTAATCGGCGATAAAACAAATGCGAGTGGCACAGACACTCAATCGACTCAAGAAGTGACGTCGATTCGCGGTAAATTGGTTGGCGATACTATCGACGCGCAAGTTTTAACTGGCGCGGGTGTTCTTGGTAAATTGAACTTAAAACTAAAAGATAAATCAGCCGAAGCTAACAGTTTAGGTTTGCAAGCGGACATCAATGAAAAAGTTCTTCGTCTGTACAATCGCGTAGAAGGTACCTACGAAGGCATGGTTAATGTTCCAGGGACGACAATGAATCCAATTCATGCACGCGTAACGTTAACTGCGACATTGAATGAAAAAGGTAAGCCAGTGATGAAAGCGTTCTATGAACGTTTAGATATTTACCCAATCACGGATTACAATCAGGAATTAAACGTAGATTATAAAACAGAATCATATCCTCAGAAGATCTCTTTGGTGAGTGCATCGGGCAGTGGTTTTAACTTTTCTGGCTCTATTTACTCGGCTATTGAAATATCGAATAAAGATTGTTCACAAAACTTTGTAGATAATGAATGTCAGTTCTATTTACAAGGTGATTTGATTTTATCTAAAAATCAGAAAGCGTCGGCTAAATTAGTTCGTATAAAAGATCGCTATCAAGCGCAGGATTCCGCAGTTCTTGGTCGATATCGAGGAACGATTAAGTTTTTTGATCGTCCTAATCAAACCGCTGTGACATTAAATCTTTCAGTTTTCGTTCAAGAAGAATGGGGCGGAACAGATAAAAATGGCCAACCTATTCGTCGTCCGGTATTTAAGGCGTATTTACAACGCTCTGATATGGCGACAGGTTCTGTGTATGCCGTTAGCTATAATGACATCGTGGGTTCAGATTCATACAACTTAGTTGTGTTCCCGAGTTCGGTGGCAGCTGTGAGCAATGGAACTGGCGCCGCTATGGCGGGTGTTGCCGGTGCAACGACAGCGACGGGAACTTCAGATATCGTTTCATTACGCGGGAATTTCAAAAAAGGTATTTTCAATGCAGAATTACTGTCCGCAAACGGTGTTGTGGGTAAAGCAGAATTGAAATGGATTGATAAAAATACTCAAGCACCCAGCGATGGTGTTGGTAACCAAAACAATGAAGCTTTGTTCAAATTGTTGAAACAAGTTGAAGGAACATACGCTGGCAGCGTTGAATACAGTACTGCTGACGTAGCAGTTCATACAGCTAAATTTAAATTGACGGCGATTATGACGGGCGCTGGTAAGCCAGTTTTACGTGGTTACTACACACGCAGTGATGATCCAACGAATGATCTAAGCCTAGATCTTGATGTGGATTACAAACCAGAAACCTACCCACAACGATTGACGATGTCGACATCTGGTATGGCAGCAGCTGGTGGCGGTGGTGGCAGTTCTAATTTTGGTGTTGGTCGCACGTATTTCATTAATGTAGACGGATTTTATTATCAGCAAAATCCAAATGCGACTGCGAACTGCAGCGCTAAAGAAAATGCGAAATTGGCAGACTGCCGACCAGTGATCGTAGGAACTTTGATCGCACCAAAAGGTCGCAGAGCGGAAGTAAAATTAGTTAAAACGACTAAGTAAGCGGCCCGCGTGGCTGCTTTTTTATGTTAGCGGAGCTCTGAAATGGTTGAATTATCGATTAAACGTCCTGTGTTTATTACCTGCTTATTCGTATTGATTATGATTGCAGGATTTATTTCCTTAAAAAGTTTATCAGTAGATTTGTTTCCGAATGTTACATTCCCAATCGTTGCTGTTAACACTTCCTACCCAGGTGCCGGACCCAGCGAGATCGAAACGTTAGTTACGAAACCGATCGAGGATGAATTAGCCTCTGTTTCTGGTATCAAAACATTAAGTTCAATTTCTCAGGAAGGTGTCAGTATTGTTATTGTTGAGTTCAGCTTAGCGATCGATATTAAATACGCAGAACAGCAAGTTCGTGACCGCGTTGCCAAAGTTAGAAATAAACTTCCTGAAGATGTCAATGAACCAATTATTCGTCGGGTCGATCCCGCCGATCAACCGATCTTGTCTATCGCTTTGGAATCAACATTGCCTCCGGCACAATTGTTCGACTTAGCAGACCAAGTAGTTAAGCCGCGTGTAGAGCAAGTGGATCAAGTCGGTATGGTTGAAATTCTGGGTGGTCGTAAACGCGAAATTCGTGTTGAGTTAGATTTAAATAAAATTTCTGAACATGAAATTTCGGCATCGTCAATTCGTGCAAGCTTGGGAACAACGGGTAAGAACACGCCCGCGGGAAAATTGGATCGTGGTGACACTACGAATGTGGTTCGTACACTGGGTGAGTATAGAAGTGTTGCTGAGATCAGTGAAGTTCCTATTAATTTTCAAAACTTTGAACATCCAGTAAAAATCAAAGAAGTGGCCCAAGTTGTAGATACATTGGTGGATGAAACATCACGTACGTACGTGAATGGTAAATCCGGCGTGATGCTAAATGTTTATCGTCAATCGGGATCTAATACGGTTGCGGTGGCAGATGCTATCAAAAAGCGTATTCAAATCATTAACTCCGAAATTAAAGGCCAAGGCGAATTGCACTTGGTTCAAGATGGCGCTAAACCAATTCGTGCCAACGTAGCCGATGTTAATGAAACGATTATTATCGGTATCATCCTTACAATTATTGTAGTTTTCTTTTTCTTGGCGTCGATTCGATCGACATTCATTACTTCACTGGCTTTGCCGAACTCGTTATTGGGTGCATTTATTTTGATGGCGATTGCGGGTTTTTCGATCAACATTATGTCGCTTCTAGCACTTTCGCTAGCGGTGGGCTTGTTAGTGGATGATGCGATCGTTGTACGAGAAAATATTTTCCGTCATATCGAGATGGGAAAATCAGCGCGACGTGCGGCTCTTGAAGGAACAAAAGAAGTTCTTCTAGCCGTAATCGCAACAACGATGACCGTTATCGCCGTGTTTGGTCCCATCGGATTCTTGCAAGGTGTGGTCGGGCAGTTCTTTAAAGAATTCGGTTTGACGATTTGTTTTGCCATGATGATTTCTCTGGTTGATGCGATCACGATGGCACCGATGATGTCGGCGTACTTTGCGGGCAAGGATCATGTGTCTATCACTCACAAGAAATTGTCGTCGAATAAGATTTTGGCGTTTATGGAAAGAGGACTTAAGAAATTTGATCTCTTCCAAACATGGCTTGAAGATGTCTATGTTAAAATTTTAAAAGTTTCGATGGGCCGTCCAAAATTGATTTTGTTTTCTGCCCTAGGTATTTTCATATTCTCGTTATTCATTACTAAGTACATTCCTAAGACGTTCTTACCGGCCCAAGATAATGGTGAGTTCATGGTTAACTTGGATTTACCTCCTGGAACTAGTTTAGAGAAAATGGACAATGTAGCGAAAGAGGTCGATAATCTTTTACGTGACCAGAAAGAAATTACCCAAACGGTTTTAACTGTAGGTAATGCAAATGGAGAGTCCAATAAAGCCAGCATGTTCGTAGAAATGGTTCCATCAAAAGAACGTAAATTAAACACCAGTGAATTTAAGGCATTTTTGCGTGAAAAACTAAAACCGTTCGCCTACGCAAATCCAGTCGTGAAAGATCAAGATAGATCGGGTGGTAATCAACGTCCGTTCACATTGAATATTGTTGGTACAGATCAGGCATTGCTGGAAAAAGAAGCTAAATTCATCTTGGATAAATTGAAAGTTCATCCGGCGCTACTGGATGTGGACACTAGCTTCCGTCCAGGTAAACCTGAAATTCAAGTTGATATTGATCCAATTAAAGCGGCACGTGTAGGTGTCTTAAATACGCAAGTGGGTTCAGAACTACGTGCTCTAGTTGAAGGTGTGACTCCTGCGGTATTCCGTGAAAATGGACGTGAGTATGATGTTCGTATTCGTTTGAAAGAAGAACAACGTGATATACGTGAAACGATTGGTACACTTCGTATTCCAGCGA
The DNA here is from genome assembly GCA_964498705.1 of uncultured Bdellovibrio sp. Lineage (GTDB taxonomy): Bacteria > Bdellovibrionota > Bdellovibrionia > Bdellovibrionales > Bdellovibrionaceae > UBA2316. The sequence goes on along the minus strand of CAZCHT010000129.1, from coordinate 4,027 downwards.
TGAATCAACGCTTAACCTATTTACGGTTGTTCGCTGATGTGAAAGAGGCGAAAGGTCCAACGACGATCAATCGTCAGGATCGTATTCGTTATATTCAAATCACTGGTGATATTAATCCAAAAGGGCCAGGTATGGGCGGGGCCATTGCCGACGTTAAAAAAATGTTAGATGTTGATCATCCATTGCCAGCGGGTATGCGCTACAAATTTGTGGGACAAGCCGAGAACTTTCAAGAATTAATGATCAACATCGTTATGGCTATGGGCCTTGGGATCATGTTTATTTATATGGTTCTGGCCTCGCTATACGAATCGTTTATCATTCCGTTTACAATCATGTTGGTTCTGCCGTTGGCGGCGTGTGGTGCATTCTATGCATTGTGGATCACACAAAGCTCACTCGATTTATTCTCGATGATTGGTTGTGTGATGCTATTAGGTATCGCTACGAAGAACTCGATTATTTTGGTCGATTACGTGAATCAGTCTATCCAAGGTGGAATGAACTTGAATGATGCGATTTTAAAGGCCGGGAAAAACCGTCTGCGTCCCATCTTGATGACAAGCTTTGCTTTGATTGCGGGTATGTTGCCAGTGGCGATTGGATTGAATGAAGCGTCTAAACAGCGTACCAGCATGGGTGTAGCGATCATTGGTGGACTGATCAGTTCTACATTGCTTACGCTTGTGGTTGTTCCAGCGGCCTATGGTTATATTGAAAGGCTACGTCTGTGGGGTAATCGCAAATTCGGCGGACTTGTCAGTCATGATGACGAGAATGAAGTGCCACATCCGTCAGGCCCCGTAAATCCAGTAGCTAACGCTCCAACATCTGTTGTTGCGGAATGTAAGTAATTTTTACCTCGGCAGCAAGTCACGGCTAGAATAATTCAAGAATATATAAGACCATGCCTCCATATAAAAATATGGGGGTTTTGTGGTGAATCATAGATCTATTTCTTACCTTTTAGTGAGCATTTTATTTTCCATATCTGTGGTGGCTAAAAAAACAGAACCAGCGTTTGGTGAAACATTAAAATTAGTTTCAATGGCTGGCCCTATCCAATTGATCAACGATAAAAAACAAACCAAAGTTATTTCAACTTTAGATTCGGCACTGGTAGCTTTTAAATCTCCACCATTCTTTAGAAATTTCGGACGCTCTCTATCTGGAGACAAGATGCTCGCGATCAGACTAGGTGAAGACCAGTTTAATTTCTTTGTTCCACGTAAATCGATTGATGCTCGTGGTGAGTTTCGGGTTCATCAAAAATACACCGGCCAGAACTACAATATCCAGTATACTAAGGGTATAAAAGATCATTCATCTAAAACATGGGAGCAGAATATTGAATGTTCTTGGGAAACATCGGATACGCGTCCGCAGTTTTCAACGGATAGCGATGGCAATACTAGTGTGACCTACGTGACTGATTATACAACTCATTGGGGTCGCCAGCAGGCCATCGTGGAAGATCAAGCTTGGAATGAAAAACAAATTGTTCAAATCTATTTAGAAAAAAATCAACTGAACGCCGAAACGGATTATCAGCCGAAAACGAGCCGCCGAGTGGTTCGCGAACTAACAAGCTGCCGATAGAGGTCCGGCCTTGACCTGCTCAGCGTACCAGTGCCATAAAATATAAATGCGTAAAATTATATTTTTTGTTTTAGGGTTATCTACTATCTTGTCAGCAGCGGCGTCTGCTGACTCAAATCAAAAACTAACTGTCGAGCGATTATTTCAAAGTCCAGAATTAGATGGCTCATCGGTCGTAAAACTTCTGTTTTCACCCGATGGTAGCCGACTTTCATTTTTAAAACCTAAAACTGAAAACTACGAAGTTTTGGATTTATGGGAATATGATCTAAAAACAGGGCAACCTCGCCTGCTTGTGGATTCTAACTCGTTAAAATTTGGTGAGCTATCAGAAGAAGAAAAAGCACGCCGTGAACGTCAGCGAATCAGTCAAAAAGGAATTATCGAATACTACTGGTCTAACAGTGGCCAGAAATTAGTTTTCCCAGCTTCAGGCGAACTGTATTTATATTCGGTGGAAGATAAAAAACTGAGTCCATTAACTAAAGGTGGAACGAACGCAACCGATGTTCGATTTTCTCCGAAAGATGGTTACGTATCCTTTATCCAAAATCAAAATCTAGTTATCATTGATACAAAAAAAAATGAAAAGCATGCGGTGACGATGGCCGGTAAAGGTGCCATTGCCTATGGTGTGGCAGAATTTATCGCTCAAGAAGAAATGGGACGATTCACTGGTTATTGGTGGTCAAAGGACGAACAGTATTTAGCTTTGACTAAAACAGATGAAAGCAAAGTGAAATTAATCGATCGCTATGATATTGATGCTGACAAAGTCGTTGTTCACAAAGAACGCTACCCTGAAGCGGGATCGGCCAATGCCGAAATTCAATTGGCCATAGTAAAAGTAGCGGATGTCGTGGCCGGTAAACCTAAGCTAGAATGGATTTCCTTAGGGAAGAATAAAGATATTTACCTAGCGGATGCTATTTGGAACTCAGATCATAAATTGATGTTTCAAATTCATTCACGGGATCAGAAGCGCTTAGATATTTTTTCATACGATCCTGCAACTAAGAAAAACGCACTTTTATTTACCGAGACTGATAAAAACTGGGTGAATCTTCTTTCTCCGGGAAAGATATTAAAGAAATCATCACGGTTTATTTGGATGTCGGATCGATCGGGCTTTAGACATCTATACCTATATAAAAATGATGGCACATTAGTTCGCTCGCTGACTCAAGGTGAGTGGGGTGTTGATTCCATTGTAGGTGTTGATGAAGAACAAGGCTGGGTTTATTTCTTAGCGGGATTGCCATCGCCGCTTGAGCGCAATCTATACCGTGTTAGTCTAGATAATCCCACCGAGCCACAGCCGCTGACCCAAACAGGCTCTTGGCATAATGCCGTAATGAGTGAGAAAGGTGATGTATTTGTTGATTTCAAGTCATCATCATTGACACCGACTCAAGTTTTTTTAAACAAAGCGAGTGGCGAAGTTATTTCAACATTGAATTCGAATGAGGTTGTCGATGGACATCCATTATTTCCGTATAAACAATCTTTGATCGCGCCTGAGTTTGATACATTTAAAAGTGTCACTGGGGAAACGATTTATTTTTCATTGTTCAAACCGCCTGGTTTTGATCCCAAAAAGAAATACCCTTTGATCGTGACAGGGTACGGCGGTCCTACAGCGCAAGTAGTGACGCGTGCTTGGCTAGGTAAACGCGGTTTAATGGCTCAGGTATTTTTACAGAAAGGGTTTGTCGTTGCGTCCTTCGATAACCGTGGTTCCTCTCGTCGCGGGAAAAAATTTGAAGGGTATTTGAAAAACGCCTTTGGAACCGTCGAAGTTGAAGACCAAGTAGCCGGTGTTAAACATTTAATCGCAAAAGGATTTATCGATGCTAGTCGCGTTGGTTTTTCGGGATGGAGTTATGGTGGTTACTTAGCTTTGAGCTTGGGAGTTAAGGCTCCGGATGTATTTAAGGCGCTAGTTTCAGGAGCCCCAGTTACTGACTTTGCGTTGTATGATACTCACTATACAGAGCGCTATTTAGGAAAGCCATTGGATCAGCCAGAGGTATACAAACAAGCGAGTACTTTGCCTTTGGTCGGAAATCTGAAAAGCAATTTGCTGGTGATCCATGGGATGGCTGATGACAATGTGTTGTTCACTAATTCAACGTTGTTATTTAAGAAATTGCAGTCGGCCGGGAAACTGTACGAGTCTGTGACGTATCCGGGGGCTAAGCATGGGGTTTATGGGAAAGAGAATCAGATCCATTTGAATACGACGATTGTTGATTTTTTTGAACGTCGGTTGGGAAAATAAGAACCCCCGTTTTTTGGATTCGTGAAGAATTCTCTGCCATCTTTCGCTTTTGTTCGGGGTGGAGCGGGGATCTTCCTTTTCGAAGCCTCTTCTTTTAAACACATAAAAAAAGCCTCGGCAGTCCTCGCCGTGCGCCTTGCGCCGGCT
>CAZCHT010000128.1:0-12861 GCA_964498705.1 uncultured Bdellovibrio sp. | reverse complement strand
CATTAATTAATAACAACTAGAGATAAAATATGAATTATAACACCGCAAATTCAAATCCTATCGGAACCAAAATTAAAGACCTGAGAAAATGGTTGCGGATAAGCCAATTAAAAGTTGGTGAATTTTTATCAGTACCAAGAACAGCTGTGTCTGCAATTGAATCCGGAAAAAGAGAAGTTACTGCAAATGAGTTATTTCAACTGAGCAAACTTTTTCGATGTGATCCGAATTCATTGCTTGGATTAAAAATTACGCCCGTTGATACCGCTAAGCTAGATCTAAATTTTAAGGCACGTTTAAATAAAGATACGATTTTGAATGATCATGATATGAATGAAATCGCAAACTTTACTGAATTTTTAAAACTGCAAAAGCCAAAAACAGAAAGCAAATTTTCAATTAATGAATTGAAGAGCTTAAGGGCTTCGGCACCGCAAAAAGCAGCAGAAATTTTTCTAAAGAAATTTACCAATAGTTCACCAACGGACATTTATTCAATTCTAATTGATCTAGGAATTTACCCGCGCTTTACAGCTCTTATCGATTTAGCTGGAGCAATTGTACGAGCTAAAAATCAGATGGGTGAAGAAATATTCGGAATCCTTATCAATTCAGATCAGCCTGAAGAACGAATGAGATTCAGCGCAGCCCATGAGACTGGTCATTTTGTATTGGGACATCTTGAAATGGAAAAAGAAGATGTGCATGTGTCTCGCATTGCTAGATGGAAAGATGCCGTAGAACTGGATGCAGATAATTTTGCAGCTGAATGCTTAATGCCAAAAACTGTTTTAGATACTGAAGTAAAAAAATATAGTAAGACCGGCATAACTGCATTAGCGGCAATCCAATTGGCGGATACTTTTATGACTAGCTTTAGAGCCATTGTAAATAGACTCCTAGAGCTTAATCATATCTCACAAATCCAATACGAAGAGTTTTTGAAATTAAAAGTTACCGATTTACGAGAACAGAATAAAGGTTCTAAGAAAATTAAATCAAAACCGTTTGATGAAAAGATTATTTCACCTCTGTTTGCTTATTTAAAGGAACATACAACAAATAAAGCATTCATTGAATCTCCCGACTGTGTTCGGTGGTTACAAGAAAGCTCTTACTTTGAGTACTATAAAGTCACCACTTTTGAAGAACGTGCAACTGACGTTAAAGAAGTCTATGAAATTGTCGCGCTTTGGCTAGCTAAGCAAACATAGTGGCTTAAACTATGCGTGATCTTACAGAATTAATTATTGCCAACACTCATGAAAATATCACCCACGAAGATAAATTAGTTTCGCTAACTAAGCCCGCTAAATTAATTGAGATTATTTGCCCATTTATTTCTGAAACAGGCATCAAGTGGCTGCTCGATAACAAAGGAGCAGAAACTGAAGTAGTAATTATAACAGAGCTTTCAGTCCGTGGTGTAATTTCTGGCGTACAGAGTGTGGATGCTGTTTCGAAATTAATCGCCGCTGGATGCAAAGTTTATTTTCTTACATCCGGCCTGCATGCAAAAATGTATTGGTTTGACCAAAAAGAAGTAGTTATAACATCTGCAAATTTGACTGGTAATGGGCTTCGCCAAAATTTTGAGTTGGGTCTAGCAATCGGCCCCGCAATGTTTAATGAAGCCTCCGTAAAAGGTGGAACTCAGGCATTCAACGAACGCATTCGAAGCCTTTTCGAGTTTCTAAAAAAGAAAACTGAATATGTTACAGATGACGTACTTGAGAAATACCGACAATTATCCGACAGCGCTGCGGAAATCAGGAAAGCAACTTCGCAACTTGAAGAAACTTTCTCTGAGCAGATTTCCGAAGTGCCCTATACATCTTTCCAGCGACCAATTCAAAATAAGCAGAATCTCTCTACAGATTTGATGATGACAAATATGTTTGGAGGATTTCAGCAAACTAATTGGGATGTGTTTCGACATGGCATGCAGGTCAGCCAAGAAAATATTAATAAACTTAGAGCCACATTAGATAAACAGATTAATCCACTACTCCGAGTTTTTTACACTCAACTTAAAAACGAGCCTATCTTTAAAAAGCATTTTAAAGCGATGCACATAGGCTTTTCAAAAAATACGCAGCTTAAGCATCGCTTTCCACACGATAGATATTTATTTTTGACCCTTCCTCGTCCTGGCAAATTGGCAAGAGTCCATTTAGGGGAGCCTTCTATTATAATTAGCATGGGCAAAGATGAAGGTGACTCAGGTTGGTTTGAAGTTAGAACTGGAGTTGAAGAAGATACCTTAATGGAACTTTCTGCTGCAGGTGAACGCTTAATTTCAAATATGCTCAAAAATATTGATGAGGTAACCCGTCGTCTAAAAAGCTTGGGAAAAGGTTGGCAGCTGAGCCATGGCAGCTACTCCAAAGGAAAAGACCACTATACCCTACTCGACGCAGGATCATTAACTGCAGACGCACTTCGAAAAGAAATTGAGCCGTATCTTCAAACGCGTGATGTTTCTGATCTTCAAATTAGAAGAAAGTATTTTTTAGATGATGATAATGACAATAAAGTTCTGTTATCTACCAAGTTTACTTCAACCATTGCGGATGATGTTGATAACTTGTCTTATTTTTTTGATCTAGCACAGAAATAATTTAAATCACTAATAAGCTTCACTCTTAATGAGAATGATTCTAATGATATATTATTTTAGCAACTCGCATACTTTTTAAAGTTCTTTAACAAGACCTGCTTCAACAAGACCGAGAAAATGCCCTTCAAGTTTTTTCGAAAGTTCAACTGACTTAATTAAAACACCAGCTTCAATATTTCTAGAATGCGCAGCTTCTGAGAAGTTTGCTGAACCAATATAAAGTTCCGAGGTGTCTTTCACGATACACTTTGCATGAAGAACTGCTTTTTCAGAATTGTTACTGTTTACTGCTCTTGGGTCGTAAAAGATTTCTGGCTTTTTCTGCCACGGCCAATTATATCTGAAAAACTCTTCGCGACGGCGATTGACCAAATCTTCTTCAGAACCAGACACAGTATGATCTTGTGATAAATTCATAAATATTTTTACTGAAAAAGTTGGCTCATTTGAAAGTTTATTCGCGAGTTCTTCAAAAATTTCATTTCCTTTGTAAAAAGAATAACCCGAAATAATAATAGACTTGGATGCCTTTCGAAATAAATCAGCCACAACAACTTTTGTATCACGGTTTCTAACACCTGGAATTTCTGGTCCTGTCCAAACTAAATTTAAAATTTGATTCAAATCGACTGGACGTTGCTTCCTATCTAAGGCGATTTGCTCTAAGGCATAAGCAGCTCCCTGCACACCGGATAGATTTAAAAGAATACTTAGTTCATCAACAACTGCATTGGCTGCATGACTGCCAACAAGATTATCAAGTTGAATTTTATTAACTGAAGCTGACAATCGCCCATCATTTAAAGCACGAATAATTGAGTCTATTGATTGTTCTGTAATTTGAGAAAAACCTTTCATTAAACACCTTCAAAAAAGCATACGCCATTTTGTCCAAGTGTTGGAATTACAGTTGCTCGATCTAAAAATTCATTTCCCATCTCGCACGATGTCTCAGATATCAAAAGGCATCCGTGACAGGCTGCACCCAGTAGATTTGCCGGATCATGTTCTAAGTGTGGCTTGTGCTGAATACACACAGGATCGTTTGAACAAAGTTTTCCGCTTTCAAGCGCAATTCTTAAATGTTCCTTAATCGACCGTCCGATTTCAACAAGTCCGCCCATTGTTCCTTCAGCATCGGAAGTCCCCGTATAAATAAGAATTCCATAGCCATAAGTATCGTCTGCATAAATTCTTTCTTTAAGGGAACTTGCCGGATATCCACATTCAAGTGAAACCGAGGTAATCAATAAATGCGCAAGTGAGTGAAGTAAAATATATGGCATGCCCGCAAATATTCTATGGGAATTACTATGCTGCTGGCACCAAATGTCGAAGCCGCCTTTAAGAATTTTCTCTCTCTCTTTTACTTCCGTGCGCTTTTCCCAAGACTTTATCGCATCTTTGCTAAATCCAATGAAAAATCCTTCACCACGATTTTCGTATGCCGGAAACCAAGTTGGATCCTCTGCTGTCAAACTTGCGCGCTTTACTTCTAGATCAAGATCTCCCGAAATATCGGGGGTCGCTGCTTCAAATCTTGTAAACCCAACTTGAGCTACGACCTCTTTAAGTCTATGAACTAATACTATTTTTTCAATTTGTTTTGTCCAATCCGCTGCCCATTCAGACTTAGGAAGCGATCGTGCCCAAAAAGATTGATTTAAAATTCCCGTTCCAACATCGTCCGCTTCTGACATGAAGCGCTCGATCTCTGCGTGCTTCGGAGGCTTACGAGACGACGAAATTCCATTTTGGCGTTTTTGTATTTCCTTAAAAACATCTTCGTCAGAGAAATCCTTTAGTGCCTTGTCGACGGCTGGAATATCTTCTCGATACATTTTTACTCTATCCGCTGCACGCAAATTTCCTATTGTTTGCCAAACTTTGTCGACTGCATTTTCGACTGTTTTTTTCGTCTCAGGAATTGAGATTACGCTTACAACTTGCGGAAAATAGGCGTTGCTTGCGCTTCGTAATAGAAGTTTGTTCGCTTTTTCACATCCATCTGGATCTTTTTTATTTTGTCCAATCCAAGGCCAGCTCGCGTCGCACATTCCTAAGGGCGGCTTGTTGTCATCAAACCTTGTTGCATCAATAAGTCGTTTCTCTGAGCCGCACTCACAACGAACCTTAATATCAGCTAAATCGCCAGATGCACCTTTTTCATCAAAGAAAAGAGTTTTATAATTACAGTTTGCCCCGCCATGGACAAATTTATACCAATTAATATCCCCTATATGTCCATGTGCACAGGCTCGTACAAACCTAACTGGAACAACATCGACTCTCTTTTTAATTTCACGATTAAAAAATTTTCCCTTATCTAAATTATCGATATGAACTAGGTATCGGGTTTTAAAGCCATTAACTAAATCGTAACTCTGCTGTGTAACGAAATAAGTAGGGAATTTATTAGCATAAATACTTCCTTTGTTTTTTACGGAATAGTCCTCGGTATGCATTGGCGGTTCTCTGAATTCAACATGAGGTAACTTGAACCAATTTCTTATTAAACCCGCCAGGCGATCCTCTTCAATTTTTTTAGGTTCGACGTCACCATATCGCCAATAGTTTAATCCGCCGATAATCACTGAATGTTCTGGCAGATCGACTAAAGCGCCAGGTCCAAATGTTGTAATAATCTGACTTTTGCGAATTTGACCCTTACTCATCTTCATTCTCCTTTGCCTCATCGCCTCTGTTAGATACAAAAATATCTACCGACTCTTCAACGTCTCGCATTGAGCGGCCCGTTCTAAACTTTCTAAGCTGATCTTTCATAGGCGATTTTTCTAAATCTGGATCTAAAAAGTCATAAATTAGTGAAGGTGTCGTTTCGTCTTCATTGGCAAACTGTAGGCCAGTGCCTTGTTCATTGTAGTATGTCCAGATGCTCACCCACGAGTCCAATAGATCCGAAATTCGTTCTCGGAGATCTTTCTTCATGATTTCAACTTCTGACTCTGGACGAGTTCTAATACTGCTTACTCGCGTAATAAAAGTTTCAATTAGTAGTGCTTCAATCTCATCACGCTTTTTGACGATCTGATCAGCCGATTTAGCCATCGTCATTCCCTGAACACCATGACGTATCAATGCCATGGCTGCTCCGGCGAAACCTTTATCAAGTGCCCTTGGAGAAAATGGTGTAACACTTGTCGCTTCGACATTCCGGTAAAAAGTCTTATGAGTATATTCAAACCGTTCATAAAACGATCTATCACGATGCCTATGAACGTTATAGAGTGTAACAACTAAGCCTGGTCTTTTCTCGTCACGTCCGACACGAGAAGTAGATTGAATATATTCGGAAGTTGTTTTCGGTTGTCCAAAAACAGCCATCAATCCTAATCTCGTAATATCTAAACCAACAGAAATCATGTTTGTTGCCAATGCAACATCGACGGAACCTTCTTTGCCATGGTTCAATCCAAGTTTACGTTTCGCTTCAGAAACATCGGAAGTATTCACCCGCGAAGTCAGTTCAATAAGATTTCTGTCTATTTCTCGATTTTTAAATACTCCAGATTGCTCACCAACTCTCTTTCTAGATTCAATTCTTTGAAGCCAGCCAGTCACTTCGTCTTCGATAATTCGTCGAGCACCACCAAGCTCTCTCAAACTATTAAAATAAGAAAGCAATGTCATATATGGATCTGTAGGATTAAATCCATCGCCTGTATGTTCAGAATAAAGTTTTTTTGAAGCTCCGAGTAACGCCGCAAATACGCGAAGTAAAATTACTTTTGTACTTCTTCCCTGAGCAGCAACACCAACATAAAGTCTTCCTAACTCGCGCTCTGTTTTTGTTTTTGCAAAGAAAGAATCATCTAAGTTAATTCCTGGTGGTGGAAATATTTCGACATCATTTTTTCCGAACAAAGCCTGAATCTGCCTATGAGCACGACGAACAGTAGCCGTCGACGCAATAATTTTGGGACCAATCCATTTATCACCAATTTTAGTCTGACTAAGCTTATTAAGTGCACCTTCATATAGACCAACCATAGTACCCATAGGTCCGGAAATTAAATGCAGCTCATCTTGAATTACTAAATCAGGCGGCAAAAGTCTCTTGCATCCAGGTATTGGTGTTCCCATTTTAGGGAATGCCTCACCGTAAAATCCATTTGCATCGCAACGATTTACATTACCAAATAATTGTCCTGTCTCTGCCAGCCACGGAAGGCTTGCGAATTTATCAACAGTTGCAATTAAAAAAGCAGGTAGCCGTTGATATATCTCTTCGTCCACTCCAAGAATTGGCAAATAATTTTGACCAGCGAATTCACATTCATTTGGTCTTGAATCACAACGAACTAAAAGACGTGTAGGATTTATGTCGTTAGGATGTAAGTTGAAAGATTCTTTACCTAACTTTTTTCCGCACCAAGGACATGACTCTAACGGAATTGGCGAAGGCTTATGTGGGAATTCTCTTTTAAATGATGCAACTCGTGATTTAGCTGTTTCACGCTGCTTATCGCCGCGCTCACCCAAGCGGTTTGGAGTCGCCGCTCTACCTACCCAAAGGCCAATTTCAAAAGGCCACGCACCTAATGCAGAATTTTTCTTACGTTCAATTTCTAAAGCACAGACAAGCCCTGCCGCGCGACCCAATTGATCTAAAGTTAAAAGTCTTAGCGTATACCTCATTAACACACTGATACCAGCCGACGAGCTGCCAGCATTTGTAAATCTACGAAAGATCATCGTGAAAGCAGCTAAACCAAGATATGCTTCTGTTTTACCACCTCCAGTGGGGAAGAATAACAGATCAACCATATTTCTATCGCTGGACGAAGGCTCGACAATGCCTTTTAAGTTTAACAAAACGAACGCCAGCTGAAATGGCCGCCAAGTTGGTTTATTTTTAGCATCGCTCGGAGAAGTAAATTTATCTTTATTAGTAAACCAGTTTCTTTGTTTCGCAGCTATCGCCATTACTTTATTTGCAAGACAGAAAGCATCCATAACTTCTTTACGACTTAAAAGTTCGATACCTTCCTTTAGCCGTTTAGAAGCAGTTTTTTGATTATCAATCAATGATTGACCGGCTTCCGCGCGTTTTCCCTTAAAGCTTTTGCTGACTTCAGATTGCGCCGAAATCCATTTTAAATATTGATCCACAAGCTTAGATAAATCTGCCTGCAGAACTTTTGACTCTTTGTAGTTAGCAAGTACATCCATTTCTAATGGAATATCCGTGATATCTTCTGATGGAACAACTTTCTCTACAACAGCTTCTGGAATCCATGATGTGCAGATACCTGTGCATTGCCTATTAGAATTAAATTCATTTTTGGTGGCAATTCCATGACCTACTGAAAATTCAAACGTATCTCGGTATTGAACATCAGCAATTCTTTCGTCAGAATCCTCAAGTATTAAACCTTTCAAATTTGGACGAGACAAAAATGGCTTGTCCGCAGTTACTGATAAATCTACTTGAAATATAAAGCCAAGATCTCTAAAAAATGCATCCTGCAGAATCTCTTTTTCATTTACTAGAAAAATAGAAAGTGCTCTGGCATTATTAGGTATATCGCCCAGCTTAGCCCAGTCGCTAGGAATTGACTGTGCCGCCACAACCAAAACTAAACCAATAGCATTGGGTACGGCAATTCTTTCAGGAATGGCTTTGGTTAAATCAATTTGAACAGATTCAGCTCTTGGTGTTCGTTTCCAATATATTCTTCCTTGTTCGTATCCAGCATCTATTTTTTCAGCCTCTTCTGTAGTAAGTGAATGATATTCACCCCATTCAATTTTTACAGAAAGCAAATTTGTTTCTTCTGAGGCAATGCAACTGATACCAATTGAAGATGGAAAAAAGTTTTTCTTTTTAGCTGGTTTATCTGGAGCCTTATCGTCGCCGTCATGCTTAATTTGTTCAGTTAGTGCTTCAAGCTCATCACTGCCTTCTTCGTCAGATCTGTTTTCAACCGAAGCGCCCTTTGGAGCTAAGAAACCTGCTAAATACATTTTTGATGGAGCAAAGTTAAGAACTTCATCTTTGTGTTCATTTGAGTTATTTGGACCTATAATATCAAGATGAAGTGATTTTACTATCTGCTCTCTGATTTCATTAGAATTCATATTTCATCCTCTTCTTCAACTATCTCTGCACCCTGTGCAAGACCTAATTGTTGGTTCAATTCCATCAGTCGAACAATAACCTCATTTTTGGTGATATCATTCCATGCATATCGCCAAGGCTTCATTCTTGATGATTTAGTTGACTCAACCTCATCAGCTTCCTCATATTCAACACCAAAATCATATTCGAGATTCAAATCTGTCCAGCCATAAGCATTTAAAACAGCAATATCTAGATTCTTATGAAGCTCTCTTAATTGAAGAAATCTAGCATCTGATTCATTTGGATCATGAAAACGATTATATAACTTGGTTAATCCAATATTTTCTTCTACTAGTAGAACTTTTCTGAAATTAAAATATGCCTCGCCTGCAGATGCTAACGACGACTCATTAATTTTAAAGTATCTCGGAAAAGGAAACGGCAGAAAGCAGTCGGTTGGCGTATACACAGGATCATCTTTCATAGTTGAGCCCATAAAAATGGACCATACTTCATGAAATCTTGATTGAAGCAAACACAAAGAGGCGAAATCATCGAAAGCAAAAACTATTAGCTTTTGATCAAATACGTAATTCGTTGGCATAAATGTAAGAACTCTATATTTTGAAGTCTGACCCATCACCAATACTTTTTGCAGTTTCGAAATTGCTTTATATAGCCCTGGCGTAGATCTTCCGAACAACCACCATTTTTCCTTATATTTTTCAGCATCCTTGGTGCCAGCAAGCTTTTCACGACCTGGTTTAACCTTGTCTTTTAGTACTTCAATTAAATCAGGCCACTCATTCGCCTCTTGAAGCGTTAGTTCACCAAAATTAATTACATGCCTGTTATGAAGATGCTGCGGATGAGAATTTACCTCTTCGCCGCCTATATATGGAAAAATTTTTTCAGAATTCTTTGGATCTTTTTTAATCAACTGATTCATTAGTTCATATGAATTAGTTTCGGTAGATGTACTTGACTCATCAAATGAAAAGCCTGTGCCCATTAACACTGAGCCAACGAATGCCTTACCTTTATTTTCAGTCAATCGAAGCGGATCTTCATTGCTACCACTATGAAAAAGAAACGCTGTAATTTTATCAACTTTTTTATAATCTAAGCTAATTTCAAAGTTCGACAACACACCCTTGAATATATGTACTACAGAGACTATTACTGCTGCCTCACCTGGCCACCTGAGTCGACGAACAGCGGAGAAGATAATTCCCTTATTTTTTAAGATATGGCGTAAGCTTGAATATCTCGTATCGCCTTGCGAAAGCGTATTTGTAGATATTAGGCCAACAACTCCGAAATCTGAGATTAAATCGAAACAGCGCCTAAAAAAGAATGCGACAATATCTGAATTTTTTCTAGTTTCAGAATAGAAACTTGTAATCCAACCTGTGTATTGATCACCCAAAACCCCTCGAATTTTCTTTCCTCCAAGAAATGGCGGATTTCCAATCATGCAAGTTAGAACATTTTTTCCATCTACAAATAGCTCAGGAAACTCAATTTCCCAATGGAAAGGCACTAGCGTAGCATGAAGCTCTCGGATTTCCGATTCAAAAGTCTTACTGATTAAATGACTCGTTCCACTTGAAAACCAGTTTTCAGCTTTTAATGAAAGTGTGTCGAGAAGCTCAACCCTTTTCTTCTTGTTTTGCTCTTTAAAAAATGAATAAATGATCGTATCGCCAATAATTTTTAAATCATTTATTAAATCTTCCGCCTGCTTAGACAGTTCGGAAAGTACAGAGCTTTTTTCTTCTTTTTGATTCGAAATAGCAGTTCTTATTTTTGTGGCTCTTCTTATTTTATCAACTATGCTATTGCGAGACAATGAGGGATTTACTTTTTCGTCGTAAGAAAAACTTGCGACCTGATTTAGATTAAGGCCAATCAACGAATCTCCACTCTTTAAACAGTGATCTAGAAATGTAAAGTCATGCATTTTTGCGAAGGTCACAAGCCAAAGTGAAAGTTTTGCCAAGTTTACAGCCATCGGATTTTTATCAACACCATATAAGCACCGCTGTGCAATAAGCCGACGGGCATATAGCAATTCATCTTCGTCCACAGGAATTTCTTCTCTGATATCTACCTTGTGCCGTGCCCAAGACCTTACTAAATGCTCACTTAGTTGACGACAGGCTTCGACAAGAAATGCTCCCGAACCCATTGCTGGATCACAAATTTTCAAATTTAATATTTGATCGGGAGTTGGATCTTCGCCCAAGTTTCTTAGAATTGGCTGTAAGGACTTTTCAACTATTGGAGCTGTTAACGTTCGAGGAGTATAATGTGAACCTGAACGGCGCCGTTCATTACCTGGCTGTAATATCATGGCACCAGGGTGAATAATCATTGGTGACGCCCACTCAGCAACCTTTTTGCCCATTGCCATTACCAAATCATCTGGAGTTTTGGCATTCTTAATAGCTTCTGCAACTTTTCCATCAAATTTCTGATCTGTTACTTCTTTAAGCTTTGTAATTCTTTTCTCGGACTTTTCGAAAAGAATTTCTTCAAGATTAACTATAACCGGAGCACCATGTGCTTTTACAGATCGAATTGCAATTGAACTACCCTTCGCTTCCTCAAGCTTAAACCCCATTACAGTTTCATATACTGAACCAATTTGTTCAACATCAAGAGCGCGATAAGAAATTCGCTCATCCTTCAGCATCATCAAATTAGATAGAACCTTCCAAACAATAAAATCAGAAACCCTTGGAGGATTAAAACTGTTCTCAACTTCGATTCTTCCTTCCAGAAACGTGAATCGATCAGGATCAAACAAGTGTCCTTTGCGCCCAGGAATTGAATCAGATTCAAGTTCGGCACCTTCGAATATTAGTCGAAATAATGACAGCAAGTGCGCCCAGGCACCATATCGCAAATTCATACTGTCTTGATGTTTGTTGAAATCACCACGAAGTTTTACAAATAATCCATTGATTGAATAATTATTTAAGAAAATAGTATCGTTTGAAATTAAGTCTCTATCTTCTGCATACAGAGTAAATACGATTCTAAGAAGCACAGTAAGTAGACCATGATAAACATGGTTTTTGTCTTCCTTTAAAATTTTTTCAAGTAACTTACCTTTTGATTCATCATTTGCTTCTTGAAATCCGCGAACAAGTTCGTAAAGCGCAGCCAATACCTGCTCTGAAAGTTGAGTAGATACTTCATTTTGAAATTTTCGGCTTTCAACTAAAAGATATTGCAGACGTTGTTTAGGGTCACCTTTAAAAATTCTATCTTCCCCAAGTAGCAAATGAAATGCCGCAAGAACTGACCGTCCTTGCGTTTCCCGCATAAAACTAAATGGAAACGTAACATATCCAGAAGTTTCGCCTTTGGGTGCATACACCAAACGAAGCCCAAACTGATTAACTAAAACTCCAATCGTTATTGTCTTCTCACGAAGATGCCTCTCAAATTTAGCATGCGGCGTAGCCTGCCAGCCACGGCCTTCAACTTCTTCCTCATCGTCAAATGAAAGCTGATCAATATATTTAATCAAGATATCAAACTCACCTGAATCAATATTTTTAACGGCGTAATCAGCCTTTAAAAGCGACTCTCGCTCAGGAAGATAAGCATTGAGACTTTCATCAGCTGAAATTAAATCTTCCGTTCGCCAGCCCAACACCTTTGTAAATAAACTAGTAAAATATAGAGGAGACAATTTAGATTCATTTGTGATCGAGCAAAAAGTTTCTTGGAGATTGAATACGTCTTTTTGCAACCTGAGCTGTGCATTTTCCAATGCACTTGCCGCGACAACTAATCCTACGGGTTGCAAAATTCCAATCCACTCACGGTGTTCTTTTAGAGCGTAAGAAATACTCATTAGTTAGTCTCCGGCCAAAGGTACACTATGCCAACAGGCTCAAAACGTGATGCTTTAATGATGTAAGATTCTTTTACTTTTTGTGGCTCGACTGAAAGTTCGATTTGCAATTGCCCAAGTCGCGTTACCCAATATTTTCTGTTAGCTTCAAATTGCTCTTTTTCTGATTTATCAACTAAATCTTCGAACCCAGGAAAAAACTGATTTTGATCTTGCCCTTTTCTTCCAAAGTTAGATTGAAATTTTTCGACAGACGATATTTGATTCTCTATAATTTTTTTCAGC
>CAZCHT010000127.1:0-12872 GCA_964498705.1 uncultured Bdellovibrio sp. | reverse complement strand
TAAGTTTTTTTAAGGTATCTCAACAAGGATTTAGAAAATGCTCAATTTATACCAACTGACCACTTTCGTAACAGTAATCAGTGAAGGGAGCATGACTGCAGCAGCAGACAAGCTTTTCCTTACTCAACCGGCCGTCAGTCAACAAATTCGAAATCTTGAAGAAGAATTAGGAGTCGAGTTACTTGTGCGTGGCGTTAGGCAAATTAAGGCCACACCTCAAGGTGAAATCCTCTATGAACACTCAAGAAAAATTCTTCATCACGTTCAGCAAGCAGAGATCGCCATCAAATCGATGGGTGCTGAATTAAAAGGTGATGTCTTCATGGGAACGCTCAACTCATTAGGCTTGCATTTAATGAGTCCAATCATCAGTCGACTTCTTCGGCACAACCCAGACCTAATGGTGAAAGTTGATTACCAAAAAGGTGAGGAGCTAATTCAAAACTTTAAAGCGGGTAAAGTCGATGTCTTGATTTTGCCTGAAACGAATAAAGAATTTCATTTTGAAATGGACGAGACCATCGAATCTAAATTTCTTAACAAGGAAGAGATGTGGTTAGTTTGTTCAGGTAAAGACTCAAACGTTCCTCAACAGTTATCTGTTGAAGAATTGGCCGATCATTTAATCGTTCAGTTCACAGGCGAGTACCCTGAATTTGATCGCAAAGTGAAAGAGAAAATGAAAGCCACAGGTAAGAAATTTAATGTGATTTTCGAATCGTCAAATGTAGGTACACTAAAACGTGTTATCGAGACAGGAATTGGACTTGGTTTCTTGCCGGCCCATGCAGTGAAAAAACAAGTTCGTTCAGGGCGTATGAATCGTATCCATGTTAAAGATTTATCGTACGAGATGGATTTGGTTTATTACTACAAAAAGAATTCGGGCAAAAAAGTTCTTATTGAAACGTTCTATCAAGCTTTATCTCAACAAGAAAAAGGCTAGTGTATTAACCAGCCTTGGCAGCGAGTGGAGTTCCGCATTCAGAGCAGAACTTCATTTGCAGAGAAACGCCGGCGCCACAGCTTGGGCATGCGTTTTCAGTTTTTTTGATTTTCTTTTCTTCTTTTTCATGGATATCGACGAAACCTTTTTCATTCCACTTGTCGATTTCCTTTAAAACTCTCCATGTAAAAATTAAATTGGTTAATTCTTTCACTTCAAATTCTAATTTCACTTGGTCTGAAATGCTTCTACGTTTGGTAATGCAACCTTTTTGCTCGAGACGAGTAAAATGATCGTTGTTCAATTGAATACCATGATCGGCAGCTAAACGTTCTTTTGTTTTTAAAAAGTCTAAAGATACGACGCCAAAGCGATCGGGAACGACTCCAACTGCTTCTTTTAAGAATGTATCTACGACGTTGATAACAAAATCGTCGGGTTTCAGAATTTCGCTACGACCTTGTTTGAAATAATAGTATTGATAAAATTCGAAAAAAGCTTCGAGGGGCAATAACGAAGGAGTGATAACTTTTTGAATTTCTTCCGGTCCATCTGGGTTGTCTTCGGCCTTACCCATTTCATACGATGCTAATTTTAGTTTAACTAAGATATTGCATGCTTGTTCTAGTTTTTTTGGCGACTCGCCAAAAACACGTTGGGCATATTGCTTGAACATATGCCAAGTCAACTCGATAGAACCATCTTTACGGCGCGTGCCTTTATGATTGATTGTGTGAAATAAAATTCCGAAAATAATAGACGTTTGATCTTCAGGGCATGGAGCCGCATCTTTTTCTAAACGAATTGATTTCAGTTCGTTGAACGAGGATTTCAAACGTTCAACAAGACTTTTAATCACCATTTTGAAAAGTTGCGGACCCGCTTCATATTGAGTTTTAATGGCGTCTGTTGCTACTTCCAGCACTTTCGTTTCGGAAGTACAAATCGCAGAATATAAGTGAGTAGTTTGGCCATTGAAAAAAGTTTCACCAACGAAACCTTGAGTGCCAAGTTGGTATAGATCCAAAATCTTTTTTCCTCGCACTAAGCAAACATTTACGCCGCCCGATTGAATGAAATAAAGATTTGTGATCTTGTCATTTTCTTTGAAAAGATAGTCGCCTTTTTTAAATGTTTTTTGAATCATAAAGCCTCAGCTAATTTATCGGTGGCTCTAAAAGGGACATGAGTCGAGGAGGCGACTTCTGGATGATAGTCGGATGGGATTTGGATTTTTTTGACCGAAATGCGTGTATGCAATACGCCTACTACCGTCATAATGATTTCAGTTTTCAATTTTCTCTGTTTGTCATTGCCATCATTGTGGTCAGTTACGGGATTTTCAAAATATACACTAGCGCTAGAATCAAAGCTAAAGATGTATCTCTTCGGCAGTTACTTTATGACTTGGCAAAAACAGATCGCAAGTGGACTGAAAATTTTATGCTGAAAATGGCTACGGATAAGTTTTTTATAATAACAGACGCTTGGGTCAGGCAAGATATCCAGATCCTTAGGCAAGAGGCGCACCCTAAACTGTGCATGGATTGGGAAAAACAAATTCGAGGCATGGTATCTCGGGGTGAACAGAATGTGATTAGTGAACTGGATATTACTAGCATGAATATTGTCTCGGTGAAAAACTACGTCGGTGATGCTACAGATGAGTTTACAGTGTGTATCGACGCCGTGGCTGTCGATCAGAAAACAGTGGGCGGGATCATTACTCATGAAAACCGTGGGGCTTACCGAGAGTTTTGGACGTTCCAATGGAGTGCTCAGGGGTGGCAGCCCAGTGGGGTCGCTATGAGCGAAGAATGGGAACGATTTATCGATAGTTCAACGGTCGATGAAAGAAATTCACGTAGAAAATCGAGTTAAGGCTATTATCAGTTTAAAAATCAGTAAGTTAGTGCTATAAGAAGCCCAATGATTTTTGAAGAACTAAGTTCCGATGAACACCGCAAGCGAGAGAAAGCAAAAGCCTACGAGCTGAAGCAGTCGCAATGGTGGCGCCAACAAGTGGGGCCAGGTATCTGTCATTATTGTAAGGGTCAGTTTAAATCTAAAAATTTGACCATGGATCATGTCATCCCGATATCTCGCGGTGGAAAATCGTCGAAAAAGAACTGCGTTCCTGCCTGCAAACAGTGCAACAACGACAAAACATATAAGACGACTTTTGATATTGCTTTGGAAAATTTAAACGCGGATACAGCTTCCCAAGAGTGAAAATGCTAAGGCACAAGTTGCTTTCAAAAGTTGCATCGCTTAAAATTTGAACTGTGTTTAGGGTTGATTTTGCTCATTTACGCGGATGGCCGAGCGATAAAAAATTTTTAACCTTGCAAACTTCCCATATTTTCTTTTTAACTAATGGTAGTGTGAATTTTAATCCTGATGCTTGTATTGTGTTGAAAACACCCAAGTAATTGGCATCAGGACCAATAGCCAGCTATAAAAAAGCTATAGTAAGGACGCGAAGTGAGTAAAATTACCAAGAGCAGTACAGCTGAATATTTTGCCAAAAACTTGCAACAAGTGGGGTTCTCTTCACCTCTGAAAGCAGTTTTGACAACTTTAAAAGAGGCGATCGATAACTCCCTGGATGCCTGTGAGCAAGCCGGGATTTTGCCGGATATCAAAGTCGAAATCACAAAGGTTGGCATCGGTTCTACCAAGAATACGGATCTAATCAAAATCGTCGTAGAAGACAATGGTCCAGGTATCGATGCCGATGATCTTGCTAAAGTGTTTGGCGAGTATCTAGCGTCGTCTAAATTTGGTCGCGGACAATGTTCACGCGGTCAGCAAGGTATTGGTATTTCAGCGGCAACTACATGGGCCCAGATGACGAATGCTCGTGGGGCCGTAGTCATTTCTAAAACTAAGGCCATGAGAAAAGCCATCAGTGCTCAAATTGACGTAGACATCAAAAGTAATACGGGGATCATTAAAAACAAAGAATCTATTGATTGGACTAAACCAAACGGAGTTCGTGTTGAATTCGTAATGGATGGTCGTGTGCAATTAAATGGTGACGGCGGACTCGTGACTTACGTAGAAGGCACGGTTCTAGTAAATCCTCATTTAACTATTGAATATAAACTTCTAGATAATGATTGGCAAAAAATTGAGCGCGTTTCTAATGAAAGTCCTGAATTGCCGCCAGCAACGTTGCCACATCCTCACACCTTTAAATTGGGTGAGTTTATTACGCATGCGACACTATTCGGTAAAACAAGTTTATCTAAATTTTTGAAAACAGGTTTTTCGCGTATTTCAGATCCTACGATCAATGACTTCGTTAAAAACGGTATGCCGAAATCATTAATAGAAAAATCGGTCACATCAATCAGTGAAGAAAATTTCAAAACAGTTTTTCAAGCGATTCAAAATACTGAATTGATGCCGCCGTCGACAAAATCAGTTCTAACCGTGGGTGAAGATGCTTTATCAAAAAGTATTCAACGGTTAGGTCAAGTTGACTTTTTCTCGGTCGTGACTCGCAAACCAAAAATTTGCGATTTCAAACCGGTGGTTGTTGAAGTTGCATTGGCGCGATTTATCGATCGCGGCGGGGAATCTGACAGCCCAGTTCAATTGTTACGTTTTGCTAATCGCGTACCGTTACAGTTTGATAAATCCGGTTGCGCTATCACGGGTGCTGTTGAATCAGTAAACTGGAAATCATACGGGTTAAATCAACCTAAAGATTCATTGCCACTGGGACCGTACGTATTTGCAATTAGTGTGGTGTCACCATTCATTAAATTTAAAAATGCGTCGAAGGAAACTATCGATGCGTCTGATGAATTAGTAGATGAAATCAGAAAAGCGGCTCAGCAAGCCGGACAGAAATTATCTCGTCATATTCGTAAAGAGTTTAAGGAAGCCGATTTGGAACGTAAATTGGCTCATATTGAACAGTTCGGTCCTATCTTAGTTGAAAAACTAGCACTTCTGAGCGGCGCCAGTGATGCTCGTCGTAAAAAAGCGGAAGATGGTTTGAGAAAAATCCTGGGACGCGATTCGCAAGAAGCTATTTCGCAATTAGAAGACGCGGAAACTAGACTGAATAAACAGAAACAAAAAGAAGCGAGAAAATTCGGTGTAATGGAAGAGGATTCGGACCATGAAGGTGCAGAGTCATTTAGTGAAATCGATCCAGATGAAGCAGCGGATAAAGGAACGACAAAATCTACAACAAAGGCATCAGTAGACACGTCGACTCAAAAAGGAACTCAGAAAACTACCGAGAAAACTACGGAAAAAACGACTGCGAAGACGACTGAAAAAGCCGCGGCTTCAACTCAAAAATCAACTACGATTGCGACGACTCAAAAGTCGACGCAAAAGAAATAGGAAATAATTATGGCTGGTGGATTATTACGAATCAGAGATCTTAAGCTTAATATCCCTAAAGAAGCCAAAGCTTTAGCGGATCAGATGCTTAAGGATTTAGAAAACTCTAAACGTCCTTATTTAGAAGCCGTTAAGACGTCTTTGGATAATTCTTTTTACAATTCTAAAGTAGGTTATTTAACTCCCGGGGATAAACGCGTACGAACGGAACTGAACGTATCATCTGTACAAAAGTTAGCGCGCGTTGTGTTCATGCTCGAGATATTAGTGGGAAATTTAAATATCGGTGCCGTGAATACAAAAAGGGAATTGTAT
This sequence comes from uncultured Bdellovibrio sp., assembly GCA_964498705.1. Taxonomy (GTDB): domain Bacteria; phylum Bdellovibrionota; class Bdellovibrionia; order Bdellovibrionales; family Bdellovibrionaceae; genus UBA2316. Next base: position 7,246 of record CAZCHT010000127.1, on the reverse strand, counting down.
TATATGTGCAAAGGTCTAATCAAAAGCGATAAGCATTACAGACCTTTGGATTTTGAAGATCAGGTAGAGTCAGATTCTATCATCGATTTTATCGGCGATATGCTGCAAGTGTATCGTGAAGAATTGAACTGTTTCGCCAATGATCGTGGTGGTCAGACTTATTCTAATCAATTGATAGTTGAGGAAACTATGGCTGATGGATCTATAGCTAGAATTGATTTATCTAGCTTAGGAACTTCGCCTTACATGCCGAAAAATAAACCTCAAGCTTTGAGACTAAAAGTGAAAAAGAAAGTCGATTTCGCTTTGGTTATCGAATCAGAAGGTACTGCGAATACATTGCATACTATGGGTTTCACTAAACGTAACAACTGCATTTTGCTAGGCGCCCAAGGGGTTCCGTCGAACGGTGTTCGTGGTTGGTGTAAACTAATCCAGGATGAATTGAATGTGCCAATGTATTTCTTCGGAGATCTGGATGCGTACACATTGCAAAATATCTTCAGAACTCTGAAAGCGGGATCTGCGGCGTCTTTAATTAGAAATGCGGATTTCTCGGCTCCAGAAGTTAAATTCTTGGGCGTATTGCCTGAAGACGTTAAAAAATACGATCTGTTCTGCTACAATGTAAAAGAATCAGATCCAGTGGAAGCGCGATCATTGAAGAAAGCGCGCGACGTATTGGATAACGATCCATTCTTCATAGATAAGAAAAACAAAGGTTTATCGGATATCTTGAAATGGTTGTTAAAAGAGAAAATTCGTTGTGAACAACAAAGTTATTTTTCTGTAGATCCAAAAGATCCAATCAAAACAGAGAAAATCATCTTAGAAAAAATCAAAAACAAATCTTACGTTTAAATCTGAAAAACAGAATCAGCGAAAGAAAAAAAGGAACCGAAAGGTTCCTTTTTTTGTTTGAGGTTCCTTATTCGCAGCCTTGGGATTTGAGGTAGGTGGCGATTTCTTTTTCATCTTCTTTTTCGGCGTAGGCGACTAACGATTTGATCTGAGTCAGAAGTTTGACTTTATCACACGGTGTTTGTGTCGTTAGATTTACCTGCTTTAGGCAAGTGATGAAGCCATATTCGATCATCATTTGAATGGGTGTGAGTTGCATTTGGTCCTCGGCAAACGCATCAGCCCCGTTTTGCACGAGCAAAGTGCATGTTTTCTGTCTGAGTTCTTGAGAAACCGGTCCGTGAATAGAGTACGAAAGGGCATTGAATTTACCGTCATCGCGAAGATTGATATCGATTTTTTTTGAAATTAGTTTTCGAATCATTTCGATATGGCCATTTCGGGCCGCAAGCATAAAGACCGTCATCCCATTTGAAGATTTAAAGTCCCAGGCCCTTTTGAGTTCTTTTTGTAACTTTTCAAGCTGGTCCCAGTTCCCAGTCCGACCCGTGGAAAACCAAGGATCACTGATAAGTGGAACCTCTACCTTTTCTGAGCTTTTACTCAGAGATTGGCAACAGGCGCAGGTAATTGCGGCGATAAGAAGCGAAAAGGCAAATTTAAATCTATTCATGGTTCCTAAAGGGTAATTCATGCCCGATTTTGAAGATACTCAATTTTTGTCAAACAGGGTCAACCTGTGCTTTTGCTTGGTAGTCGTTTAGTTTTCAGCTACAGTGAGCTGTTGATTTCACACACGAAAGGACCAGGATATGTTATCCAAGATTGAAACTTCCCCAGACATGGTAAAAAACGTATACCAAACAACTCAGAAAAGATTAGAAGTTATTCGCAAGCGATTGAATCGCCCGTTAACTCTAGGCGAGAAAATTCTTTTCGGTCACTTGGATGATCCACAAAATCAAGAGTTAGTTCGTGGGTCTAGCTTCCTGCTGCTTCGTCCTGATCGCGTAGCGATGCAAGATGCGACAGCGCAAATGGCATTACTTCAATTCATGTTAGCGGGTAAAGATGAAGCCGCTGTTCCAACCACAGTTCACTGCGATCATTTAATCTTAGCTCATGTTGGTAAAGAAAAAGATTTAGCAGCATCAAATAAAACAAATGAAGAAGTTGTTAACTTTCTAGCGTCAGCATCTTCTCGCTACAACATCGGCTTCTGGAGACCAGGCGCTGGTATCATCCATCAAGTTATCTTGGAAAACTATGCGTTCCCAGGTGGATTGATGATCGGTACAGATTCTCACACTCCGAATGCGGGTGGTTTGGGTATGTGTGCAGTGGGTGTGGGTGGTTCTGATGCCTCTGACGTAATGGCCGGATTAACTTGGGAAGTTAAAAATCCTAAATTAATCGGTGTACACTTAAAAGGTAAAATGAATGGCTGGACATCAGCTAAAGACGTAATCTTAAAACTGTGCGGAATGTTAACCGTTAAAGGTGGAACAGATAAAATCGTTGAGTACTTTGGTGAAGGTGCACAGTCGATTTCTTGCACTGGTAAAGCAACCATCACAAATATGGGTGCTGAATTAGGTGCGACATGTTCTGTGTTTCCATATGATGATCGTATGGCGACATACTTGAAAGCTACAAATCGCACAGAGCTGGCGAGTGTTGCCGATGCCAACAAAGCATTATTAAATGCTGATCCTGAAGTTCTAGTTAATCCTAAAAACTTCTTTGATGAAGTTTACGAAATTGATTTAACAACTCTTGAGCCACATTTGGTAGGACCTCACTCTCCAGATATCGCTCGTCCTATTTCTGCATTAGCTAAAGAAGCGAAAGAAAAAGGTTGGCCATTAAAATTATCTTCAGCATTGATTGGTTCATGCACGAATTCTTCATACGAAGATATCGGGCGTTCGGCTTTTATTGCTGAACAAGCGATGGCACTTGGTTTGAAAATGAATCAACCATTCTTGGTTTCTCCTGGTTCAACACAAATTCAAAATACTATCGAGCGTGATGGTCAGATGAAAGTGTTCAACGAAGTGGGCGCGACGGTTCTTGCGAATGCATGTGGACCTTGTATCGGTCAGTGGAAACGCGACGATATTAAATCAGGCGATAAGAATACAATCGTGACTTCATTCAATAGAAATTTCCGTGGTCGCAATGACTCGAACGCAGAAACTCTTGCGTTCATCGCATCTCCTGAAGTCGTTATGGCATTGGGTTTAGCAGGTCGTATCGATTTCAATCCTTTGACTGACGAATTAGAAGGTCCAAAAGGTAAAGCCAAATTAAAAGCACCAACGGCTCCCGAGTTACCAGCACGTGGTTTCGTTGCTGATACAGAAGGTTACCAAAAACCAGCGGGTGCCACAGCGGAAGTAAAAGTAGCTCCGACGTCTGATCGTTTGCAATTGTTGCAACCGTTCACAGTATGGAATGGCAAAGATTTCACTGATCAGTTGATCCTAGGTAAAGCTAAAGGCAAATGTACAACAGATCATATCTCTCCGGGCGGACCTTGGTTGAAATACCGCGGTCACTTGGACAACATTTCTAATAACATGTTGTTAGGTGCTGATAACGCTTTCACAGGTGAAATCGGTAAAGGTAAAAATCAGTTAACTCATGAAACGGGTGTTGAGTTCGCAAAAATCGCAAGAAATTATCAAGCTCAAGGCCGTGGCTGGGTTATCATCGGTGATGAGAACTACGGTGAAGGTTCGTCTCGTGAGCATGCAGCGATGTCGCCAAGATTCCTTGGTTGCACAGCGGTTGTTGTGAAATCATTTGCGCGTATCCATGAAACAAATTTGAAAAAACAAGGTGTGTTGGCATTAACATTTGCTAACCCAACTGATTACGAAAAAATTCGCGACACAGATGCAGTGGACTTAATTGATCTCAATGCATTGGCTCCGGGTAAACCAGTGACTATGATCGTGAAACACGCGGATGGCACTCGTGAAAACATTTCGTTGAAACACACTTACAACACTGAACAGCTAAAATGGTTCGTAGCAGGTAGTGCGTTGAACTTGATCCGTAAGGCTTTAGTTCATTAGTAGTGAAGTTTAAAGGTAATTAAGGAAAAAGCCTCTGAGGAAACTCAGGGGCTTTTTTGTTTTCTATGTATACTAAAAAATGTATGATGAAATCATTCTGAAGTGAGGAGTGAAAATGATCAAAGCAATCTCTGTATTTTCGTTTTTTGTAGCCTGTTTTGCGTTTGCTAAAAATAGTCCTACAGGCTGCGATACGTCTCTGGCGTACTCGCTGCAAAATGAAGGTGGTAAGGATGCTCATCATACCACTTCGATTTCTGGCAAAACAGTTTTGGTTGGCGGCAAAGGTCATAAATATGCCGAAAATATAGATTTCCTAGCGGTTCAGCGTGGGCTTCTATATTGTTCGCCAGCGATCATACAGTGTTTTACTGATAATAAAATAACTGATCCTGTAGATATGGTAGTGTCGTTTCAATTGCAAACTTCGGAAATGAAGAAAAACGGGGATATTTCTAAGGCGTCACAAATAGGTATCGAATGGAAGTCGACTAAAAAACCTGTCACTGCGGAACCCTGTTTAAAGAAACTAGTTTCTGAAATTCCATTTGGATTAGTTGTTAAGCAATCCACAACGATGTCTATTCCAATAAAAATCGAAAACTAATTTCTTATATATCGAAAACTTTTCCAGGATTGATAATATTATTTGGATCGAAGATTTTTTTAATCGATTTGAAAATCTCAATTTCTTCTGGCGAACGAGAGTAATTCAGGAATGGTTTTTTAGTTAATCCTACGCCATGTTCAGCCGAGATGCTGCCTTCAAATTTCTCAATGCATTCAAATATTTTCTTATCTACTTTTTGGCATTCCGCTACGAAGTTTTCTTTAGTCATACCTTCTGGTCGTAAGATATTTAAATGCAAGTTTCCGTCGCCGATATGGCCGAACCAAACGACAATCCAGTCCGGGTAGGACGAGAGGATAATTTGATCTAACTCTTTTACGAACGGAGAAACTTTGGAAACGCGTACAGCTATATCATTCTTGTAGGGTGAATATGCAGATACCGATTCACTGATATCTTCGCGATAACGCCAGAATATTTTCGCTTGTGTATCAGATTGCGCGATTACGCCGTCGACGACGTATTCACTTTCAAATGCTTTTTCTAGAACCTCGCCGAGCAGAGCTTCATCCGCCTCCGAACCACTAAGTTCAATTTCACAAGTTATATAAAATGGATATTCAGTTTCAAAAGGAACTGGGAGATGCTTCTGTTCTAGAACTTTTTTAAGGGCTATGTCCGAAAACATTTCAAAGGCTGTTAGAACAAGTTTCGAATTAAAGTGCGCAAACACAGCCATAACTTTATCTAAAGATTCGCACGCTAGCAAAATTACCTGTAATTTTTTGGCTTTGCGAGTGAGCTGAATTGTCGATTCGGTTATGAATCCTAGTGTTCCTTCGCTGCCAATAAATAAGTGGCGAAGATCATATCCAGTCGCATTTTTAACTAGGCTTTTGTTTAAAACTAAAGTTTGCCCAGCTCCTGTTACGACTTTAAGAGATGTAACCCAATCGCGAGTCAGACCATAGCGCAGAACTTTTATTCCGCCAGCATTCGTAGCGATGTTGCCACCGATATGGGAAGAACCTCGAGCTGCAAAATCAACCGGGTAAAGTAAATCATGCTTTTCAGCCCATTGTTGAATTTCTTCTGTAATAACGCCGGGATCGCAAACGATTGTATTTTCTAAAGGATCAAACGTTTTAATTTTATTGAATTTCTCAAAGCTAACGACAACTTCATTTTTAGTAGCTACAGCGCCGCCAGATAGGCCTGTGCGACCGCCGGAAGGAACGAGTGCGGTTTTAGTTTCATTGGCCCAGCGAACGATTTCCACTACGTCTTCGTGAGATTTAGGAAATACAACGGCTTGGCAGCGGATATCAAAATAGGTGGTCCAATCTTTGCCATAGACGGCTAATTCTTTTGGATCGGTAACTATTTGGGAAGGATCTAATTTTAATTGTTTTAAGCTCATGAAAAAATCGTATCAAATTAGAAGCGTTTAACAACCGATTTGCTGCTAAGGGTCCTGATGTTAAAAAATAGGTACACTGGGCAAAGGCCCCAGGCTGCCGTTATAATAAAGTAAATACCTAAGTACATCCAGCTGGGACCACCAGCTACCGCGTAGGTAACTAGCAGTACGCCCACTATAAATCGCAGACATCGGTCCCATACAGCCGTATTGCACTTCATTTTGGACTAAGCTTTCATTAGGTCTTGAAGTTCACCAGATTGGTACATTTCCATCATGATGTCAGATCCACCAACTAATTTTTTGTTGATGTAAAGCTGTGGAATTGTCGGCCAGTTGCCGTATACTTTGATACCATTTCTGATTTCTTCGTCTTCTAGTACGTTAACATCTTTGAACTTAACGCCAAGATCTTGAAGGATGGAACATGCGCGTGCCGAGAAGCCGCACTGAGGAAAACTTTGATTTCCTTTCATGAATAGAACAACAGAGTTTTCGTTTAAAAGTGCATCGATTTTTTCGTTTACATTAGACATTGTGTACCTCTTATATGCTTTTAGTTTTTAATGATAGGGCGTGAACTTCGCCAGTTTTTAACTCAGCATCAAAGACCTTCATCACGTGTTGGTGCTGTTCGATGCGACTAAGGCCGTTGAAAGCTTTGGATTCTACAACAACGTCAAAATGCACATTGTCGTCTGAAATAACGTTTACAACAGAACCCGGATAACTATTTTTTAGTCTTTCTAACATTTCATTTGCAGTCATGACTTGGAATTAGCACAATACAGAGCTTATAATCAAGCTATCTCATTGGAATGTATGGAAATACACAGTTTTAAAGCCTCTAAGACATTTAATACGTTTAAGCTAAATGCCTGGATGGGCGTCTATCTAAAAACCTTTGTAATAAGTATAGCCGTGTATTGCTTTTTGCGTGTCAGTTTCCTTGTTTGGAATTGGGGCTTATTTAAATCTATCGGTATTTCAAATATCGCCAAGGCGATATTTTTAGGTCCTAGATTTGACGCCTGTGCGATGGCGATTTTGTTTCTACCTTTGTTTTTATTTAGCCTCGTGTTTCCATTGTTTGTTCCTCAGCGATTTATAAAAACGGTTTGGCTAATCGTGCTGGGTCTTTTGCAAACTCCGTTTTTAGTACTAAATATTATTGATATCGAGTTTTTTAATTTCGCGGGTCGCCGATTTACGCTATCGAGTTTATTTATTTTTCAAGAGGCCCAGGGAAAACTCACAGGCTTTTTTACTACCTACATTCCCGGGTGTGCGGCTGGAGCCGCGTTGATTTTT
>CAZCHT010000126.1:0-12950 GCA_964498705.1 uncultured Bdellovibrio sp. | reverse complement strand
ATGCTTAATCTACATTTGGCGATTGTATGCCTTCATCATAATCTGAATTTGAAGACATTGAATCTCCCCTTAGCTGCAAGCTAAGGGGCCAGTTCCTAAATTTCTAGCTGAATTTTTTCAAGCAACGATGGGTCATTAAGAACCTTCTCGCCGCCTTTGGCAATGGCTACTAGAGGAGAGTCCGCGATATTCACGGGAAGTCTGATTTCATTTTGAATTCTTAAGTTAAAATCACGAATCAAAGCACCACCGCCCGCAAGCCAAATTCCTTGATCGATAATATCAGATACTAGCTCTGGAGGCGTGTTCTCTAGCGCTTTGTGAATAGCATTGATGATCTCTTGAAGAGAATCATTCATTGCCAGGCCCACTTGTTCCGATGTGATTTCCATCGATGTCGGAAGTCCTGTTTCGACATCACGGCCAGTCAGCATCGCTGTCTGGATATCTTTTTTAGGAACGGCTGTTCCGATAGAGATTTTCAAAAACTCAGCCTGAGATTCTGGAATGACGATGTTTTTATAACGTCGAAAGTATTGAACAATGTCCGCATCGATTTTATGACCACCGACACGAATAGCTTCGCAATAAACAATGTCCGCGAGCGCGATAACGGCAACTTCAGTTGTCCCGCCGCCGATATCAACGATCATCGAGCCAATAGGAGATTTGATTTTTAAACCGGCACCGATCGCTGCGGCCATAGGTTCATCGATCAGGAAAACTTTTTTGGCGCCGGCTTTTTTGCACGCTGTAACTACGGCTTTCTTTTCAACTTCAGTTACCCCAAAAGGAAGCGAGATCACGACCCTTGGAGATGAATAGTGAGCTTTTACGCTTGGATGATTCAAGAAATATTTTAATAAATATTCTGCAGAATCAAAATCGGCGATAACGCCATCTTTGATTGGCTTTTGAATAACGATATTGCCGGTTTGTTTGTCGGCGATTTCTTTCGCTTCTTTACCAACAGCAATGATCTTGCGTTTCTGATTGCTCGTCACGACTTGAGCCACAATGCTTGGCTCGTTAACGACAACACCTTTACCGCGTACACTGATAACTGTATTGGCAGTGCCAAGATCGATATAAATATCGGCAGCTGTTGTATCGTCTTTAAACCACGAGAACATAGAAACTCCTATTTAGTCCGTCTTTTGAAACCAGAATTGTTATCAAAAGGAATACTAGCAAATAAACACAGGCCTGACTCTGATTTGTTTAAGTTTAACTGCAATTCACCGGCAAAAAACACATTTGGAATATCTGGGTGATTGTATTCCGCGCCGACCGTGAATTGCGCGCCAGATTCATTATGATTTTTCATGGCCACGAAGTTGATGGGCACGGCTACGTAGCTGGTCAGATTTCCTTTTTGAACATTGATCTTTTTGCTGGCCATAGGCGCAAACTGAAGTGTTGTAACGCTGGTGTCATCATAACGGCTCAGCCAAAGTGCACTGCGAATGCCAAGTGCGGGTTGGTTGCCCACGTCAGGAAACGGAATGTATTTCATCGTTGCACCCATTTGATATTCTACGCTGCCAACGGCAAATAAAAATCGGCTTGATAAATCGTCTCTCCATCCGGCATCTAGAAAACCACCGACGTTGACGCCGCCTTTACCTGCCGACAAAGATTGAAGAGATCCACCCACGCGGTACGATCCCGGATTGATGATTTCACCTGACTCGCCGATCGATAAATAGTTGGCCATAGAAATCATGGGAACAGTTAAAAACGTCAGGCAAAGTAGTAGGTATTTCATATAGACTCCCTTAGGGAAAAAAGTAGGCTCTCACTAGAATAAATAGCTGGCCGTGCATTTGACAAGCTGAATAACTGTTGAGACAGTGATGTCATGTCCACAGTCAATCCAGCTGCGAAGCTGCCACTGAGTTTAGTGGTTATCACTTTGAACGAAGAGAAGAACTTAAAGGCCTGCATTGATTCGGTCCCTTTTGCTAGTGATATTGTGATCTTAGATAGTTTTTCTAAAGACAAAACTAAAGAGATTTCTAACCAAGTCGGCGCGCGTTTTTACGAGCAATCTTGGTTAGGTTTTGGGCCGCAAAAAAACAAAGCCGTAGAGTTAGCCAGATATGACTGGGTGCTGAGTTTAGATGCAGACGAACGATTGTCGCCGGAACTGCAGGCAGAGATCCTTGAACGGTTTGAAGCACTGAACGCGCAAACGGGTTACTTGCTGCCTAGAATTTCTTTCTATTTAGGTCGCTGGATACGTTACGGCGGCTGGTACCCTGATTATCAGTTGCGACTGTTTAATCGCAAACATTCTAAATGGGATCAGGCCGGCATTCACGAAAAAGTAGTAGCGCCGCAAACATCGAAATTTACAACTCCCATCCAGCACTATGTATTCAATTCGATCAGTCACCAAGTGATCACAAACGATAAGTATTCGAGCCTTCAGGCTCAGCATTTGTTCCAGGAAAAGAAATCCAAGTTCTCGTTGTTCAAGTTGGTTACAAAACCGTGGGTGAAGTTTATTGAAAATTATTTCTACAAACGCGGATTCATGGACGGGATGCCAGGGTTTGTTATTGCTGTGGGGTCGGCGTACTCGGTATTTTTGAAGCATGCTAAAATATGGGAGCAACAGAAATGATTCGCAATTTGATGGTTGTTTTGCTGATCGCTGGTTGTGTAGTCGCTGATGAGTCGGCTTGGACTTTAACTACACCGTCGTTCAAAGGCGTGAAGGTTAACGGATCGTCTTTGAAAAATGCCCCGTTCTGGGAGTTCGAGAGGCTTAATCAGATCGAGACGGGCAACACAGATGCGATGATTTTCAAAACGGGGCATTTATATTTAAAAGTATTTAAAAATAGTATAGTTAGGTATAACGATTCCGTCTTGCAGTTGGTATCTGGCCGTATTTATATTAAAGCTGAAGCGACGGATCTGACATTTCAGGTTCCTACATTTTTTAAATTTAGAATCACGCCGGGTGACTTTTTAGCTGAGCATGATTTGAAAATAAAAAATACTATGTTCGAAATTTTGTCAAAGCCTCAGGTGGTTCAAATAGATTCTGATGATCGAGAAATGTCGACGCCGGAAGGGACAAAATTAGTTTTTCAAGCCGAGTTAGTCGATGGCGATATCGCTTACGATTTTTTACTTAATGATCGCAAGATTCCAAAACTAAAAATGGAAAAACATAAAATCGATAAGCCACTATTGCTAGATATGAATCTGTGGACGGCTTCAGTGAAGAAGGCAGCGGAAGCCAAAAAGAAGCAGGTCAAAAAGGCCGCGATCGATAGTTCCAAGTATATTTGTAAAAACCCAAACGGAGTTCTAAGTACATGCGCGTTTGTTCAGGAATCTCAGCAGTGTATTCGCTATACCTGTAATTTAAGTGGCGAGTGGACACAGCGAACGGTATTTTTGAAAAGCGAACTGTGTCCTAAAGTAAAAACGGTCAAAGATTGTGAATGGATTTCTAAGTAGCCGTTGCCTTTCCGTGTCGTATAAAATGGATAGACTAGGGGCTGATCTTACAATTTCGCATACGGGTTTCTGAAATAAGGGCAATATTTTATAGGCGAATTTGATCAAAGTTACGGAATTCTTTCCGAAACTTTAGTGACCATGAAAGCTCATCCGAGCTGTCCCAACAATGATAATTAGGTAGAGTTTTGGGGCGCGATAAACTAACGAAATTTGGAAACCTTAACATTGACTAGGCACACTGCCGCCAGTGCAACAGTACCTATATCAAGAGTCGGTTTTGATGCATTTACAATCTTGGCAGAAAGTGCAGTTGTGTAACTTTGATCGAATGAAGCGATTTGTCCTTTATACTCGATCTGACCCAACTCCAAACATTTTTGATCGGCGTCTGATCGTACGCCAATCCAAAGTGCAGCAGCTTTAGATTTATCCAGGGAGCCCTGAGCTTGGTACGTAATAATAAATGACTTTTCAGCGACAATGTTGAATTTAGGTATAATCTCTCCAGAGGTTGTCCAGCCTCTATCAAGGACAGAATAGTCAAATTGTGAACCGCTGACGGACACAACGCCCTTTGCTGGTTCAAGAGTATTAATTGGCTTAATTATGTTAGAATCAGCATAAGCTACGACAGCAGAAAGAAAAAAAGCAAAAGAAACTAAAGACTTCATATCTGACTCCCAGGTATTTGATTTTGAACTGGGTGGAAAATTATCATACGAAGACCATTCGTGCTCAAGAAAGTTCAATATTTGAAATAGTTTCTATGACTGAAGCAGATTTCGACACTGACCGAAAGGCGATCATTAAAACGAATTTAAGGTCATCTGACCTGTACATTCCTAACCGGACCAATGCGAAATAACCGCGAGGCTTCGCAACCAGCCGTTCTATTGAGCTCTTTCTTGTTTTTTTTAGAGTTAGTAAATTTTAGATAACGAGCGACAGTTGCGGCGGCAGAATGAAAATCATTGCAGCCATCGAAGATCCTAAAGTGATTCGAAAAATCCTTGAGCACATGGGGCTAGACACAAAACCACCGCCACTGTACCCGGCCAGGGGGCCGCCAAAAGTTCAACATCATTTTGAAGATGACTTCGCCCAGCAGCACTTCGATACGAACTTCGACAATTTTAATCAATCGGCAGACTAAGAAATTCAGCGGCAATGGATTAGTGTATTCGAAATCTTGAAAAACACCCTCAGTAAATCAAAAGTACGTCGCAAAATTCAAAAGTCGGTGAAATTTGTTGCCAAAGACCCATTCCAATCACACAATTTTAACAACAACCAATGAAAACTAAATGCTGGGATCGAACGATTCGGCCTTAATTCTTCCTATCCTCAATTTGATCTATGGTTACGTTGAGCAATGATTTTTTCTAATTTGGTGGATTCTTCTTTCATAGTCAGCTATGATTTCTTTGCGAGTTTCATCAAAAACTTGAACTACAGATTTCCATCCCTCATAGGGAACGAAAATAAAAAAATTGGAGTCCCCACCAAAATGAATAATATAAATATTCGGATCAAATGAATTTTGGGCATATGAATAACAAGGCTATATACGATACTATTTTTTTGTCTAGTTAATTGTCTACTGGTTGTTTTCTCAATGAGTTTGTTCGAACTGGTTTTAAATCGCGCTGGATTCTGATGGAAATACTCCTCTTTTTTATACGAGGTTCTAAAAATATGAATATTATAATTTTATTACGCAATCCTTATCAAGAAGTTTTCAAGACTAGACACTTATGGGTTTTTCAGTAGAATCAACATGCGTGTCATATGGAAATGGCATTTAAATAATAAGGAGAAAAATTTATGTTTACATTTAAGTCTTTTGGTATTGCTCTTGCTCTGATGATGACAGCAGTTACAACACCTGTTTTGGCTCAGTTGACTACGACGCCAACGGTTCCACAAATCGAAAGTGATGTTCGTATTTCTTTAAAAAATATCTACCAATTACAAAGTGGCTACATGGCCGAGTGGGGACAGTTTGCTACAACTCTTGCAGCACTTAACTATACAGTCCCATCGTTTCTTTCTTCGTATATGAATACAACTGTCGTTGTGAATGGCGCAAGCTTAACCGTGCGTATGCAAGGTAAGTTGAATCCAGTTTTAAATCGTGTTTACACAATCAACGGTGCAGGAACTTTGAGTGGAATGACCCAATTCGCAAATGCTCATGAGTTAGAACTAGAAATTAATAACTTAATGAATGCTTCCGTCGCAGCACTTGAGGCTTATTATGCTGAGTGGGGGACATATTCTACGAATCTTAGCCAGCTAGGTTTAGTTGTGCCTGCTTATCTAAGAAGTTTCGGTACATTTTCTATCACAGTAACACCAACTGGTTATAAATCAGAATTTAAAGGAGTTGTTTACCCTATTTCTGGAAAAAATTATACTCGCATAAAATAGTTTTAACTTTAAATTTTAAAAGTAAACACTGACGACTTTTTTATTTGGAATCATCAGTGTTTACTTTCTTATTACTGAATCACTATATCTTTACTGCACTTTGGACTTGAATACATTTCAATGAGTGTATCGAGTGAGGATCCTGCGGGATGTTCATAATGCGAAGATATTTTACAAGTCCGTTTAGTCACTAAATTTCCTTTTCCGAAAGTAGTGATCGAATATTCAAACTTATGTCCATCGTTCGTATGGGAAAAAGAAATCAGACTCATATACTGAGACGTATTGAGTTTAATTTTGTCTTTTACACTACAAGCCGAGAGAGTCATGTAGATATTAAAAACCGAAGCCGCCTCTACAATATCGTTTGCTTGGGGTTGGAAGGCGATTATTGTTTTGCACGGATCGTTCTCGTTTTCTTCACTCGCTCCATAAGCGAAATCAAAGAATGCACATATCAAAATGGCAGTGATAAAATATTTTTTCATTTTAATTTCCTTTTTTTGTTAGTTGAAAAGATTGATGTCTAGGCCTAATTTTTCCAGAGAAAGCTCTTGAACAATTGTGTTGTTTTGTTCTGGACACGAATCTTGTGAGTCAGATCCATCGACAATAGCCAATTGTGAAACTGTTTTTCCGTCGCCGCTATTTTTGTAGGAATAGATGATGGCTTGGAAATTATCTTCTTGAGCACATTTTTGATTCACAATCTGAACAATGAGTTTATTTTCATTAGGGATTATTCCTTTGATGGAATTTAATTTAGTTTCGACTTGAGTAAGCCAGTAGCCCGGAGATTTTGAGCACTCGACGCTATCTTCACGAACTGTCAGTTTCCAGCTTTGATTTTTACCTGAGAAGAAAATTTGGTGATTGGCCTTAGGGTAACTATATCCACAGGTAGCCAAAGAAAAACCTTGATCAATATTTTGAGTTTTGATTTGGCAGTTTAATTTACCGAGCTCGACATTGTTAAACAAGCTTTCGATAAAAGCAGGATTATGAGAGATGTCCGGCAGAATGAGTCGCTTTATTTCTTGCATTTTTTCTTTAGGGCAAGTCGTTTGAGAAAAAGCCGTTGAAGATATAAATCCACTAGAAATTATAAAAATAGATAAAATTTGATGAATACGCATAGAGTCTCCTTTTTTCATCCTGTTATAGAAGCTTTAAGGGCCTTTAAACAATACTGACCAATTTATTTACATGTGAATCTGTTCACTTTTTAGGTGAACATGAAAAAACTTCCCTTGAAAATGGGAATACTGATGTTCTATATCTTTTTGTGATATTTATAAGTCTCAGGCGGTAATTCATGTTAAGAAAAGTTATCATTTTAGCTATGATAGTGGCGGGTTTCGTCGGCGCAACGGAAGTGCAAAATAACACTAAAGATGGGTTTGAGTATTGGATTCAAAACAGTGTCGAGAGTCCGCAAACGACCGCGTACCTTTCCAATAAAGCAACGTCAATAATAGATGTTATTATCAGCTCTGGTCGCTATCTTAAACTGGGTAATCTCGACTTAGTGGCATTAAGAAAAGAAATTCTTAATGTGAAGTGGCGGGCCTATATCGGGAAACCCTTCACCATAGGGAACAATGGAGCACGCTCAACGGCTGTTTACAGTGTCAATCGTCGCTTGGTTGTTGTCTCTAGGGAAGAGTGGTTTGACATGGACGAAGCGATTCGTGAAGAAATTGCTTTGCATGAAGCCTTAGGTGCCTTGGGTTATCGAGACGAAAAGTATCAGATGACTATGAGTTTAGCGCTTCTTGCTTCTTTGGTTTTTTCTGAAGAAAACAAATATTTTTCTGAGAGTAAAATAATTATAGATAAATTAAGTTCCCTCTGGTCGGTTGCTGTTGTAAGCAGGCCGGTTATGGAAATTGCGAAAACGGATCAAACTCCAGTGGTGTTATTAGCGGGAGGTATTTCGCTAACAGGTGGTGGCGGTGATGAGTTTGGGATTACGATTAAATACTTAACTTTGTTAGCCTTAACAACTCGCTGGTCTATGGCCGAAGTTAAACATGTAAAATTTGAAGAAGTATTCAATGCGATTTTGGAATCAGATATCGAACGAACCGTCGAAGAAATAAAATTAGGTAAACCTTTGATTGATAAAACAACTATTAAGTATAATGGTAAATCCTTAGCTATGATTGTTCCGAAAAACAAAGTTATTATCAATCCTAGAAGTTATACCTTGGCTGGTGATTATGCGGGATTTTTATGTGATGAAATCATCACTACGATGGAAAGCTTTCATAAAAAATGAAGTCCATAAAGCAAACTCCCAGTGATATCCTTCAGCGACAATTGACAGCTTTAAAAAAGCAGAATCCCAGTTATTCCCTGCGAGCACTTGCTAGAGATTTAGATATGTCCGCATCCTTTGTGAGTGATGTTGTAAAAGGAAAAAGGCAAGTTCCGAAACAACGAGTGATGGACTTTAAACGTATTTTGAAAATGGATATAGTCACACGAAATTTATTTGATCAAGCGATGAAACGCGCTTTTCTGGCAAAAAATGCTATCTCTGATGAAGATGTTGAGAAGGATGATTTTAAATCTAGAGTGGCTGAGTATTCAGAAGTTCAAAGAAAAAAATCTAATATTTACAATCACTGGTACAATATTGCGATTATGGATTTACTAACGTGCAAAGGGGTTATTATGACTCCGAGTGCCCTTGCTAAGAGATTAAATATTTCCCCAGAGCAAGTGCGGATGTCCTTAAGTTTACTTGAGCATGAAGGCTTCATAGAAAAGAAGGATGATCGTTGGAATAAGGTTTCTGAACGCATTCGTTTTCCAACAACTTATTCCATGGAAAGTATTCGAGGTTTTCATGGTCAGATGATTGACCTAGCTAAGCAGCAATTAACACAAGAAACTTCAGATGAGGCCTTTAAGAATCGTTTGATCAACGGTGTGACTATGGCCATTAATCCGGATCATTTAGAAAAAGCAAAAGCTCGCCTTAACGATGCAATTTGTGAAATCGCAGAAATGCTAACCGAAGGCGAATGCACCGAAGTATACCAACTAAATTGCCAATTATTTTCTTTAACTAAGAAAATCTAATCGATATCTGGCTACTTTGTTTTCAACCTCAACTGCTGTAGATTTTCTTTCCCTCTATTTTTTAGTGGTTTTGCTAAATCTAGAATAATTAGATGGTGAAATTTTTAGAAAAAACAAAATTTTATAGGAAGTTAGTTTTGTTATATTTCTTTTTCCATTCATGTATTCACTGATAACTGAATGCGAAACTCCGATATCTCTTGATAGCGCTCTTAACGAGTACTTAGCATTTCTTTTTTTTCTGTTTGTGAATTCTTTTTCCAAATAAATTTTAAGCTTCTCATTCATGAGGTTTACAATAGCAATTGCGACAGAAATAACTTGTTATTTTGTAACCTATTTTAAAAAATCTAACATTATGGCATTTCCTTTAGGGAAGACCACTTTCTGAAGTCTAAAATAAGTAGTAAAGGTCTTTAGATACGATATATATTATTTGAGGATGTGTTCTCATTTTGATACTTATGTATATTACTATTTCAGGCGATAAATATAAGGAATGAAAATAAGCCTGTATGTAATTCATATTTTTTTAGTTCTAAATGTAATTGGTTGTACTCTTTCGATGAATATTACGGATTTGAATTCTGTATCTAAAATGGATATGGATAAAGAGGCGCCAATAATAGTTGGAGCTATCGATGATGGTTTCAGCTTTGGATCCCTATCATCTACGCCTACATTTGTTTGGTCTGCCGCGGCAGATAAACAAAGTGGTGTAGATCACTATGAAATAGCCATTGGTTCAAACTCTGGAATACAAGACGTTTTGAATTGGAGTTCCATATCTGATCAGAATTTTAATTCTCAATCTGGATTAGCTTTAACAAAAGGTTCAACTTATTTCCCGATGGTGAGAGCTGTTGATAAAAATGGGAATGTAAGCCAGCCTATTTATGGTGATGGTTGGATAGCTACAACGTTACTATCATTCCTGCAACCATCAACTTCGATTATTACAGGTGAAGCCACAATACTTTCCTTAGTTGGCGGTGAAACTCCCTACGCATTTAATGACAGTGGAAGCGGTTATATTAATACGACCTCCGGGGTCTATACGGCGCCCTTGAATATAAATCCTTTTGTTGAAACTGTGACTGGTCAGGACAGTGTGGGACAAGTGGCAACTTCACAAATAAAGGTCAGGGCTTTTGAACTGAAAGATTCTTTTAAATTAGATAGTACATCACCTTTAAAAAATGCAACAGCTTATGATATTGGTATGTATGATGCCAATACTCTATTTAGTGTTGGCTATGGAAGTGATATAAATAATGTGTTTCGTTGGCTCGTTAAAAAAAGTACAGATGCTGGTGCCACTTGGACTTTAGTTGATGATTATCAGTTGTTTGCTGGTAAGACTTCCATGGGTCGTAAGATTAAAGTCAATTCTTCCGGAGCTATCTATGTTATAGGTGTTGCTAATGATAGCGCAAACATCTCTCATGGAATTGTAAGAAGAAGTCAAGATGGTGGTTCTACATGGGTAACTATTGATGACTTTCAACTGAGCTCTGGTAAAAGCTCAAGCACGAATGATTTAACTTTCGATAGCGCAGGAAATATTTATAGCGTTGGATATGGATATGATGCTTCTGATTATGGGCACTGGATTATAAGAAAAAGTTTGGATGGCGGAGCTTCTTGGATAGTCGTTGATGATTTCGCATATGCCGCAACTTTTATTTCAATGCCCAATTCAATTCATATAGATAATAGTGGGAATATTTTTGTCGCAGGTGATGGCTTGGATAGCTCTAATGTGTTTCATTGGTTGGTGCGAAAAAGTTCTGATAATGGCCTAAGCTGGTCAACAGTTGATGATTATATTTTGGCTGCTGGAAAAGATTCGAATGCTTCAGCTATAATAGCTGATTCTATCGGAACACTATATACAGTAGGATTTGCTGAAGACTCTGGAGGCAAATCCTTTTGGGTGGTGCGAAAAAGTTCTGACCTTGGAGCAACCTGGGGCACCGTTGACAGCTTCCAGTATATCGCGACACGAAATGCTTTAGCTCAAGGTGTTGCCGTGAATAATAGTGGTCACATCTTTGTTACAGGTTATGGATTAGAGACAAGCTGGAATCATGTGATAACCAGAAGAAGCACTGATGGAGGTGCTACCTGGGCAATTATCGATGACTATCTCTATTCGGCAAGTGGTCATAATTATTCTTATGCGGTTACACTTAACAATTTAGGAGATATTTTTACAGCAGGATATGGTAAAGGTCCAAGCAGCGCTCTTGGGTGGACGATTAGAAAAAGTTCTGATAATGGCGCAACCTGGAGTAATGTTGATTATTATGGTTATGTTGCTGGCTCGCAGGCCATAGCCAAATCCATAGCTTATGACCCAATAAATAAAGTACTATTTTCATCCGGCAGCGCTAGTTCTGGTGATACTTTAAATTTGAACCACTGGATCGTTAGAAAAAGTATAGATAATGGAGTTACTTGGATTACTATTGACGACTTTCAATTAGCTTCTGGGAACGGTCCGGCATCTCCTAATAAAATAACATTTATAAATGGCACGCTCTATGCTTTAGGAATGGCCTATAATTCATCAGGCTATCCGCGATGGATTGTCAGAAGCAGCGTTAATAATGGGGTCACTTGGAATACGATTGATGACTGGAGTTTATCTGGAGGACTAGGAAATATCAGTGCAGCAGATATTATCGTGGATAGTGCAAATAATATTTACGTCGCAGGATCTGCCGCCGATGGATCTTTAGTCAGTCATGCGATAGTCAGAAAAAGTACTAATGGCGGAAGCTCGTGGTCAGTAATTACCAACTATCAGCTTGCTGTTGGAAAATCGTCAACAAATACAGGGATGAGTATTGATTCAAATGGTTCGCTTTATACTGTGGGTCAGGGGGTGGACTCTGCAAACTCTAGATTTTGGTTAGTTAGAAAAAGTACAGACGGTGGTTCGACTTGGTCTATCGTTGATAGTTTTCAATGGTCCGTAGGAAAAGAGGCATATGCAAGCAGTATACATATAACTTCTAGTAATGAAATTTACGTCGCGGGACAGGCTAAAGATAACTCTTCAAGTCCATTTTGGTTTGTAAGAAAAAGTACAGATGGTGGAAGCACATGGAGCACAGTTGATAATTTTCAACATGTGACAGGGCAAACAGCTATGGCATTAACAATTACCTCTGATCAGTTTGGGAATATTTATACAGGTGGCTATGCTTTGGATGCAGCCTCTTTTTATAAAGGAATTATTAGGAAAAGTTCAAACTCAGGAAGTACTTGGACAACGGTGGAAACTTTAAACTCAATTATTGGAGGTACTTATATTTCTATCAACTCGTTAATTCCATGTCTTTCAAATCAAATATGTGCTGCTGGCAGTTCTTATATTAATACAAAAGGAAATGTGGAGTATACTGTAAAAATACTATCTCCAGAGTAAATACTTGCCTTGCGATTAATAATCTCTTTAAATATGAAAATGAAAAATGATTTTGAAGTCTCTTTAAGAACACGTGTAAGGAAAAGAAAATCGTTTAATATCAAAACTTCAACTTATATTTCCCAAGTGTCATTTTTAGAGCAGAATATAGTTTATTCTAATAAAATCCATTATTATAAAAAAAATATCCACTATCAAACCTATGGCTTAGACTGGTCTATCTCATTTGGTAATTTGCCGCCCAATACAGTCAAAGTTAGATCTGGTTCTGAGTTAATTTCTTTAGAAGGTCCTACGCTTATTTTCCATAAACCATTCAGCATCATTGAGTTTCACATAGAAGAAGGACCATTAAAATGGGGATATATTGGCTCATCAACAAAGTGTCCAATAGAAATTGATGATTGCACCATGATCACCAATCAAGAACTTGGTTTTTCTTTTAATCAGCAACACGTTGTTGATATGTTAAAAATTTTGCGAACAGGAAACAAAATCATACAAGAGAAAAAAG
>CAZCHT010000125.1:0-13028 GCA_964498705.1 uncultured Bdellovibrio sp. | reverse complement strand
TGCCGAGTTAGCAATGTCTCGGGATAGAATTTTCTCACCAAAACCAATCAAAACTCGCTGGTCATTTGACGATAGGTCTACCAGGCTTACACCCTTGATGAATTCCGAAGACGTTAGTACTCGCTGATTTTTGGTTATGGCCGACAATAGATTGCCTTCCTTTATGCTAACAGTCTCTGCCTGAATCCAATTTTGTAAAGACTCGTGACTTATTTTATCTAAGTATATATGGCAAACAAAATAAACGGCAGCTGCTATTAAAGAACAGGTCATCATTAAAATCGATAGTGGACCGACTAGTTCTTTAGAGAATTTCATATACAAAACCTCTCAACCTTCCCACCAATAAATACGGGCTGATTTTTAAACAAGAATCGGTGAACGTAGAATAGTTCCGAAAGTGAATGGGGTACTTCCGTGTCGAATTTAGCCATTGGTAACTTGATTCGCTTAAAACCAACCTGAGACAGTCGGCTTTCCACCACCATGTGCCCTGCCTTTGATGAAAAATACTCTAAACGTTTTTCATAGAAGCTGGTTGCCGAACCTGTTCCATTTCGCATTCTGGTAATAGCCAACGTATGCCTAAAAAGTTCAGAAAGCGCGCGATCGATGGTCGAGTCACTATTGTCCCCACAAGCCCCCCCGGAAACAACCCCGCCATTATCGAAAAAGCCAACTAGGATAACTAGAGATTCATTTCCCACATTTTCAAAATGCGGGTAAACCGCTAATATTTTCTTTAAGCCATACTGAGTTTTGATATTTTTTAAGAATTTAATTTGTGAATGACTTAGACTGATATCATCCATCGATAACAAATCAAATCCAACGCTGCAATCATCCCACCAATTAGCCCACACCAATCTCTCGATAGCTTCTTGTAATGCATTTTTTCTGGCGTCGACTTTATAGTTTAAGGTCTCTGACACAGGGAATGCGGCAAAACCATCAGATCGATCAGTTCGGCATGATTCTATGCCATTTTCAAAACCTTCTTTAAATGCACGGTTTTCAAAAAATTCAGAAAGACCTTTTAGAATTGCTAGATCTGGATTCTTATCAAATCCACAGGATACGCTTTCGCTAATAATACCAGAAGGTACCTCGTCAAACATATTGGCAAAGCAGTATGAACCCACCGAAGAGACTTCCATTTTTTTAGGAAGTGCACTTTTTGCCTTTAGTTGGATGATAATATTCTCAAGTTGTGGACTCATTTGGTTTCCTCAAACAAATGCCACGGAAACGGCGATGTGATTGCAAACGGTAAATCCAAGTTAGGACTTGATTTCTTAGAAACAAAAAACCGTCTAACGTGAGAGTACACGTTAAACAGCGCTTCATCGTGCAAATATTGGTTGATTTCAGCATATCGGGATTTCGTCGTAGTATCGTCCTTGAGCTGTTTAATAAGCATTTGAAGGGTCGGATCTTTGGTAACAAAATCCAAGGACTTGTGAAGACCCGGCGTAAACAACATCTGGAGATCACCGGCAGCATCCTGTGCCCAAAATCCTGATCCACCGTAAGAAATCGAAGTTCTTCCAGAATCAAATAGTGAGTCGAACTCGGCACGGGATTTTAAAATCATGTTTGGCTTGTCATTTCCGCCTAGTTCTTTAAAAGTAATTTGAATGGCTTTATTTAAATTAGAGTCTTTTTCTGATTCTATGATGGCCCATGTTGGTGGATGAAGTCTCAGTTTGTCTTTGCATTTTTGAACATCAGAATCCTTAATCGATGAAAATGATTTCTTTTTAAGATCCTCCGCTGACAAATAGCCAGGTACTATTTTAGTAAAGATACTCGACTCGGGCGTAAAACTCTCTCCGGATAATAATCTAAATGAATTTCGGAATGTCGAAGCAAAAATCTGCCTACAAAGTTTGTCTTTAAAGAAACCCTCGCTTTTATTAAAGTCAATATCGGTAAATCGTGAAGCTGGCAGAAAATGAACCTTAAATTCACTTTGAACTTTAGAAAGTGCGCTGTTTGTAAAGTGCGATTCATTTCCGCTCATTACAGATTTTTCATCTAGATCGGCTAGCTTTGATTCGACAATAGACAATGGCCAGTATTCAAACCGAATTTTATCTGGGCCGCTAAACTTTGTAACCTCTAAATGACTTCGCTCAAAATCAACAGTTGTTTCAGTTTCGTCTATGATTTTATAAAGACCACTAGTGGGAATTTTTTGACATGTAATTTTGCCAGTCTGAAGATCAACGCACTTTTTTGGAATAATTGAAAATAGCTCTAAACAAAATCGAAAAAGAGGCTTTGAGTGTTTATGCGTTAGTTTGATTGATATTTTATCAACATCAACTTGGATACCCGTAGGCAATGATTCAAGGGGTGACTTTTGAGTCATCCACTTTTCAAGTCCATCAATAGTTTCAATTACCGGGAACTTCGGCCTCTTATGTGCCATTCGCGCTACAGAAAAGGCAACGTCTTCTGCCGTGATGTTGGTGCCGTCAGAATATTTAAGTCCTTTTTTCATTTTCCAAACGATTGTTTTAGTGGACTCATTATAGCTAAATTCTTCGAATACGAGGCTCGTAAGATCATTGTCCTTTGTGATTTGCAGGGGAGTTAGGTAAACCATCCGAGCAACAGGCAGGTTGTGAGTTTTATCAGCGTCTAAAGGGTCCAAAGACGTATACTTTCCGGTTTCGGTTACAATTAACCTATTCATATCGCTTTCCTTCGCAAAGGCGTTGCTTAATAGTATCGAGGTCAATAACGTGATCAATAAAAACTGTGATCTCAATGGCCGCCGCCTACTCGATCCTGACTGGCTAATATCATTTCGTTAGGATCAACCACTCGAACAAAAGTATCGGTTCCTGATAGTTTTTCCAGATCAGCTATCAATTGCATAATTTGAGTATCCTGAGTAATCGAAGCTAGTTTTTCTAAGTTATCTCTATCAATTAATATACTGTCAGAATTAGGATCTTGTTGAAATAATTTATTATCAAATAGCGCTTGAAGTTTAGACTTGGAATAACCTTGAGTCATAAAGGCGACTAGAATTCTAGAAACCACCATTTTCTTTTCTGAATTTTCTGCTTTTGCGCTTATGCCCGCGAGCACCAATAGACCAGTTGCTAGTTGTTTTAATTTTGAATTCATTTTACACCCTCTCCATTATGTTTATATTATATTCTTTCGCTTTTGCTCTTAGTGTGGAATAACCAATGCCTAGAGCTTCCGACGCAATCTTTAAATTATTTTGTGATCTTTTGATTCCATCTGAAATTAAATTCTTTTCTAAATTTTTAACGAAAATATTCAAATCGGAAAAATCTTTGATTTGCGGAGTTGAGCTAACTTGGTTTTCTTCAGCGAAAAATTTTGAATCCAAATGAATTGGTTCAATCTTGTTTACAGGTAGAGTCAGCATAATGCGCTCGACCTCGTTTTCAAGTTCGCGGATATTGCCTTTCCATTTATAGAGTTCCATCAATCTTATTGTCTTCATTAGAAATACCTTCTCACTACCCCGGTATTTTTTTTGAAAATATAAAACAAGCGGACGGAGATCTTCTGGGCGTTCTCGAAGCGGGTAGGTCTTTATTTTTAAAACGTTAAGACGGTAGTATAGATCCTCCCGGAATGTTCCATCCTTAACGGCTTTCTCAAGTTCCTTATTAGAGGCGGCAATGACTCGTACATCAACTTTTTCTGGCTTATTGCTACCAAGCGGGAAGAAGTCACCGTCTTGAAGAACTCTCAATAAGCGTGCCTGTAAGTCCAATCGTAGTTCGGCAATTTCATCTAAAAAAATAGTTCCGCTATGGGCTAGTTTAAATTTTCCAACTTTGTCTGCAATGGCTCCGGTGAACGAGCCTTTAGTGTGACCAAACATTTCGCTTTCAAATAGTTCTGGAGATAGAGTTGCAACGTTAAGCTGAACAAACGGACGATTTTTTCTATCAGACAAATTATGCAGGGCACGGGCTACTAATTCTTTTCCAGTGCCGGTCTCACCGTAGATGACGACATTGCAATCACTGCTAGCTGCTGCTTTAATTGTTTTTGCTACTTCAGCAAGTTTTGAAGAGCGTCCAATCATTCCAACTGATTTAATAATCTCTTCGCAGAGATTTGGAGTGTCTTCTGGCTGAAGAGTCTGAAACGTATCTTCAAATTTTTTGCAAAAAGATTTTAGGTTTTTTATAAGTTCGTGGCTTGATATGCCCTTATCTAAAAACTCAACTGCCCCGGCAGCATAGCTAGTTTTGATTGCCTCGCGCGTTTGATCGCCAGAGTATACGGCGATAAGTAAATCGGGATTAACCTCTAGAAGCCGTTTCGTGGTTTCGGCCCCGCTCAATAATGGCATTAAGTAATCCATGATTATAACTGAAAACAGGCGTGGATTCTTCTCAACTAAGCGAATCGCATCCTGACCTGAGCTAACCCAGTGTATATCCAAGGTAGGCTCAGCAGCTGTCGATCGTTTAAAATCTTCAGCAATAAGCGGGTCGTCGTCGACCAATAGAACTTTGTGAATCATATTTCCCCCTGACTGATCACGAAATGATCAAGTCGCTATGTTACAAAGCAACCAAGGGGCCACGTTGGGAAGTTGGAACCGAAAATCCGATATGTAATTGAATCCATGTTGTATTTCCGGTTTTTATAGAAGTATCGATTTTCCGTTGAAAAAAATAAGTGCTAGATTTTCAGCGCTTAGAAAACTGATGTTTTTAATTCACAGTATTGATTTTACTAAAGAAAGTAGGCTTTTGACCCTAGAACGACGGTTTTGTAAAAATTACGGAGGTGAAAGCTAAATTTTCAAAAGTTAATTTCACCGCGATATCGAAAGGCATGAATGGGTTTACAAAATACGGCTAATGGTCTTAGCAGGGAATTGGCTCTGCCATCATTGTTCCGCCTTGGATTTCTTTTTGTTATCTCATCCACAGTCTCAGCTCAAATCTAAAACAGAGCATCGTTTTACAGTTCGATTAGAGCCGCAACCATGGCTTTAGCTATACAACTTGTCGAAGGTTTACTTTTTCCAATTGGGAATGGCAGTGTTTAATCATCGACGAATAAAGAAAGTGGCTTACCTCCAAATTTTCAATTATTGCCGTGTGCCGGTGTTGGGCGAAGTTCTCGATCATTTTCATCGTGTTTGGAAAATGAACTCTATCTGCTTCGTCATGAACACTGAGATACTCAGAATCTACACCAAAAGACTTTTTGATTCGTGTCCCTACTTTCGAGCATTGCTTTGTGCTTAACCCTTCTAGTAACAGCGAAATACCAAACAATGCATCGGCTCCCTTGGTCTCTAATTCATAGTATATAAATGCCACCAAAGATTTTGTCGGAGGTGAAATAGGTAACAATTCAGAGAATCCTAACTTATTCAAATCGTCGATAATTAGGTCATCGTGATTGAATTCTCCAGTTAAGTGCTGAATTCTTTCTTGAAATTCTTCTTTTCTTTCAAATGGCAGTAGCGATGCGCCAATGGCTTCATATCGTGTGGAGTTTTGTATTAGGTAATACTGTTGAGAAAAAAACAAATGACATGCTTGTTTGTTTTCAAAAGGATATTTGTCTAACATTGCCGAGATATCTTCAATTTTCGCTTCAAATAGGGATCGAATCACGCTACCTCCTGGATATTCTTACCGCCGATTTCGACCCTGGAGGCCCATAAATCGTCAGTAATTTGTTTAACTTCTTTTTTTGGATAAATTTTAGCATCAAAAGAAACCTGATAGCTGACGGGTGTATTGTTATAGCTTCCGTCTGGTATGCAGGAGGCAAAATTCATTTTTGCTAAGGAATTAGAGACGCCTAAGTCTTTTCTTCCCACCGACACTACGGCATCAACATTTTCAATCGTTTGCTGAAGTACCGATAACGAGCCCATAACCATAGGCAAATAAATAATCGGTACTTCTTTTCGTTTTTGCCAAGTCGGATTAAATGCTAAATACTGTAATGCCAATATCCGATTTACATTATTTTTTTTTAAAAAATCACCAAATTGGGGTGTGAATTTACTAAAATATTTTTGTCCAGATTGAAGATTGGTGTTGGCAATTCCCAATAAATGCATTGTTACGATTTCATTTTTATATGCGATAACTGTAATCTTCTGCTGATCGAAAAAATCGTTGTCATCCATTCGAGAGCTAATGCGCAGCTTATCTAAAATATCGTTCCAATACTGACGCCAAAAGTTAAAAAAAAGGGTTTGCATTTCCTTTTCTGAGTTTGAAAGTACTCCTCGTTGATCTAAAACTATATAAGAATAATCGCTGCTTCTAAACGTATCTTCCATTGCATCCATTTAGAAATAGGCTATTTGGATTTCACAAATTAGGCAAAATTACTTGATTTAGTTGAATTAATTCTAGATGTTTGTCAGAAGTGTAAACTGGGAACAAAGGTGATTTTTTGAATTCAAATAAAAGTGAAAATACATTATTTATTGGTGATCGTGTCAACGCTCTACTTTTGGAGAGGAACATTTCGGTTGAGTGGCTGGCCA
Source organism: uncultured Bdellovibrio sp. (assembly GCA_964498705.1). Taxonomy (GTDB): domain Bacteria; phylum Bdellovibrionota; class Bdellovibrionia; order Bdellovibrionales; family Bdellovibrionaceae; genus UBA2316. The sequence goes on along the minus strand of CAZCHT010000125.1, from coordinate 6,499 downwards.
AAGAAATAAAAGTTCGAAAATCCATTTTGCTTCTATATCTATCTGGAAAGCGAAAACCAGACGTCAATACAATTGAAAAACTATCTAAGGCTTTGGGGATATCTAAAACTGAACTTTTAAATGCTACTTCCTCAAGTAACCAGTTTTCGAAGTACGACTTGGTCGAAATTTTTATCGACTCTTTAAATGAATTTCAACGTCGCAACTCGTTTTCAAATATTGGTATAAGTGAGTTTGCGGCTCTTTTGGAAATGACGAGTAAGCTAGGCGGATGGAAAAAGGTTTTGAAAATATTAGATCGTGAGATATTTGAAATGGACTTTAGAGAATCAAATTTCCAAAAAAACAAGAAGCACCTTCTTGCCGAATCTGCTTCCCGCCGTGGTCCGCCTCTAAAACCTACAAAAAAGAAGGCGGTGTAGTGTGCTAAAGCGTTCCTTAACTAGCAAGTTTATTTTAGAACTTAGAATGCGCAGGGGCTATTCGACGGCCTATATTGCGCATTTAATGGATTGCTCAATAGTGAAATATATTCAACTCGAAGAAAGTCCTCTGAAAAATTCAGCAAAAATGCTTAAAAAGTTTTTTAAATGCATTGAAGCAACACAGGAAGAGAAAAGGGCTTTTTTAGACATTTACTTCTATGATTCCGTAGAGAAATTAAATGAAATACAGTCCGAAAAGATAGTAAATAGTAATGACTTAAAAATAGACACTAATAGTTTCCCATTCAATGTTATATCTTTAGCTGGCCGAAGATCAATTGAATCTCAGAAAGATAAGGAAACCAAAAAAGATGCTGATTAGCTCTGAGCAAACCCTTATCAAATTTGATAGTTCGAACGATCGTTTTGAACTTCTTTATAATTTAACTCAAAACCTTAGTATTTATTTAAAATCTTCAGAAAATATAGATATCGATGTTCCGGATGAAGCCTCATTGAAAGAATATAAGGACAAATTCCTTGCCCTTCCCGGGGCCATTCAAAAAGCCAAAATTCAGAATTTCATTCAATACTATGATCATTGTTACGAAATGGTTTTGAGTGGTGTTACTTTAAAGGATAAACTCCAAAGTTTAAAAGCATACTGTCACACCTATGGATTGGTTATTCCATCTAAGGATGAAATCTATTCTTTAATTGATAAAGACACATTCGTTGAAATCTATGACTGTAATTTCTTACAACGATATAGAAGTCCGGAATGGTTAGAAACAATTTCCTATAGCATTTTAGATGTTGAATTAACAGACTGGAGAGAGCTTTTCTTCAGAGCCGACCAGTTTGTATCTGCTCAATTTGAAATTGTTTCCGCTTTGTATTCAGGTAAAATCACTCAGCCTGTTTATAAACCCTTAGCAATTCATACGGTAAAGGAAACGAAATCGAAAAAACCGTATTGTGTTGAACTAGAATCTTTGGCCTATTCCCCAATCTATAATCTTCAAGGTGATTTTGTTGGAGGATTACACATATTAAAACTCTATAATCTAAGGCGCCTTGATTTTGGTTTGATCAAGGAAGTAAACATTTAACTCTGGTTACCGTAAATCTTGTTTTTTAAACTGATCCGCTGATTGTCGAGGATTGCATCAATCCACAAAATAACAAACTTATCTGGATCTTCTCTTAATAGATCTGCGAGAAACAAAACTTTGTTTAATGGAAAACGGGTATAGTCACCAGATTCGGCGTGAGACAGCGTAGAAATTGCGACTTCTAACTTTCTAGCCAATTGAGTTTGATTTAAACCTAATGCAATTCTTTTCTTTTTTAGGTAATTATAGAACTTTTCTTCTCTGATCATAGTTTCACTAGTTTGTAAAAAGATATACCTGAGGCAAAAAGGTGTCAACTAATTTGCTATATGAATAATCAGACCGGATTTCACAAATTAGGAAAAATATATTTCGGTAACAAAAATTACCTACTAAAATAAAAGATCGAATGATCCATCCGTTATTTAGAAAAAAAATTCTTCTAGTAGAAGCAAATATAGATTCAGAAGCGTTAACAAAGAGTCTATTGGAAACACAATTTGCAAACGAATTGCAAATTTGTAGTGCTAGCGCCATCCAAGAGTCTATTTATTTTTTAAGATCTAGCAGAATTGATTTCGTAGTAAGTGGATTCGTATTTTCCGATGGAAACGGCATAGAAATTTATAATTACATATGCGAAACCAAACAATCGATTAAACTTATTTTTTATACAGGACACTTGGTTTTTGAGTTTCCGACGCAGGAGAAGTTTTTTTATGGATTTCTTCATAAACCAGATATGCAAAGCCTGATCGATTTCATTGCGCAAGTTTGGTTAGTCGAGAGTGCTCGGTAAACTCGTAGTTTGCATAAGGTTTGATTTCTCACGCCAACTTCATTGGCTCAATTTGATAACCTTCCGATGACTTCTTCATGGAGCAAGATGTCTATTCTATTTAATATAGCATTTAAGTTGAATTAATCCTGTCAGAAAAGGCGGTATCATATTTGTACACAATAAAAAATTGTTTAGACTAAAGTTATTTAATTTAGAGGCCGAGACTTTTAGCGAACCAATTTTAAGGGGAGCCATCTCATGTATCGCTTAACGGCTATCGCAATTCTATTGTATGCTCAGTTCGTCCTTGCTCAAAACACCGCAGATCAGGTCGTGGTCTTTCCAGATAAGACCTATCGTGGCTCCTTCAAATCGGTCAATCAATCTGCCGAGACTGTTAGTGTCACTTCAGACGCAATCAAAAATGATTTCATAATTAGGATAAAAAACGCCGATGGCCAGAATCATGAAAATGTCGTCTGCACGGGCGGACTATTTCAAAAACTATCATGCGGCCTTAAGAATCTTGCTAACCTTCTTTATAGAGAGTTGTTTCGGGTAGAATACGCAGAAATAACTTGGAACGGAAAAAGGGTGGTCGATGCGAGCACGTTTAATAGGAACGTAGCTGCTGTTTCTGTCTCTGTAAAACCCGAGCTAAGCAATTCCCTAGTGATCAAATATAAAGGTTTATTTACATCTTCTCTAACCCTTGGAATATATCGCCCTTCCTCACCGAAGGATACCTCTGCGCCAACTATACTGACTCAATTGCGTAGCAATACGTTCACAAATCAAAAATCAGTGGCAGTTGAAGTCCAAGATATTTCAAATGTTACATCCACTGTGTCTGTCAATGGCTCCGTGGTTAGGTCGTCAACGGCAAAAAGTTTTGCCTTCGATCTTGTAAATGGAAACAATAATATTGAAATCAGATCTCAAGATCAGTTTAACAACATTGCTTCGCCAGTGCTGATTTCAAATGTGGTTTTAGATCAATCAAACCCAAATGTTTCTCTATCTTCGAATGCTCCTATTTATGTTAATTCGCTACCTAAAACTTTAGCGGTCCAACTGATCTCAAACGAGCCTTTGAAATCGCTTGTAGTGAATTCAAATCAGGTTTCGCTTGATGAGAGTGGAAAGATTGGCGTCTATAATTTAAACATTTTGCAATCTGGCGCCAATAGTGTCGCTGTTCAAGCGACAGATCTAGCGGGAAATGTATCAAATCAAAATTTATTGCTTTCGGTAATTCTCGACAACACTGCCCCTGCAATTTCTTTTGGAATAGCTGAGGGAACACTAACTAATCAAAGCTTGATCGTAATCCCTGTCAAAATCACAGAGGCCAATGATGTTCACTCGATAATAAAAGTTAACGGCGTGGATGTACTCAGAACCGGCGCCAAGGAATTTGATTTCGAAGCTAGTCTTTTATTAGAAGGTGAAAATCAAGTTCAGGTTGAAAGTACGGATATTGCGGGGAATACAACTAACTCTGCTGTCTTAAAAGTATACAAAGATACGGTAGCGCCTATACTTTTGCTCACATCACCAAGTTCCGGTCAGATTTTACAGGACATTCAGTTTGTAGTTGCTGGTTCATTCAATGAACCAGTTTCTAGCTTTAAAATAAATGGGAAAGATGTTCCTTTGTCTGCTGATAAGAAATCATTTTCAATTTACTATTTAACTCAATTCGAAGGAGTTCAGGAAATCGCCTTTTCCGCTGAGGACCTCGTTGGCAACAAATCTGAAAAGACAGTATCGATTGAAATTCACTCTCCTCTTTTGGTTCCCGAGCTTATTTCTCTGACTCAATTAGACAACAAGGTGATAATTCATGGAGCACAGCAAGCATCTCGCCCTGGTTTAACTATTAAAGCGAGCGAGGGATTTTTGAGTTTCAATACGGACGAGTCTGTTGTTAACGCTGATGGCAGTTTCACGCTTTCGCTTACTCCATTTCAAACAGCGACAGTTTCAGTTGAAGATCCTCGTGTAAATCAAAAGTCAACGACAGCTGTTCGCTTTTCGGGAACAACACGCTTGTCCGGAATTATCCGCGATATCAACGACGTTGCGATTCCAAATGTTACCGTTTCATTATCTGGAACCTCATTTCAGACAGTAACTAATGGCCAAGGTGCTTTTAGTTTCGAACTTGATATTTCAGGAGACCAGACATTAAATTTTGATGGTTCAACGGTTCCAGCTTCGTTCACAGGTCCAAATCGATATTTCTCTAAATCATCTATGTCTATAAATCTCGGCTATGCTCAGCAAAACACTCTTGAGCGGCCCGTGTATCTTACGCCTGTGTTGCTTGATGGTACTCAAACGCAAATCACATCAAATCAACCCGCGACTGTTTCAAGTTCTCACGCACCTGGCGTTCAAATTTCCATTCCTGCAAGCAGCACAGTATTTCCATCCGGTTCTGGTCAAGGAAGTATCAATGTAATGACTATTCCATCTGAAAAAGTCACCGTGCCTGTTCCAGAAAGCGCAGTGCCGAAAGATGTCGTGTCTCTTGAGCCGTCTGGGCTCAAATTTAATAAAAGAGTTGATTTGACCCTTCCTAACGCTTACGACCTGAAAGCAAATACCGATGTCGTTATTTTTAGTATGAACTCGGCAAAGGGTGCCTGGGAAATCGATGGGATCGCCAAGGTTTCAAGTGATGGGCAGTCTATTAAAACAATTCCAAATCAGGGTATTTCACATTTTAGTATCGTTTACGCCGTTCCCCTAATGCCGACTCTTACTAGCGTAGTAGACAGCAACTTAAGAGCAATAGATAGCAGTAAAGATTCGTTTGAAACCAGCATCCAGTTACCTAGCTTTAAAATTGGTGACGATTCAGTTTCTCCAAGTTTAGTTTACAAATCGAATTGGGCAAATCCGACCGCATTTGTTTCTAACTATATTGAACTTCCTGAAAAGCATGTGTCTTACTCGATTAAGGGATCTACGCAATCAAACACTTACACATCAGTTTATGTGGGAGAAACATGTTCTTTGTTTAAATGTTGGGACCGTTACGCTGACTTCTATCTGAATACATTTTACAGTAACAGTACAAATTTATTCTCGGCTTATGTTCCTACCGGAATCAAATCTCAGTTTTTTATTAGTTCCCTAAAATCGAGCGACGCCATAACAGGCAATATTTCTAGTGACTACTCATTGGTAACTTCTGAACTCTTCAGCGATGGTGAGCGCCAAGGAATAATGTCCAAGCCATCAAACTTTGGCCAAATCTCAACCCCTGATCCGACACAAGGTATTCCGCTTCGAAATGTGGTTTCTTATGCTGTTGAACTAAAAGACCCGATTACGAACAAATATATAGAATCAGGTCTTTACCCATCTCTCGCTAGGTACGAAATTCAATTGAAAAACATTTCAGTCAAGACCGTTCAAAATATTTCTTCAGTGTCTAGTAGATACGATTCCTCGTATATCCCAGTTAATAAAAGGGAATTTAGCCAATATATCAGTGATCAAAAAACAACGCTTGAAACTCAAGTCTTGGCCGATTTTTTAGAGAAAGACGTTTCCGCCAATGTGATCGTACAAAACAAGGTCGAGTCAGCTTCGGGACGCGGATGGAAAATCGGAGGCTATCAGCAAATTTTAAATCCTTCAGCGCGAAGTATAGTAATAGAAGAGGCAAATGGTTCTGTATCATCCTATGAAATGAGCAATATCATATCTACAGTTTACAAATCTAATAATCCTTCAATTAAAATGGATCAGTCATTAGATTTTTCTCAATGGCCGAAAGTCACAACAAGTTATGTTGCTAGTGATGGCAAATACTATTTGGGGGAATTAGACCTTGCTCAGTCTTCACCGAGTCTGACTGGCCTTTTTGAAATACCAACTTTGACCGGACAGCTAGGCAATCAAGGATCATACAAATGTGCGGAGTCTCTTTATACTGGAGTATTTGCGACAACAAATCATGCCTACCGCTTTCAGCCAAAAATTTTCGGTTTAAAAAAATCAGGATCAGGGAAATGGATAGCGTCTGATAGTCGATCACATAGAGTTATCGAAATTAGTTCTTCCACTAGAGATATCGCTGGCTACAGGTCCGACATTGAAAGTGTTTTAAATCTAAATTACAGCATCGAACGGATAGACGCTAATTTAGACGGCGTAAACCA
>CAZCHT010000124.1:0-13073 GCA_964498705.1 uncultured Bdellovibrio sp. | reverse complement strand
GTAATTTAAACCTCCAGTATCACACGTTCGGTTGTAAGGTGAATACGTACGATACGGGCTTGATACAGAAAAATTTAAAAAATCACGCGGGTGTTTTAAAATCTGCGTTAGTCCCGGTTGTGGGGGCTGCTAAACCCGCCGTGCATATTTTAAATACCTGCGCGGTGACTAAAGAAGCCACTCAGCAAGCCGTTCGTTTGATCCGTAAACTAAAAGCTAAAGAGCCGTTTTCTACGATTGTAGTGACCGGCTGCGCGGCCCAGGTCGATACAGAATCATTTATGGATTTGCCTTCGGTGGACCTAGTTGTTGCCAATTCGCACAAGCATGAACTGCCATTTATTTTAGATAATTTTTTCCGTAAGCGCGATCTGAGCAAAACTTTTAAGAGTAACATCTTTAAGAAAGAAGATTTAGGCGTTGGCGGTGGTGAGGAAGATTCGCACACGCGTTCATTTTTAAAAATTCAAGATGGATGCAATAGTTTCTGTTCATTTTGTATCATTCCCTACGCGCGTGGGACGTCACGATCGTTGAAAGTGAAAACACTACTTCAGCGAATCAGCGAATTAGAGGCGCAAAATGTTCAAGAAGTGGTTTTGGCGGGTGTTCATATAGGTGACTATTATGATACGGACGTAAATCTAGGTCTGGACGGTTTACTGGAAACTATCCTTAATAAAACAAAAATTCAGCGCATTCGTTTGGGCAGCCTAGAGCCGATCGAAGTTACGGATCGATTGCTAGATGTATTTCAAGATTCCCGAGTGTGTTCTCACTTTCATATGAGTATTCAAAGTGCACAGTCTGAAGTTCTGAAAGAAATGAAGCGCAAGTACACTCGAGATGATGTGGAGTCCGCTTTACATAAAATCGCAGTTAAAGTACCGAACGCTTATGTCGGTATGGATGTGATCACAGGATTCCCTACTGAATCAGAAAATGATTTTAAAGAAACAATGACATCGCTTGAGTCAACGCCATGGACACGTATTCATGTGTTTCCGTATTCTGAACGTAAAGGTACCAAAGCGGCGGTGATGGAAACATCGGTTCCCCATAGTGTTCGTAAACAGCGCGCAGAAGAAATGCGTGGGCTAAGCAATCAACGTTTGTGTCAGCAAGCGGAAAAACAAAAGGGCTTAGTGAAGAAAACATTAGTGCTGAAAAAAGGCCAAACACTAAGTCGGGATTACTGGAACATAAAACTTCCTAGCGTGGATCCTGTCATGGCGGCAGGCTGGGCCGGGCAAGAAGTGGACGTGCGAATCGTTGGTACTGAAGTACAGATAAATCAAAACGATTGTCACTTGATTGGAGAAATCGATGGTTGATTCATCATGGGCGCAGCTGGAGCGCAGTATTGGTTATACGTTTAAAGACCACAAAAACTTACAGAAAGCACTGACTCACAAAAGTTTTGTGTCAGTAGAGAAAAACTTTAATAACGAGAAACTAGAGTTTCTAGGTGATGCCGTTGTGGATTTAGTTTTCTCGGAATGGTTGTTAGAACTGTTTTTTGATGAAGATGAAGGTACGATGTCAAAAAAAAGGGCGTCGTTAGTGAATGAAACCGTTTTGTCGAGCGTCGCATTAGAATTAAAGTTGGATCAGTTTTTAATTATGGGTAAAGGCGAGATCAAATCAGACGGCGCTCGTAACCCACGAATTTTGGCGTCCGTATTTGAAGCTATCGTGGGAGCTATGTTTTTGGAATCTGGTTACGAAGTGGCTATGAAAGCATGTCGTGAATTGTTTCAATCACGAATCGAGTCACTGAACTCAGAAATTCCATTTGAAAAAGATTTTAAAACGCGGATTCAGGAAATTTATCAGAAGCAACACAAGCGCGTGCCTCGCTATCAGTTAGTTGAAGAAGTCGGGCCGCCGCATGATCGCGTGTTCATCGTAGAACTAGTTTTTGATGACACTGTGATTAGTAAAGCAAAAGGTAAATCGAAAAAAGAAGCAGAACAACGTGCCGCTGAAGAGGCACTGAAGGTGATAAATGAAAAACGGGTATAAAGCAGGATTTGTAGGTTTAATTGGCGAACCAAATGCAGGTAAGTCGACGCTGATGAACTATTTAATTGATGAGAAAGTTTCGATTGTTTCGGCGAAACCGCAAACGACTAGACGTCGTGTTCACGGTATCCATAGTCACGAAGACGGTCAGATCGTATTCGTAGACTCTCCAGGGATCGTATACGCTAAAGAAGGCTTGAATGCATTCTTGGAAAAAGAAGCGGCAGAAGTTATCAAAGAAAGTGATGCCATTGTTGCTGTGTTGAGCGTTGATTCATTAAAAAAAGAATCGATCGAGGACGTCATTGCCTTAGTCGTAAAAAGCAAAAAACCGTGGATGGCCGTCATTACAAAAACGGATATAGCTGATAAATCTCATCGGGTGGTAACTATTCGTAAGTTGCTTGAGCCATACAACGTTGAAATCGTAGCCGTAAGTTTGAAGCAAGACGAGTATGAACAAGAAAAGCCTTTATTGCTTGAGAAAATTCGTGGGCTGTTGCCGGTTTCTGATAAACCAATGTACGAAGAAGATATTTATACTCAAGAAAGTGTGCGTGATTTAGCGTGCGAAATCGTACGTGAGAAATGTTTTGAGTTCTGTCATCAAGAAATTCCTTATAATTTAGCAGTACGAACGATCAAATATGACGAAGATTCTAAAAAAATTCCTCATTTATCTCTAGAGATCATTGTGGCCCGCGAAGGTCATAAAGGTATTGTGATTGGTAAAGGTGCTGAGAATTTAAAGAAAATCGGCATGGAAGCTCGTAAAGACATTGAAAAAATGTTGGGCGGAAAAATATTTCTGGATATTAAAGTTTCTTGTCGCGAAAACTGGTTTAAAAACGATCGAATAATGAAAGAATTGGGATACTCACATGAAAAAAATCGAAATAAGAACTAATGATGTCCCTAAGGTCGCCATTGTCGGTCGTCCTAACGTAGGTAAGTCAACGCTGTTTAATATCATCACGGGTACACGTAAATCGGTTGTAAAAGATCAGCCAGGCGTTACTCGTGATATTATGATCGAGCCGGTAGAAATCTGGGGTAAAACCTTTGATTTGATCGATACGGGCGGGGTTACGGAAGCGGCTGACTTATTTTCTAAAATGATTAAAGAGCAAGTCGTTGCATTCTTGGAATCAGTAGACTTGATCATCATGGTAGCTGATGGACGTGCTGGATTGATTCCGGAAGACCGTGACATCGTTACGATCATCAAAAAAACGGGCAAACCGTTTATGTTATTAATTAATAAAGTAGATAAAGTTCAAGACGAAGAAACAGCTAAAGCAGACTTCTATGAATTTGTGGATGAGCCGATTACCGCTGCGTTTGAACAGCGTAAAGGTATCGCTGAAACACTTGAGTGGATCACTAATCTAATTCCAGAAAAGTTAATCGAAAAAGAGCGCGGGATTACCTTTTCTATCGTGGGTAAACCGAATGTTGGAAAAAGTTCGTTATGTAACTCTATCTTAGGTATTTCTCGTATGATGGTAAGCCCGGTCGCTGGAACTACGGTGGACGCTGTGGACTCACAGTTTGAATACGATAAGAAAATCTTTACTCTGATTGATACAGCCGGTTTACGACGTCGATCAAAGGTTGCTGAAGATATCGAAGTCATTGCTAATTTTAAAACTCGCGAAGCCATTCGTAAATCTCAGATGGTTTTGTTGATGATTGATTGCGTGGAAGGTCCAACGGAACAAGATGCTAAAATTCTAGAGTTAATTTTAGAAGACCATCGCGGTGTGATCGTCGTTGCTAATAAATCAGATTTAGCTAAGAAAGAAAATCCTCACTATAGAGAAAAATTTCGCGAACAAATTGAACGTCATTTTCACTTTTTCACAGATGTTAATATCGTGTTCACATCGGCGTCTGAAGGCAAAGGCCTTGGCGAATTGATGAACGAAATCCAAGCGACGGTAGAGAAAATGCAGTTCCGTACTACGACGAGCGAGCTCAACGATTGGTTCTTTAATGCCATACGTAGAGCACCAGCGCCGCGTGCAGGTACTGTGAATGTGAAGTTCTATTACTTGACTCAAACATACCAAAAACCACCTGCGTTCATTGCGTTTGCGAATTACCCAGATGCGGTGACGCCTTCGTACCGTCGTTTCTTGGTTAATCAGATGAAAGAACACTTTAAGCTTTACGGCGTGCCTATACGTATCTTCTGTATGCGTTCACGCAATCAAGGGGAATAGGAGTGTCCGCAGGTTCCCATCGGCAATTATTATTTTTAATGATTTCCTTGGGGACCTCGTTCAGTTTGGGAAATCTATGGCGATTTCCTTTTGTCGTCAGTGAAAATGGCGGCGGATCATTTGTTTTTTTGTATATATTTTTAGGATTCTTTGTTGGTCTGCCGGTTTTGATTTTAGAGATGTTTTTATCTTCGGAAATTCAAACAGGCGGACAAAAAGTATTGTATCGGTTTATTCCCATCGTTCTGAGCTTCTTTGTTTTGACTTACTATAGCGTGATCAGTGGTTGGGTTCTATTTTTTCTGACCGACTTTCTTTTGATGATGTTGATTCCTGATCGAACGCCGCAGGGTTTGTTCGTATTGTTTAGCCAGCCTTGGCTGCAGTGGATATTGGCCAGCGTTCATATTATCGCTTTCGTATTTATCTGGATGACTCAGAAAGAATCTTTGTTATGGCGATTTCGTGCGGTCGTGTTGCCATTAATTCTGGTTACATTGGGCCTGTTGTTGTACCGATCGCTTCAGTTAACAAGTATCGGAGATTCATTACGTTATTTATTTTACCCTGACTTTGAAGAATGGAGTCGAACCAGCATTGGCCATGCCATTGGTCATGTGTTTTTCACGATGAGCGTAGGATTTGGTGTGTTTTTAACAATACGAGAAATGTATCAGTCGGATGATCATGCACCAACTATTGGGCTTCGGATGACGATCTTGGATATATTATTTTCTTTAGTTTCGTTGATCGTGATATTTCCGATCGTGTTTCTTCAGCGAGATAAAGCCCACTCGAATCCATTTTTGTTGTTTGATTTTCTGCCGCCATCATTCTTGACGTATAAATACGGTGCAGTTTTTGGATTTCTATTTTTTTTGTTCCTGTATTTGTCAGCATTAAATAGCTCGCTGATTTTGTTCCGAGCCGTGATCGGTTTGATGAGGCCAGTTCTGAGTGCAAAAACGGGTGTTCAAAATGGTCCAAAACAGTTAAATCGCTTGGGTGTGTTTACAGGTATAGCCTTGTTTGTGTTTAGTTCTTTTCCGTCGATGGGTGTGCCGTTTAATTTTCTAGCGAGAGTGAACAACATGCGAATTAATAACTTCAATTTAATTGAAAGAATGGATCACTTTTTGATTCATTGGTTGCTGCCTTTGGGTGTTCTATGTATGTTATTGATGTCTCGCAAACAAATCCAGTCCTCAGGATTTCTTGATTTTGTTTCTAAGAACGGCAGTGCCACGTCAGGCTGGTTTTACCGACCTTTAAAAGTAACTCTACTTTATTTCATACCGCTACTGATTTTATTAGACATGGTGTCGCGAATTTTTTAGTTACCCAAAAGCACATCGTAACAATAATATTCAAGTTTAGTATTCAAGTTTCCAACTCAGTAGGTCGATGTATATGTATGTCTAAATCGGTGTTAATTGTTGATGACGAAGATGAAATTCGCGAGTTGATTGGTTTGCAATTGGAAGATGATGAACGTCAGTTTTTCTTCGCGGCTAACGGAATGGAAGCTATCGACATTTTAACCAAACAAAAAATTGATTTAGTTATTTCTGACATTGCCATGCCGAAAATGAATGGCTTTGAATTACTGCGCAAAATTAAGTTACTTGGACTTAACACTCCGGTAATCATTCTGACTGGGCACGCAGATAGCATGGTGGCTAATCAGCTACGCACATACAGTGTACGCTCGTTTATCAATAAACCATGGAACCGTGCGGAACTTGAAGACGCAGTGGTGTCTGTTCTTAAAAAATAGCCAGAAGTGCAAAAAATGCCGTCTATTTTTTTGACAGGGGCCTATTAGTCAAAATCTGGTAAAACTAATGGGCTATGAAAAAATTTGTTTTAATCGCTAGTGGCTTATTTTTAGTTAATTGCAGTCAATACAGTGAACCACAGGGTGGCTCGGCTCGTTCCGGAGTTAAGCAAAACCAGGCGTCTGATGTAAACTTGGAAGCTTCGTTTTCATCTATCAAAACGAACATTATTGATAAGAAGTGTTTAAGCTGCCACAAAGTCGATAGTAAATCAGATGCGAAAGATATTCCTTTTGAAACGGAAGCACAGGTCGTAGACGGGTCGTCGGATCTGGGTGCCTTGGTTGTTCCCGGTCGACCAGCTGAAAGTATATTTTATAAATCTATAGTTAGTGATGGAACGATTCGAGGCAAAGCCAAAGTGATGCCGCCAAAAGATTCGCCTCATGCTGCGGTTACACCATCAGAGCAATATGTGATTGCAGCATGGATTGCGGGTGTTGTGGTAAAAAAATCTGAGACGGCGGCGCAACCGACCACTCAGCCGGTTCCGCAAGCAGATGCTCAGCAAAAACAACAGCAACCATCGACTACAAGTCCGCAACCAGCGGACGATGTGATGCCAGCGACTGGTTCAACTGTGACACCTGCAGCGCCAACGGCGCCCGTCGTAGTGTCGACGCCTCAGGCAACGGTAACTGTAGAACCACCACCAACGGCGGCTTTGCCAGACTTAGTTGATTTCGCATTACTTAAAACTGAAGTGTTAGAAAAGAAATGTATGGCTTGTCATAAAGAGGGTGGTAAAGCGGATGAATTGGTGTTTAGCACTCGTGATGAATTGCTAGCGCTATCAAATTCATTTGGTCAGCCTTTTGTTGTGCCAGGTAAGCCCGATCAAAGTATCATGTATTTATCTGTTGTTAAAGATGAAGCTATTCGCCAAGACATTCGATTGATGCCACCTAAGAAAGACGTAGTGGCTGGAAAAACACCTGACGTGACTTTAAAAGACGTCGCCCTTATTAATAAATGGATTGCTGACGGCGCGAAATAGTTCTCGCTAATCGCGGAAAATAAAAAACACGGCGCCCAGTAAACAGATGGACGCCCATAAATAATTTAATTTCAGCGGTTGATTCATATAGAAATAACCAAAACCCAAAAATACTAATAACGTAATAACCTCTTGAATAATTTTAAGCTGAGGCAGCGTGAAACTTTGAATGCCTAGGCGATTCGCAGGGACTTGCAAACAGTATTCAAAGAACGCGATTCCCCATGATGCCATAATAACGATCCACAATGGACTTGCTTGATTGCTTTTTAAATGGCCATACCATGCGAATGTCATAAAAATGTTGGATGCGATTAATAAACCGATACTGAAGATTGGATTCATCAATAAAGGCTAGCGCGCAGTCAGAATTTGGTCAACTAGTTGGGATTGATGGAGCTAGAATCGCCGCCATAAGCAGGGTCACCCCAAGTTACGAATTGGCCATCAGCATACACGGCAACAAATGACGACTGATTTGAATAGAGTGCGACAACATCTTTTATTCCATTAAGTTGAGTGGTAACAGCGGATGAATCTCCTCCGTAACTGCTCGATCCCCAAGTCACGACACTGCCATCATCACGAAGGGCGGCAAACGCTGCGTAACTTCCAGAAATGTGTGTGACCTTGCTGGTGCTGCCATCAACCGCACTGGCTGGCAAAGAGCCAAGGCTTGCGCCGGCACCGGTCTGTCCCCAGATAATGACAGAGCCATTATCTCGAATCGCGGCGTAAGCGACATTTGTATGAGCTATATTGATTGTTTTGTACGGCGACCCAGTGAGTTCGGCCGCGACACCCGATGAGTTGCCACCGTTGCTTGAGAAACCCCAAGTGATGACGGAGCCATCGACCCTGAGAGCTGAAAAACTAGTCGGGTTAGAATAAACTCCTTGTACATCAATGGTACCATTGAGGGAAGAGGACACTGAACTAGAGTCACCGCCGGCCGATGTGGTTCCCCAGGTGATCACGGAGCCGTCGTTGCGAAGTGCCGCCACCGAAGTGGTGTTTGTCATAACATTTGTCACGGGTATTGCTCCGTTAATATCAGCTGCGACACTCGACGGACTGACGCCGGCTGAGTAATAGCCCCAAGTCACTAAAGAGCCATCATTACGTCGCGCAATGAATGCGCTGGATGTTGAATACAAAGCCACTACCGGTATAGAGCCATCTATCAAAGCCGATACGGCAGTAGCATCACCACCGCCGCTAGGTAAACCCCATGCGATCACTGAACCGTCTGAGCGAATCGCCGCAAATGCAGAGCTCGTGGATTTAATTTGAACGGCAGGAATAGTCCCATCAAGGGCTGCGGCGGTAGTGCCGGACATGATTCCGCCGTACGACGAGCTTCCCCAGGAAACGACGCTGCCGTTAGCCCGTAATGCAGCAAAGGCTAGAGTGTTCGACGTAATGTCGACGACATCGATGGTTCCATCAACCGAAGAAGTTACGGCAGCGGTGCTGCCACCATTTACGGCCTCTCCCCAAGTATGAACGGCGCCATCATTAGTAATTGCTGCAAAGGCACCTGAAGTCGCCGCAATTGCCGTGGTTAGAAGAGGGCCGAATTTAAGAGCTGTAGGAACTGACGAATAGTCGCCGCCGTGACTAACATCGCCCCAGGAGACGACTTTACCGTTAGCCATAATGGCTGCGTGGGCGAAGTTGTTAGATTTTAGGCTAACAATAGTAAGTTTAACTATAAATCCGTTACCAAGAGACGGCGAGCCAATATTTCCTGCGTTGTCAACGGCCCGAATCGATACGTAATAATTGCCACCGCCAAAAACTAAGGCTGAATTGGATTGTGTAATTGAAGTAACGGAGCCGACTGATGCCCACGAGGATATTTCGGTGCCTCCGGCGGTTGTGCCAATGGCGAGTTCATAATTATTTATTCCTGACCCTGCGCCGTCGGTACCGGCGCCCCAGGAAACGGTTGGTGTAGAACCCGGTGTAGAATAAACACCATCATCCACAGAGCCGACTGTTGGCGCCGTAATATCAGGTTTCCAGCCATCGCTGATTAGCGTGGCCGAGTTACCGGCATTGTCGACGGCTTTTACAAACGTATAGTAGAGTGTGTTTGGAGTTAAATTGGTGACGAAGTTATGTTGTAAGGATGTGACTGTTCCTACAGAAAAGTAACTTACTAGATTAGGTGTTACGCTTGAAGTGCCAAAGCCGACTTTATACCCAGCCAAACCACTGCCGCTACTGCTGCTTTCGATTGCGGTTGGCCACGACACAACAGGGCTTTGGTTCACGCTAGAATAATAATTGCCATCGGATACAACTGACGTAGCAAAAATAGGAGCAGTTGTATCCTTCAGTGCGGATAGAACGGTCTGTAATTTTGTGTTGCCAGCCAAATCTTCTTGATAGGCTCGAAACGTCACCTGACCCTCGGCCAATGTGTTAAGAGCAAATGTCGTTGTGGCGTCTCCAGAGGCAGTGCACACCACATTTTGTGTGATTGTAAGACCGTCTATATCTTTGGCGGTGAATTGAACGTTACGACCGTGTTCTGAGCAATTGACGGCTACTGTAAAAGAGGATTGAGTCGAACTATTGATGTATTGACTCGAAGTTGCGGATAAAAATGATAGAACAGGCGCAACCGAATCTAGTTCCCACGTTATGACCGTAGCGCTGGGATAAAATTGTTCGTTTTCAAACGCATCCTTGCCAATGAGGCATAGTTTGTAGTTGCCATCTCCGTCTGCGATGGAAGAAAGGGTGCCTTCATTGGAGCCAACATAAACAGAATAGCCGGCAGCGATAGAACAGTCAGTGGACGCGGCTAAACCATATTTGTAGCTGTAGTTAGAGACTCCTATCGTAGAATCCACGGAAACCAATAACATAGCGTTGTTGTTTACAGCCGGAATGACTGTTCCTAATAACGCCACGGGAGGTACCGTGTCCTTTTCAAGAGAAATTGTTTTAAGAGATTCCGAAGTCGTCCGATCTAAAAATTCAAAAGAAACGCTGCCATCAAGGACTGTGCTAGCATCTAAGGAGATGCTCCAGGTTCCAGTGTTGCAAATGATGGATTTATTTGTAGATGAATTATTAACTTTAATTAGAATGTTCGATACATTTTCACAAGTTCCTTCGAAAAATAATACCTCTGAATTACTTTTATTGATATAAAGAGGCTGAGTCGAAACTGAAATTTTTGGAACTTTAGTTGTTTGTTCTTCACCTGGTGATTTGCCTACCGACAAACCAAACTCTGAATTCAGGCTGACGTTGACTGGAGTGCAGCCAATGATCAGTAAATTTAAGAGTATAGTGAAGGTGAGTAGCGAAACAACGTTCAAAGATTCTCCCTTTTATGGCGCCATTCGTCTTTAATTTTTCGGACAAAGGTCGAATTTTCTTGAGGTTTAACACACAGCCCGTTTCAAAATAGAACAGAGGATTGAGGAGTCTATGAAGTACGAATTGAAAACCCGCCGAACGCATCTGAGACGATTGAATCAGAATGATTTTTCCAATTTGAGACAGCTTGAATCCGACGCCGATGTTGTTAGGTACACACGA
This sequence comes from uncultured Bdellovibrio sp., assembly GCA_964498705.1. Lineage (GTDB taxonomy): Bacteria > Bdellovibrionota > Bdellovibrionia > Bdellovibrionales > Bdellovibrionaceae > UBA2316. Next base: position 2,427 of record CAZCHT010000124.1, on the reverse strand, counting down.
ATAAAAACCCCACGAACAGAGGATGAAACTCAAATCCGACTGAATGATCAAATTCAACGAAACGATGGACCCGAACCGTATGGTATTTGGGCCGTTGAGAGTAGTAATTTAAGCGAGTTTATTGGTTGGTTTATGTTTGTTCCAAAGCCCAATCGCAGCGCAGAGATTGGGTACATGATCGTGAAGAAATTCTGGGGGCAAGGTTATGCGACTGAAGTTTGTCGTTGTTTGGTCGAAGCGGGATTTAATAAGTTAAATTTAGCTTCCGTGCAGGCGGTGACTGAGGACGCTAATCCGGCGTCGGCTAAAATTTTAGAAAATATCGGTTTTCAATTGATCCGGCGTGAACCATCGGAATCACTTAATTATTTCGAGCTTAAGAATCGCCTTTGGCAACCAAGTCTGAATGGGAAGCTGGTAAAAACAGAACCGTTGCAAAGCGAACAATTCGAAGATCTTTATCGGGTGGCGAGCGATCCGCTGATTTGGAAAATGCACCCAAATCCGCTTCGCTATCAGCGGGACGTGTTTCAAAAGTTTTTTGATTCAGGCCTTCAGCGCCATGGTGCTTTATTAGTAAAAACTGCGGATGGAAAAAAAATTATCGGCAGTTCTAGTTTTTATGAATACAACCATTACCTACGTGAAGTGGTGATTGGTTATACATTTTTGTCGCGCGAGTATTGGGGCGGAAACTACAATAAAGAGCTTAAAAAGCTAATGCTAGAGTATGCGTTTAAGTTTGTAGATACCGTCTATTTTGATGTCGGGGAACATAACGTTCGCTCGCAAAAGGCTCTGGATAAAATAGGTGCTCAGTTAGTTAAAAAAATCACTGAGCCTGATCCGCAAGGTAACATCGTTCTGACCCTGCGGTATCAAATTCATCGCGCTGACTACGATCAAAACTCGTATTGGAAAAGTATCTAAGATTTCTTATCTTGTTTTCCTGTCGCGTTTTTCTTTGCGTATTTGTTCGGTTTGTGAAGATCCCCGTAGCTTTTTGCTTTGGGTTTTCCTTTTGGCTGGCGAGTCGGATCAAATGTTTCTTTCGTGTCGGTACTGCGTTTTTTATTGCGCTCAGAAAAATGATTCGTCGGTCGAGCCGCCATAAATTCAAATTTTGGATCCACTTTGATCTCTTTAGCATTCACTAGATATTTTTTGATTTTCCCATAATAGTTGCGATCAGACTGAGTCACAAAAGTGATAGCGTGGCCTTCGCGACCAGCCCGTGCCGTTCGACCAATCCGGTGCAAGAAATCATCAGCTTGCGCCGGTAACTCAAAGTTAATGACTGTATCAACATTGGGAACATCTAGGCCTCGAGCCAGTAAATCTGTAGTCACTAAAACGCGAATGCTGCCATCGCGAAAGGCTTTGATCGCGCGGTTTCTATGTCCTTGAGTGTGGCCCGCATGGATCAAGTCCATTTCATAACCGTACTCTTTCAAGTGCTGGCCTGTGCGTTCGCATCCGCCTTGGTTCTGGCAAAACACAATCACGCCGCCTTGAGTTTTATTTAACTCGTCTAACAAGCGATCGTTTTTGGCAGCTTTATCGATGAACAAAACAGTTTGTGTAAGTGTTTCGACAGGCTTTTCAGCTTGGGCCGAGCGGATCATCGTTGTGGACGCAGGATTCATGAATAACTTAGCGATACTCTCTACTTCTGAATTTAAGCTAGCGGAAAACATTAACGTTTGGCGAAGGCCTCTGAGAGTGTTTTGAATGCTTTTTAATTGCGGAGTAAAGCCGCTATCTAGCATGCGGTCGGCTTCGTCGATTACGATGTGTTCAACACCTTGGAGTAGAAGTTTATCTTTTAAAAGATGATCATTCAGGCGACCAGGAGTACCGATGATTAAACGTGGTTTTCTGTTTAAGCCATTTACTTGTTTAGCACTTGGAATTCCACCGATGACGATCGACATAGTAATTGGATTGTCGACTGTCAGCTCGATGAATACTTTTTGAATTTGTTGAGCCATTTCGCGGCTTGGAACTAAAACTAAGGCGCGCGTTTTTTCGCTTTTTTGTAATGCCGCTAGCAATGGTAGTGCATAGGCCAGAGTCTTGCCGCTACCAGTTTCCGCAACTGCGATCAAATCCTTGCCAGTAAGGCCAACCGGGATCGACAGGGCTTGGATTTGAGTGGGCTTTGAGATGTTCATTTTTGCAAGCGCGTTCATGATGGAAGCTGATAAATTGATGTCCTGGAATGAGTTCAGGCGAGATGTAGGATTTTGATATTTCATAGAGGGTTTCTATAGCACAACCAGCAGAGATTAAAACCCTTTAATAAATTTTACAGGTGGAAATGGGCCTAAAAGCTCCAAAGCGACCTGGCGGCTGACACCAGACGTGGGGTTAAGCTTTTACGTTTTGCCCGGAGTGGCAAAATGGATGAACGTATACTTTTTGGAA
>CAZCHT010000123.1:0-13378 GCA_964498705.1 uncultured Bdellovibrio sp. | reverse complement strand
TCCGCCAACACATTCTATACGGCAACCGCAGAAATTCATTTCACCCTCAGCGCGCAGACAGAGACATTCCTGGATTTCAAATCAGCCGAGATTTTATCTTATACAATCAATGGCCAAACAAAACCCGCTGTCCATGAAAACTTCCGTGTTCAATTAGCTAAAGATGACCTACGCAAAGGTGAAAATACGGTCGTAATTAACTTCAAACAAAACTACTCTAAAAATGGCCGCGGCATCTATCGCTTTCAAGACTCTGAAGACAGCAAAGTATATGTTTGGACTAAACTTGAGCCGTTCGATGCCAATCACGTATTCCCCTGTTTCGACCAACCCGACCTGAAAGCCACATTTGCTGCAGATGTCACGGCACCTAAAGAATGGAAAGTCGTTTTCTCAACATTACCGACAAAACAGACGGCAATAGACGGCAACAAAACTCAGTGGACATTCCCTGATTCGCCAATCATGAGTACATACTTGTTTTCTCTGCACGCCGGTCAATACGAAGTATGGAATGATAAATATAAAAATGTCCCACTTCGTTTATTTGCGCGTGCCTCATTGAAAAAATATGTCGATGCGGCTTACTGGTTTTCAATTACTAAAAAAGGTTTTGGTTATTACGAAAAAGAATTCGCTTACCCATATCCGTTTAAAAAATACGACCAGCTGATCGTACCTGAGTTCAGCTCTGGCGGTATGGAAAACGTAGCAGCCGTAAATTACAACGAACGCTACATTCAACGTGGCCCTGCTAGCCGCGAAGAAAAAGAAAACCTAGCTAATGTATTGTTGCACGAAATGGCACATATGTGGTTCGGGGATCTTGTGACAAACAAATGGTGGGATGAACTTTGGTTAAATGAAAGCTTCGCCACATTTATGGCGTTCAATGCTGTTTCTAGAGCTACCGAATTCAAGGATTCATGGATGTCCTTCCAACGTCGCGGTAAACTGACGGCGTATATCGAAGATCAATACCCAACCACTCATCCCATCAGCACAGAGGTTCCGGACATCAATGCAACATTCAATCATTTCGACGCCATAACATACAGCAAAGGCGCATCGAGCCTGCGTCAGCTATCGTACTACCTAGGTGAAGATAACTTCAGAAAAGGTGTACAACGTTACTTTAAGGAACACGCTTACACCAACACTACGCTCACTCAGTTTATCGGAGCTTTAGAAAAAGCATCGGAAACTAATTTGCGTGCATGGAGTATCGCATGGCTTCGAAATGCGGGTCTAGACACTTTGAAAGTCACTCCGGAATGCCAGCAAGGCAAACTAACTAATTTAAAATTTGAATTAATTCCTCCCGTCAGTGGCGATCGTCCGCGCCCACATCGCATTCCAATTACTCTGTACACAACAGAAGGCAAGAACGTTAAAGCTTGGTCAATCGATGACTGGAAAACAGATGGCAGCAATGAAACTCGCTCCATCACAAAATCACTTCCATGCCCTGAATTTATTCTACCGAATGGCTCAGACGTCGCTTACATCAAAACTTTGATGAATATGGACCACATCAAATGGGCCGAAAAAAATCTGCATATGGTCACTAACGCCCAAGCCCGCGGCGTATTCTGGAATCAAGCCTACCTGAACTTACGTGACGGCAGTGTAAAGATTGATGACTTCGTAAAGTTGTATTTTGCTCAATATGAAAAAGAACAACACACCGCTATTGTCCAACAATTTTTCACATACTGGACAGCCATCTCAACCTACGCACCGAACAGAACAAATATTGAAAGCACAGTACGCAATACGATTCTAGATCAAATCGAAAAAAGTTTCTGGGAACAAACTACAAAAGCCAGCGATCCACTTTGGAAAAAAACATTGCTAAGCAGTTGGGCTCGTCGTGTAGAAACCGAAGCGTCACAAAACAAACTGGCCGCTTTGTTAGATGGAACCCTAAGCGTAAAACCACTCGAAATCGATCAAGACACCCGCTGGATCTTGTTGCAACGACTATCAGCGATGGGCTACCCAAAAATTGAAGACCGACTGATAGCCGAGAAATCCAAAGACACCACTGAAAGCGGTTTCAAGGCTTACCTAGCGGCTGAAGCGTCTAAGCCATCTCTGCAAGCTAAAGCAAAATGGTTAGAAGAAATGAATCGCCCAGATGCCAACTGGAGCTTAGCAAGAAAACAAAGTATTCTCTTCTCAATGTTCCCAAGCACACCAAAGCAAAATCAACTTCGTGGCGAATTCCGCGAACAGTTCTACAAAACAATGTCGACGCTGAACAAACGCAACGAAGACATTTCGTACAACAAGTCCTACGCGGACCTAGCCCCCACGGGATGCGAAAGCAATTTGATCCAGGAACTAGATAACTACATCAACAGTCAAGACTGGAACGTAGTAACTAAAAAAGTTTTGGTGATCCAAAATGCAGAAAACAAAATCTGCGCGAAAGTGCAATCAAGATAAAAAATGGAAGCCACAGAAAAATTCTTCAAATGCCCCTATTGTTTTGAAAGAATCTCCATGATCCTAGAGCCCTCTGACGAAGGGGGCCCTCAGGTTTACGTCGAAGACTGCGAAGTCTGCTGCAATCCCATTCAGGTAACCTATGAAACTTCTGACGAGAAAATTCGCAATTTTGTTGCTGGCAAAGCTTATTGATAAAGCGATCACTGCCTTTTGAACTCTTTTTTTCTAATTGAATAGTATTTCAAAATTTATCTGAACGATGCGCGTACCTCTTTGGCTGAAGGACATTGGTAAAATCCTGTCTCGGGCCATCGTGGCCCTCGGGCAGCAGCGGGGGAACCGCCATCCTGGCGCCGCTGAGCCGGATTTTACCAATGTCCTTCAGCCAAAGAGGAAGATTGTACAAATAAAAAAGTCTATGCAATTCAATTAGAAAAAAAGACTTCAAAAAACAGAGCTTTATTCGTGGGTGGTATAATCGAATATTAAGGAAAACTCCCGATCGATTTATTCATAAGGAACGAGAATATAAATCGAGTGTTCATACCCTATCGAGAAATTAAATTGAGAACTTTATTTTGAGAACCGGAGTCGTCTGTTTGGCTTGAAAATTTGACGAGATGTTTTGACTCGTTGTCTTGACTCACTATTTAGGATCAATATTTTGAAGCCGTAGTTTGATTCTACAATTTTACTCGCGGACTTGAACCGGGTAAATGATCAACGCTTTGAATCCATTTTTGTTCGACAGCGCAGGAAAAGTTATTGATTCGATTTCTTGAACCTAAATTTCAATGGATTTCTTCTCGGTTTTTGAGCCACCACCCAGTGCATCCACCACCATATTTAAAAGCTCCCTTTTCTTTTCGAGGGCGAGACTTCTCTAAATAAAAATGTGCACAATCTTCCTACTTTAAACGATGGCTTTGCTAAAATCCGGCTCAGCGGCGCCATGGATGGCGGCTCCCCCGCTGCTGCCCGAGGGCCACGATGGCCCGAGACAGGATTTTAGCAAAGTCATTGTTTAAAGTAGGAACGCATCCCCACCAGCCTTAATATTTTTATTTAGAGAAGTCTCGCCCTCGAAAAGAAAAGGGGATCGCTTTTAACTAGTCTGCTTCTTCGAAGGAATATTTTTGAGTGGCCTCAGTCAGCCCCCCAACATTAACAACATCAGAAAAACCCATAGACTTCATCAAGCCCTCAGCCTGCCCACTGCGATTCCCAGAGCGGCAATACAGCTGGTAACTTTTACCAGTATCTAGTTTTTTAATCTCATCAGCAAATGTCGGAGAATAGAAATCGATATTCAAGGAATCTTGGGCGTGACCAGATTGGTATTCAGCCACCGTTCTTACATCAATAATGACTACATTTTTTTCGCTCATATTTTTTCCACCTGTATTAATAATAAAATGCGGTTCCAACAAGCATCGTAAAAACGTGCTGAGTTTTTGCTACGACATCATATTTCTTCTGAATGTATTGACTCGAACGTCCCGTTCCACCTGTATAGTATCCACCGAATGTATAACCAATACGCTTACCTGCGATGAATACAACATTAGCGCTAAAACCCATCATGTCGACTTTGTCTTCTTGTTGTTGCGCTAAATCAAAATTTGGTTCCTTATGCGAAGAGAAATTCGTAAAAAATCCCATTCGCAAACGCAGCCACTCTATCAACGCACGCTCATATCCCATGGAAACATTGTAAATCGCGCGATGATTAATTTGTCGTCCCAAGTTTTCATCCTCGAGATCGATGTAGCTAATCCCTTCATGCAACGACACGTCCCACGAAAATAGCGATGCATTGTCAGGTCGGTATGTGGCTCCAACTGATACTTTTCCAGGAATCACAACGCGCGTTGCTTTGTCTGGGTCATTGCGATTTTGCACTAATAGTAAATTTGTGTTCGTATCAATTTGCGTATTAGATTCAAATAGTGTGGCAACACCGGCGACTCGCATACTTTTAGGTCGAAAAGAAACACCAATACCCCACTGATTATTCAGCTGATTGAAGTAGCCAAGCACAAAAACTAACGCGTTCTCTGTGATTGTTTTTTCTTTCGTGTAGAGCGTCGCCGTCGTCGCCGATTCGTAAACTAAGTCCGTATTTGATTGCGTAAAGTTGCGAGCCGTATAGTACGCCGTAATACCAACCGACTCTGTATTAGAAATTTCACGCGAAATACTGGGCCCGACCCAAAGCGACTCATCAACGAATGTTAAATTACTTACGTTGTTGTCTTTTTTATACAGGTCCCCTTTATAAGAATCATAATCAGGAACCAAGATCGAAAGCCCAAGAACATATTCACCCACACGAATTACGTTACCCGTTGAGGCTGGTAAGGACCTAAAGAAACCTTGATTCACACGCAAAGACGCTTTTGTGAAATCATCCTCGGCTCCATATTTAGTATCAAATTTTTTATAGATACCTACCGCTGCCGAAAAAGAAGCTCCGTTTAGTCTAGCTAGGGTCGCAGGATTATAAAAAGCCGCCGACGACGTATCGCCGACAAGAGCTGTAGCTGCGCCACCCAGGCCCGCCGCTTGGTCACCCAACAAAATAGAATTATAATTGGAGTACGCACTCCAGCCATTTAGGCCCACAAAAAGGCCAGTGAAAAGTGTCATTAGAAACGATTTCATCCTAGACAGAGTACAAGGCTTGTGAACAAAAAACAACGTTCCCTTTTGGAAACACTCTTAGACCGACGGTGCCAATTTCCACATTTTTAAAAAGAAGTTTTGGGGATTCCGCTATTTCAAATTAAGATAATATCTAATAAGCAAAGAGTGCTTTGAAATCGCTAAATCGAGGCCGCACAAGTGAGGCGACTGAGGCGTGGCAAAGCCAGACTGGCCGTCCGCCATCGCAGGGAACCGAACGCGGAGAACGAAGAGTTAGCGTTTTCAAAGCGCTCTCCACAATCAGGAGGAGAATTATGATTCCATTTATTGATTTAAAAACTCAGTACAACGCCATCAAAGATGACGTTCAGAAACGCATCAATAAAGTCTTAGAAAGCGGCGCCTACATCAATGGCCCCGAAGTCGCTGAGCTTGAAAAACGTTTAGCTGAACATACAGGCGCTAAATACGCACTCGCATGCGCATCAGGAACTGATGCCCTTTTATTGCCAATGATGGGACTGGGAATTGGCGCTGGCCACGAGGTTATCACCACCGCATTTTCGTTTATCGCCACTGCAGAAACGATCGTTTTAGCCGGCGCTAAACCGGTATTCTGCGATATCGATCCAAAAACATTCAATATCGATACAACTAAAATAGAAGCCCTAATCACTCCAAAAACAAAAGCCATCATGCCTGTGTCTTTATACGGTCAGGTTGCCGACATGGACGAAATCAATGCGATTGCTAAAAAGCACAATTTGTATGTGATCGAAGATTTAGCACAAAGCTATGGCGCTAAATATAAAGGCAAGAAATCAGGTGCTTTATCTATTGCAGCCGGCACAAGTTTCTACCCAGCTAAACCTCTTGGTTGCTATGGTGATGGCGGCGCGGTTTTCACAAATGATGACAACTTATACAAAGCGATGAAGGAAATCCGTGAACACGGTTCAGAATCTCGCTATTACCACACTCGTTTAGGGATAAACGGTCGTTTAGATACTATCCAATGCGCCATTCTTCTTTCAAAAATGGATCGTTATGACTGGGAAGTTGAACAACGACAAAAAATTGCTAATTATTTCAACTCTAAACTGTCTCAAATCAAAGTTGCGGGGTTCTCGACTCCATTTGTACCGTCTGATCGCGACTGCGTTTGGGCTCAATACACGCTCATGGTCCCTAACCGCGCTGACTTCCAAAAGAAAATGCAAGAACTAGGCGTTCCAACTGTGGTTCATTACCCTCGCATCATGCCCGATCAGCCATGGTACAAAGAGAATTTGGCTCCCAAAGGCTCATGGACTCATTCTCAAAAAGCAGCTGATCATGTGGTCAGTTTGCCAATGTTTCCAGATATGGACAGAGCGACACAAGATAAAATTATTGATAGTGTCATAAAGGTTATGTCATAAATGGCGGATGACGCCATTTAAAGATTTAGCAAAACCAGTTAGTTTCAAATACAACGGTCGTACTTACACTTGGGGCTTGAAGAATCAATTCGTTTTGTTCGCCGGCCCCGATATCATTGAAGACGAAGGCATGGTCCTAGAAGTCGGCAAAGAAATCAAACGTGTTACGGAAGAACTTAACATCCCTTGGATTTTAAAATGTTCGTATGATAAGGCAAATCGCCAAAGTGCCACTAGTTTTCGTGGCCCCGGCGTCGATGCCGCACTTAAATCATTAGAGAAAATTAAAACAGCACTTGATGTCCCTCTAATCACGGATGTTCACGAAACGACTCAAGTAGAACCAATGTCACGCGTAGCGGATGTAATTCAAATCCCAGCATTCCTTTCTCGCCAAACTGACTTGCTAGTAGCTGCTGCCCAAACAGGCAAAGTGATTCACATCAAAAAAGGACAGTTCTTGGCTCCTTGGGATATGAAATCAATTGCTAAAAAAGCCGTAAATGCGGGTAATTCAAATATTCTTTTATGTGAACGCGGAACTACTTTCGGCTACAATCGATTGATCAATGATATGACTGGTTTAGTTGAAATGCGCGATTTAGGTTTCCCCGTTATTATGGACTGTACACACTCAACGCAATTACCGGGCGCTACAGGTGAGAGCAGCGGCGGCCGTGCCCATATGGTTCCGGTACTTGCTCGCGCAGCGATGGCTGTTGGTGTGGATGGTATTTTCTTAGAAACTCATCCCAATCCAGACGCAGCACTGTGTGATGGACCAACATCTTTACCATTAAAAGATCTGAGTGGTTTACTTAAAAATCTAAAAGCCATCTTGGCAACACACCAAACTAGCTACGAGTAGTTCATGAATTACAAAAAGATCCTGAGTACAGCACTAAAAATACTTATCGCGTTCGGGATCATTTTTTGGTTAGTACAACAAGATAAATTTAATATCGCCCAATTGAAGTTATTCTTCACTTGGGATTTTCTAGCGATGGCCATCGTGGTTATGGCTTTAAATTTATTCATGATCAGCGAACGCTGGCGTTTGCTTCTTTCAACACAAAGTTTGCACCCAAAATCGTTTGAGTTATACAAACTGACTTTGATTGGCATCTTCTTCAACTTTGCCATGCCTGGCGGCGTCGGCGGTGATGTCGTAAAAGCATTTTACTTTTACAAAGATCACCCACAATCCAAAGCCATCGCGATTTCATCGGTCTTCGTTGATCGACTGCTTGGTCTTTACACGATTATCATTATGGCTCTGATGGCGATGGTATTTGATATCACCCACGTCATGTCGATAGATGTGCTTAGAAACCTATTTTACTTCTTCGCCTTGATTTTCATGTGCTTTAACGTTGGTCTATTTTGCTTGTTTTCAAAAAATCCAAAAGTCAGCGCCATTGTTCATTCCGTTGTTGATTTCTTGCCGCTGAAGGAAAAGCTACTGAAACTCTACGCTTCAGGTCAGCTCTATGGCTCTCAGTTTAAACTTTTAGCCAAAGTATTCGTCCTTAGTATCATAAGCCAGACCTCTGCGATTTTATTAATGGTCTTAATCGGACATTACAGCGGTATCGGGTCTGATGTTCGTTTATCAACCTACTTTCTTGTTACACCCATCGGATTCATGGCGACGGCAATTCCCATCTCGCCGGCCGGAGTCGGTGTGGGCCAAGCCGCTTTCTTTTTCTTGTACAATTTGTACTTAGGAAAAACGTCTGAGCTAGGACCTATTGTCATCACCATGTATCAACTGTTATCTTTGTTTTTTGGTCTAATCGGTGCCTATTTTTATTTGGTTAAAAGTAAGAAAAAGGATAACCTAGACGCTATCGAAATGGAACTCATGAACAGCAAATAAAGAGGTACTGATGACTCTGATATTTAAGCAACTTTTTAATTTTTTAAAAATGTTGAACTCGGATACGGGACACAACCAATTAGCTGCCGGCTTAGCCTGCGGACTCATTTTAGGTTTTGCTCCGTTCTTTTCACTTCAAACTGCCTTAGTTCTGATATTGATATTCATATTCAGAATTCAAATGGGCGCCGCATTTCTAGCTGCATTCTTTTTCAAGTTTGTAGCCTACCTGGTGGATCCAGTGTCACATGAAATCGGTAAATCAGTTTTAGAGAATCCATCTCTAAGAGACATGTTTGTTGATATGTACAACATGCCGATCATGCCATTCACGCGATTCAATAACTCGATCATCATGGGCTCACTCGTACTTTCAATCGTTTTAGCACCTATTATGTTTTTTGTTTTCCGCGCAATGATTATCAAATACAGAATTCTCGTTGTAGACCGATTCAAATCTACAAAAGCCTGGAAAGCGTTCAAAGCCACTAGCATTTACAACTGGTACACTAAGTACGACTCACTCTACGGATAGGAACAGTTTATGTCTGATTTAAAAACAGCACCAGCCATCGAGAAACCGAAAAAACGTAAAGGTCCAATCCGTTGGGAAGCAATCGTTCCTGCGGCCATTATCATCGTATTGATCGGTCTTTACTTTAAATTATTCTTCGACGCTAATATGCGTAGCCTTGCCGAATTTGTCGGCTATCAAGCGACAGGCGCGGAAGTAAACGTTCATCAGCTAGAAACTAGTTTTATGAATGCATCCATTAAAATTGGCGGTATCGAGATCACTAATCCAGAAAAACCAACTCACAATAATCTAAATATTGGCGAGATTCGATTTTCTCTATTATGGGATGCCCTTCTTCGTATGAAATTCGTAATCAACGAAGCGGCCATCGAAAACATTTCGTTTGATCAACCTCGCAAACACCCAGGCAAAGTAAAACCACCTGAGCCTGAAAAAGAAAGCGCATTGAAAAAAGAGGCAGAGAAGTTAAAAGACGAAGCTCTTGAAAGCGCGAAAACAAAATACGACGACAATGTATTTGGTAATATTGCCAACATGATGACGGGATCGTCTGGCGAAGGCGAAATGTCGAAACTAGAAAGCAAACTGGTTTCTAAAGAAAAAATGAAAGCGTTTGAAACGGCGCTTAAACAAAAACAAAAGGACTGGGAAGAACGCTTAAAGAAACTTCCTAAACCGGCTGAATTTCAAGCTTTGGGTGATCGCCTAAAAAAGGTTAAGTCTTCTGGTTTCTCTAAGCCAGAAGAAGTTCAACAAAGTATTTCGGAAGTTCAAGCAATCATGGCCGATGGCCAAAAGAAGATCGATGAAGTAAATGCGACTAAATCTGATTTCGATAAAGACCTTAAGGTCACTGATGAAGGCCTAAAAGATATCCGCGCGCAGATCGAACAAGACATCAAAGATCTACAAGCCCACTTTAAAATTCCTAAAATCGATGCAAAGTCGATTGCGATGACCTTATTCAAACGTTACACGAATCCCTACCTAGCGAAAATCAATCACTACAAAGGATTGTTCTACAAATACGCACCACCAAACTTGGTAGATAAAAATGATAAACCTGAAGTTAAAATTCAGCCGCGTATTCGCGAAAAAGGAATAACGTACGAGTTCGGCAAATTAAACGCCTACCCGACATTTTGGCTAAAAAAAGCATTGATCAGTTCAAAACTGAACTCAAGTGATCCAAACTCCAAAGCCGGAAACTTAAAAGGTGAAATTACAGACGTTACAACGAATCAACTGGTAACAGGAAAACCCACTATAGCATCTATCGCTGGCGACTTCCCGTCTGAAAAAATTGAAGGTATCGACTTTAAACTTAAATTCGACAACAGAACTAAAGACGCCATCATTAGTTCTACCTTTGCTGTACGATCATTTGTAATTTCGGCAAAGGAAATCATGAATACACCAGACATTGCCATGAGCTTTGCTTCTGCTGTTGGCGGCGTTAATTCAAATATCGAATTGAAAAATTACAAAGATCTTTCGTTAAAAATTACAAATCAGTTCAAAGATGTCGACTACCAAGTCACCGCAAAAAACAAAGATATGGAAGGCATCCTTGTTAATGTATTTAAAGAAGCCCGCACCACCAGCATGGTGGCTGAAGGCAAAGGGACTCTGCCTAATTTTGATCTAGATATTACATCTGACCTAGGTGAACGCATTCAGCACGGTTTTGAAAAAGAGATCAACGCTAAAATTGAAGAGTTAAAAAAGAAAATCAAAGACTACGTAGATGCCGAAATTAACAAGCAAAAAGAACAAATTGAAAAGCAAGTTAATGAATTGCGTTCAAAAGCAGAAGGCGAACTTAAAAAAGTTCAAGAGCAGGCAGAGAATCAAAAGAAACTGGCTGAAAACAAAATCAATGAGGCCAAACACGATATTGAAAATCGCGTAAATGCTGAAAAAACAAAAGCTCAAGCCGAAGCAAATCGCCGTGTAGAAGAAGAACGCCAAAAAGTTGAAGCAGAAAAAAAGAAGGCGGAAAAGAAAGCTGAAGAAGAAGCTAAAAAACAAGCCGAAAAACTGAAAAAACAATTGGGTTTCTAACCCGATACAGTAGGAATTCATCTATGAAGTTATCCCTATTAATAGCATCCGTATTTATTTTTAATCTAGCCTCAGCTGAAGAAGGCATGTGGCCATTTAATCAATTTCCAACCGAACAGCTGAAAGCAAAATATCAATTCACCCCGTCTACGGAATGGATTGATCACGTTCGCCTTTCATCTGTTCGCTTGGCCGGCGGCTGTTCAGGAAGCTTTGTTTCCAGCCAAGGCTTAGTGATGACAAATCATCACTGTGCCCACTCGTGTATCGAGCAGCTTTCAAAATCAGGCAAGGATTACGTAGCTAGTGGTTTCTTAGCTAAAAAACGTGAAGACGAAGTAAAGTGCCCAGAAATCGAAGTGAATCAACTGATCGACATCAAGGATGTGACAGCGCAAATCAAAGCTAAAACGAGCAAGCTCAAAGGTAAAGAGTTCAACGAACAACTAAAAGCTTCGATGTCCGATATTGAAAAAGAGTGCGCTGGCGGGTCTGAGACCATTCGCTGTGATGTTGTGACGCTTTATCACGGTGGTCAGTATCATTTGTACAAATACCAACGTTATCAAGATGTTCGCTTGGTGTTCGCCCCAGAATTGGCGATCGCATTCTTTGGCGGCGATCCAGATAATTTCAATTTTCCACGCTACGATTTAGATTTGTCGCTTCTTCGGGTTTATGAACAAGGCAAACCCCTTGTAACTAAAAACTTCTTCAAATGGTCAGCGGATGGTGCTGCCGAGAATGAACTCACGTTTGTGACAGGACATCCAGGAAAAACATCACGTTTGCTTACTGTCGCAGAACTTGAATTCTTGCGCGATGTTCGCATGATCAACGATTTGATCTATCTTTCAGAAACTCGCGGTAATCTAACCCAGTTTCAACAACGTGGTGCTGAACAAAAGCGTTATGCGACCGGCCGTTTGTTCGGTATAGAGAACGGCTTAAAAGCCAAAAAAGGTGGACTGCAAGCATTGCTGGATCAAAAATTCTTCGCTAGTAAAGTTAATGAAGAAAAACAGCTGAGACAGAAAATCAATGCGAACCCTAAATGGAAAAAAGAGTTCGGTTCAGCGTGGGACGACATGGCCGCTGCGTACAAAGACTATCGCAATATCTTTGAAGCCCACGAATATATCGAGCGCACGGCGTATGGATCAAGACTTTTCGGAATCGCCAAAACCCTAGTTCGCGCGGCGGGAGAACTTCCTAAGCCAAATGAAAAACGCTTCCGCGAATTCAGCGAAGCTAGCATCCCGCAGTTAAAACAAAGTCTTTTCAGCGAAGCCCCTATTTACGATGATTTTGAAATCGAAAATCTTACCTTCGCTTTCACAAAAGCACGTGAAACATTAGGCGCCGATCATCCCTACATTAAAAAATTATTGGGCGTAAAATCTCCACGCCAATTAGCAGAAGCTTTAGTAAAAGGCACAAAACTAAAAGACGTCCCTCTTCGCAAAAAATTATTTGATGGCGGCGAGAAAGCTATCGCTGATTCTCAAGATGCAATGATCCGCTTGGCAGCATCCCTAGACTCTGAATCGAGAGCGATTAGAACTAAATACGAAGATGAAGTTGAAACGCGAATCAAACAAGCCGGCGAAAAAATAGCCCAAGCACAATTCGCCGTTTACGGCTCTAAACGCTACCCAGATGCAACATTCACGCTACGTGCCTCATTTGGCCAAGTGAAGGGCTATCAGCAAAAAGGCCAGGAAGTAAAACCATTCACAACCATCGGCGGCGCATTTGAACGTCACACAGATGCAGAACCATTCGCACTGCCAAAAACATGGCTAGATGCTAAATCAAAACTAAACATGAACGAAAAATTCAACTTCTGCTCTACCAACGACATCATCGGCGGCAACTCAGGCTCCCCAATGATCAACAAAAACGCAGAAGTAGTAGGCCTCATCTTCGACGGCAACATTCAGTCACTTGGTGGCGACTACGGCTTCGACGCCTCAGTAAACCGCGCAGTAGCCGTCCACAGCTCAGCGATCATGGAAACTCTGAAAAAAGTTTACCACGCCGAACACATCGCAAACGAACTAGGAAAATAATTCGACAAGCCTCGTCCCTTTAGCTTAAGCAAAGGGACTGAACTGCACATCCACTTCTCCCCAAATATAACTTCTGATTCGAACCCACGAAACTCGCAGAGATATAGCCAAAAAAAGGCTGCGATGTGGTTAATTTTTTGGAAATGAAGAGGTTTCTTATTTCCGAAGCGCCGATGCATGCTCGGTCTTCCTTTTCTGCAATCTTTCTTTTTAAAGACATGAAAAAAACGAGTTCCACAGCCGGCGCTCGGCGCTCGGCGAGGACTGCCGGCGGGCGGCTAGTCAGGCTTTTTTTATGTCTTTA
>CAZCHT010000122.1:0-13422 GCA_964498705.1 uncultured Bdellovibrio sp. | reverse complement strand
TATCTTTTTCGATGTAACGGAAGACTACTGGGTTAACAGGGTGGAAACGTAATACTTCCCAAACCAAGTTATTGAATTGCTGTTGCTGTTGACGACCTGTTTTAGCCGTCATAGATAAAGCCTGTGCTTTTTTAGTTAAGTCTTTATCACCCAAGATTAAATTTAAAACTTGAGAGATAGCTGCTTGTGTCGTTTCTAAACCGCCAACCAGTGTACCGATTAAGTTAGTGCGAACGCGCGATTTAACTCGGCTAATGATCGTAGCTCTATCCAATTTTGAAAGATCTTCAGTGTCATTTTTTAATATGTAAACTTTGTCTTTAACCATGTCCAAAAGATCGTCTTCGCTTAAGCTTGGATCATTGATATCACCAATCGTCATAACCATACGATCAAGGATCGTTTGTTCTTCGCGAGGCTTTTGAGCTAATGAAGCTACGTTTTTGAATTTGTTATCAACAAGTTTCGTTAATTGAGATTGCATTTCTTGACCAGCTTTAACAGCAGTTTTTGCTTTTGTTTCATCTCCAGTTACGTTATGGAAGAAATCATCTTGAGTAGCGCGTGACCATTCCATAATTTTTTCTGGAGAGATACCTTCAAAACCGAAGTATTTGATAGTAAGGATAGCTGGAACACGGCGAGCGATATGATTAATAAGCTCGATGTTACCTTCTAATTGCTTAGTGTACGGATTCATTTTTACTAGTTCTAGGTTTTTCATCTCTTGTTCAAAGATAGAACGAACTAATGGACGAATGCGTGGTTCCATTTCTTTGACATCGATCAAACCACGTAACCATGTATGTTCGTGATTGATTGCTTTATTGTCGTTACCCAGCATAAAATCGCCAACAGAATCTTTCATGCGTTGGTGATAGTTTCTAACACTGAAAAGTTCATTGTCTGCTAACGCTTTTTCAACGTCTTTAAATTTAGTGATTACATAGGTTGGCCCATCAACTTCATACGGGGAATTCTCGATTTTTAATTTTCCTAATTCCAAAATGCCGTCGTTATCGTTAGCCATTAATGATTTAAATGTAGTTAGACCGTTCGCGCGCATCCAAGTCATAAAGTGAAGTAAATTAATTAGATCTGGTTTTAATAATTTCCCTATTTTCAATTTCGTTTTTTGATCAGGATACTTAGAAGTTACAACATCTAGGTCGCCGTTTTTCAATGCTTGAAATTCTTCCCAGAATGTCATTCCTGTTTCTGGATTCAATAAATTATAGTCTTTATCCATGTTAGTAAATGCACGGTCTCGGACATCACCTAGCTTTTTATGAGTTTTTGAAAGTTGTTCGCGTTTAGCTGATAACGATGAGCGCATCGCGCGGCTAGAATTGGCCGTGTCGTTTAAATACAGTTTTTTTGTATCTACAGACAATATCTGTGGCACCATCGGTTGGCTTTGTTGGTGCTGTCTCATCGCTGCCATCTCGACATCGCTTGGGCGACCGCTTTGTGCGTAGCTGAATTGAGGAAGGACCATAGATGTTGTAAGTAACAAGCTCATCAATTTCATAAAATCTCCTTTTAGGGATTTCGATTCAGATGAGTGAATTGCAATCCGAACGGATGCTCCAGGGCTAGTTTAAATAGAAAAGATTACAAAAGGGTGTCTAAAGTTTAGACGAAGTGACAATTCTGTCAGGACAGTAAGACGTTGATTTCTGGTGATTTAATCGATTTTTTGCGTGTCTCAAAACGAGAGAAATTCGCTGGCTGGATTTAAGACACTTTAGTTATTTGCATGGCTCTACAAAAAACTGTTTGGTTTTAAAAGAGTAGTTCAGATCTACTTTTAATCGTTGATCTGGTTTCATCTCGAGAAAGATTTTGTTCTTATAGATATTAGCTTTGACGTTGAATTTATAGCGTAATCTTGTGTCGATCTCATTTTTCAATTCAATTTCTAGTAAATCCAAACTGAGGCGCTCGACAGGTTCTTTTTTAAAGGCCTCTTCATTATAGCAGATCGGTGCATACACGAAATGGTTCTGGCGTTCTAGTTGCCGGTCGTACGGACCAAATCTCCATTGCAAAAGGTACATTTTCTCGTTCTTCAATGTTTTTAGCTTTTCAGAGAATTTATCGAATTCAGTTCTAACTTGGTTGTTGATTTGCTCGGATAGATCATCGTTCTTTTGTTTTCCTAGTTGTCGTGTCGACTCGGTGTTGATTTTTACTTTGCAGGCTTCATGGTTATATCTTGGGTAGGAAAATAGATCTAAATGGACACAGGCAAAGCTGGTTCCGAATGCAGAGTATATTTTCGTATCTATTTTGCGGCGTTCATTTTCAAATAACTCAGCCAGCTTGCCGTCAGAACTAGAATGTATAATACCGCGGACTTCATTACCCGAAGAAAGAATCGGCGAGCCCGAGTTTCCTGGAATGACTTGGCAGGGGATGAAATTTACGATGGGACTTTTGTCCGAGGTGAAGTACGGATTAACAATAGAGTTTTGAATGGCATCACAATTGGATTTTACGACGACACCACCGCCGTTTTCTAAATTGGGATCTACTTTATAAATCGTGTATTGTTTTTCATTTTGAAAACCATCCTGCGAGAATGTCAATGGTTCACGATTAGTGCTGGTCTGACTTCGTAAAATCGCAAGATCTACATTTACAGAGTTTGGAACGAGTGGTTCTGATAGAAATTCAATTGATTTGCATTTTAATACTTCGGGTTCATGATTCTTAGATTTCGGAAAAACGAAGTTGATGCCATCGCAGGCTTCGCGTTCTTTGTTCATATGTTCCGGAAGGCAGTGGCGATTGGTCGCGATTAAATCACGTGCGACTAAAAAAGCCGTGCAGCGTTTGTTTTTATACTGAAGTTGGTTGATCGCAGGAGGACAATCCTCGGGATGTTCACAGTAAACCTTACTGGCTTCAGCTGTTAAGGCAACCAACACACAGAATAAAAATGTTAAATTCATCTAGCACCCGCCACATATTCTTTTATATGTGGCGCCGCCGCGAGAATCACGAGAAATAGAAATCAGGAAGCTTTTTCTAGTCGTAGGCACGGACGCCGGAGCTTCGTATTCATTGGTCTCTTGATTAGTACTTCGGAAGTATTTTAAAACGCCATCAGTGATGAACCATGTCGTCGTTAATTCTTCTGATTTGTTTTCAGAAGTTCCGTCGTCTTTTTTCTGTGTGTACATTTGAAAACTACTGGCATTGAAAACTATACCGATGGTGAATTTGCCGCCTAGTGGAAACTCAGTATTGCCTAGACCGACGCCATTAGATTGTAATTGCGCAATGACAGGGTTTTGATTTTTCTCGCCGCTGGTTTTATTGCTGACAAGGATACGCTTGACCGTATTCACAGACTGTCCGCGTGTGTTTGAAATCGTGTACTCGATCAGGTAGCCAACACCATTGTATTTATCCAGATCGGATCGCTGATTAAAAATAACTGCATCGATCGGTATTACCGCCGCAAATGGGGGCGCCGTACCTGTAAAATTCTGGGCCATATCGCTATTGGTAGCCGATGTAATCGTGCTCTGAGCTAAAGTCACCTTAGTTTGATTGTTGGCGCACGTGGGCTCTGCTCCTAACGACACACCGGGATCAATGCAACCAAACGCTTGAAACGATAAAGACGTCGTTTCTGCAACATCTGACACGATCGGTGTAATCGAAACCGTTTCACCAGGATTGACTTCGGGCTTGTCAGCAATCAATGTTAGCACTCGCAGGTCCGTTAGCTCCACATACTTTGGCAGTTTTGAATCGGAACATGATCCTAAATAAATCGCAAAAATAGAAAATAAAAATATTTTTTTCATTAGAATTCTCCTTTGATACCGAACGCCGGTAAAAATGGTAAGCCAGAAATAAAATCTTTGCTTGAATAGTTATATGAATACTCGATGGATTCCGTATTTTTTGTATTGAAAACGTTTTGGATATCTAGATAGAGTGTCCAAATCTCTTCGTCATAAATCCATTTTTTATCAAACCGTAAATCAGCCTGATAGAAGTCTTTGTAACGTTCCGAATAGAAACTGCCACGTTGAGGCAAATACACGTCATTGTCGGAATCAAACGTTCCGCCAACAATGGGTGTATAGGGGTTGCCAGTCACATAGCGAAAACGACCCGAGATCTTCCAGTTGTTTTCGAGCTTTTTGCCAGCGACTAGATTGAAGTTATGAGTTTGATCATATTGATGTTTGTATTTCGCCACGCGATTGCTCCAGCGGAAACTTTCGCTCCATGTATAACTCAACCAAACATCCCAATTGGCATCATTCCATTTAAGTTGGTTTTCGACTCCGTAAGCACGGCCACGGCCAGTGTTATTGTAGTTTTCATCTACAAGAGCGCCATCTCGTTCCACTTGTCCGTAAGATTGAACGACAAGTTGATCTAACCACTTGTCGAAATAACTTGTCTGCCACGTCAGACCAGAATCAGACGACTGCCGGAAGTCTTTTTCAAAGCCAATGGTCAAATGGTCGGCACGGGGAGCTTTGATATCTGGATTACCAAAAACTTTATCCTGTTCGCGGCCTTCCGCGGGTTGATAGTAGCGACCACCAGCTGCCTTTAACAATAGTGATGAACTTAAGTTATATTTTACCGCTAAACGGGGTGCTAGGTAGGTTTCTCTTGCCGATTGAAACATGTCGACACGCACGCCCGGAATCAATGTCCAATTTTCTAATTTAAATTCATGACGATTGTAGATTCCGGTAAAGGCTTGGTTTGATCGTGTGTTTTGTTCTTTTATTTCCCCTGATGAGAATGGATTGCTAACCCCTCCATCGCTCAGTGCTTGAACGATTTTCACTTTGGCCGTGCCTTCACTATAGAAATTATCTAAACCTAATTGAGAAACCCAAGTCGGCGAGAATATTTTTTCGCCTTCGGCTCTGAACGTTAAAACGTTAGATCTCAGCGCAAGGTACTGCTCGCCTAGATCGACAACTAACTGATTTTGCCCGATGCCGGTTGAAACTTTGTACTGTGTTTCACTGTCGACTTTATAAGTCCACTGCGGGATAAATCGATAGAACTGAGTTTCGTTATAAAACTTACCTCGAAAGGCAGGATCTGTTTTAACCGGCTCTTTTAAAACGAACGCCAAGGTATCTCGAGACGCTAACGTGACGACTCGGAAACTTTGCTTATCATCCAGTTTACGGTTGTAAATTCCAGTAATGTCATAAAACTCAGGAGCCACTGTTAAATTGAAATCATCCCGGCCTTTGGCCACCGCGCCTAAAAACAGTCCAATATAACTACCACGAGCACTGATTAAGAAATCACTCTTATCATCAATCTTAGCTTCATACAGTCCACCCAATTTCAAATTGTCGGCAAAGAAGAACGATTTCTTTGTGCGTTCTCCTGGCTCTGGATCGCGTGTTATCAAACCTATGATGCCGCCGGTAGCGCGCGAAAAATCGGCACCGTAACCTGCGGATAAATAATCCACTTGTCCTAAAGCTTCGGGCATCACGACAGATGTTAATCCACCAAAGTGAAATACGATGGGAATGTCATGACCGTCGATATTGTACGATGTATCTTTAGGTTCGCCGCCTTGAACAACAACTTGTGAACTAAATCCTTGAACACGATTTACACCGGGTAAATTTTGTACGGCCTTGACGGGATCACCGCCGCTGCCAGGCATTCCTAAAAACTGTTCTTGAGTCAAAGTCTTTTGAGTTTGATCACGTTTCTGTTTTTGGCCCACGACGGTGGTTTCAAAAGTTAAGTAGGATTCTTTTTCGATGTAGTGTTTTAGTTTTTTTGTGTCTTCATCAAGAGCAATATCTTTCTCGAGTTTTTTATATCCAGAAAGATTGATGACCAATTGATAATTTCCCGGAGATAAATTATTAAAAACAAAGTCACCATTGTTATCGGTCTGTGCTTTTAACTTCAGAGGTAATAGAAAAACATTAACTTCCTTTAAAGCTAACTGAGTCCCTTTCTCTAGGATACGTCCTTTAAAAGTCAGTGTGCCAGCAGCGACGGTTTCAACTGGTGTTGCCTGTGCTGCGGGTTCATTTGTTTGTGCATACAAACCTACAGCGGCTAGCAGACAGCAAAGAGCTATTTTCATTTTCACCTCTATCTATTTTCTAAAACAAATCGGTATGTGTATCTAATTTTTACTGCGACGGATTGATCTTTAATACGCGCTGGACGAAACAGGAAATTTTTGATTGCTGCCAATGCGGCATCGTTCAATCCAAAGCCAGGTCCCTTGATTAAATTCACTTGTCGAACCTTACCTTGTTCATCGATAAGTAAATCCATAATCACTGGTCCTTCGATACCTGCTTTTTTAGCTTCTTCAGGATAAGGAATACGAACTTCTGAAACTAGTACAGGCATTGAGGTCACTAAAAACTCATCGGCTGGAATCGGCAATGAGTCTGCATCGTTGGGATCTAGTTTTAAATTATCCATTTCTTTGGCAACGGTATTTCCCGATTTTACTTCTGCGGTGGACGAATCCGTCGCCGTCGTTGTCAGAGCTTTACGGCTGACACCGAATACTTTTTTACTCTCGGGTGGGGGAGGAACGGGTTTAACCGGTGCCGCTTTCGGCGGTTCTAAGTTTAAGGTTTTAGGAACGACTTTAACATTTTCATATACTTCAAAACGAACAATCTTTTTTTCCGATTTAGGTTTGAAAAATATAAGACCAACACCAAGTACAAGCACAAGGTGTAACAGCGCCGATTGAACTAAAGGATGACGCCAGTTAATGGACACTACTTCTTTTCCTCTTTTTCAATTTGAACAGCAAAGCGTTCAACGCCATTTGATTTCAGCAAATCAATTACGCGAACGACTTTGCCATAGGCGGCTTCAACATCGGCACTAATGATAGCTTGTGATGTCGGATCTTTCCCTAGCGCTTCTTTAGCGGCCACGCGCAGACCTTCTTCATCTGTGATTTGTCCATTAAGTAAAATATTACCGTCTTTATTTACGGCCACCCCTAGTGTCTGCAACATTTTTCCATCACCAGTCAAAGTCTTGGGCAATTTGATTTCAAGAATATCTTTTACCAGCATCGGGGCTGTCACCATGAAGATCACTAGCAGTACAAGAACAACGTCAACGAAAGGCGTGATGTTGATCGACGAAATAATGCCTGAATCTTCACTGCTACTGTCGGGAACTGAACCAGCCATAACTATTTCCCGCCCAGAATCTGTGCGACGTAAAGATCTTTAAGTGTATCTAGCTGCGAATTTAATTTTTTCACACTTTGCGTGAACACGTTAAACGCGATAATCGCAGGGATCGCAACGAACAAACCCAAGGCCGTTGCATACAACGCTTGCGACACGCCACTCATGACAGCGGATGAACCTGATTGTGAACCAAGGTATGCAAACGCACGAATGATACCAAGCACAGTACCGAACAATCCAATGAACGGAGCATTCGACCCCAGTGTGGCTAAAACAGCTAGTCCCTTTTCAAGTTTCAATCTTTCTTCACGAGTATAAGCGAGTACCACACGATCTATGGCTTCTGGTTGATTTGACGTGGCTAAAATATTTTGGAATGCGCGTCCTAAATAGGATGTTGGACCAATGGCGAACTTTTTTAGATTTTCTAATTTAACAGAACTCATTCCTGCCCCATCAGTTAAAATAGATTTAATTTTTGCAAAATCGTCGACTGAGATAAGTGAGTTTAAGTTTTTCTTTCTATCGATCATAATGCTGATCGACCATATCGATAATAAAAACATGATTAACAAAATTAATTTCTCGACAACGTCAGTGATCAATATGATGGCTTCCACGATATCCTTTTCATTCAATTCTAGTAATTGAATTCTTTTTGTGAGTGGAATTATGATCAGGCAAAACACTTAAGGTGTTAAGATTTTTTTGGCGTCGCCGCTTAGTGACTTACTTTTACATTGTAAACGAAAAAAGCGCCGGGATCGCCGGCGCTTTAAGTAATTACGTCATTAACTGTTAGGTTTCAGGAACTAGGGCATTTTGTAGCCGATTTGTTTGAACAAACCTTCTACCGATTTCCATTTGCCACTAAAAAGGAATGGTTTTTTACCAAAACCAGCTGTCATCGCTGAGTTGTATTTTTTAAGTTTAGCTTGCTCGGCCGCTGGCAAAGTTTGAACTAACTGTACGTACTGACCAGCTAGTGTTTCAAGAGGTTTCTTGTCATAAACGTTGCCGTCAAACAAACCATTGTCTTTCCATTCTTGAGCTAACTGAGCCGCAATGTACTGAGCTAAAGACGCTTCACGAGAGACATTGGCATCAACAGCCGCTTGTTTCACAGTTTGTGCCCATGAAACCATAATTTGTTGTGATTGGCTGTAGGTTTGTCCTCCAGCGTGGATGCTGATGTTTACAGTCAACGCTTTGTTAGGTTTTACGTTCTGAGCGATTTGCGCCGGAGTGTTCAAAAGTTTAGGCGTTGTTACACGAGTTAAACCCGGAACATCCATAGATACCGTGCCGCCCACAGGAAGAGCTGCAATACCAGAACCTGAAAGAGTCACTTGCACTACACCAGCGACTTTACCTAAGTTTGTCGCTTCTAAAACATTTGGGAAAATGCTGTCTAATACAGACACTGTCGTTAAACCCGATTGGTTTTGAACTTGAACACGGACATTTTCAATCACTGGATTGTTAGTGTAATATGCTACTGTCTGAGCAAATGAATCTTGGTAAGCAGCGCCGACGGTTTGTTGATAACCTTGGCGACTAGCATCCGAGAAACTTTGGCCATAACCGCGAGCATGACCTAATTTTTGAGCGTACGCTCTTAAGGCTTGTACGAAGTAGTATTCGCCGCGCGCTTGAGCGGCGTAATTAGGACGACCGTAAACTTCGCTGTTCCATTTTCTGCCGATCACAGAATTGTACTGAGATACGAATTCATATTTGAATTGTTGGCGAGACTCATCGGCATCAGAATATTGGCTAGCATCAGTGATTTCGCGGTATTTCGCTACCATTTGATTGTTAGCTTGAATTTTGCCTGGATCTGAATTTTCACGAACTAATTTTTTATTTAATAGTAATGTGAACGCATTGTCTGCTTTCCAACTAGAAAACAAAGTATCGTATCTGTAATCAGTCCAACCATAGTAATCAGATAAATTCCAGTTGTTGCCGTAAATATCAGATAAAATATCATCGGCTAGATCGACATTGAAGCCTCGACGAGTTTCATTCAAGAAATCATTATTGTATGAAGATAACTGAGAGGCAAAGTCAGGTTGAGCCACTGGCGAACCTAAACCTTGGAAATCGTCACCCGTTGGCTGAGCACCCGCAGCTACGTTTAACGCCGGAGCATTGCCGACTGAGTTTTGGAAACGCGCGCGCGCTTGAGATTGGCCCATCGCAGAGCCTACGCGTGCACCCTCATTGCGACCGCTTTGTAATCCGTCATTGCCGCCTTGAGATAAGCCATTTTGAAGACCGTTATGGTATTCAGGAAGACTTTCTACCGCGATCCCTAAGTTAGCATATAGATTCGATTGTTTTCTGAAGCCTTGGTAAAAATTGAAACGGTAGTTTTCAATTTGACCGTACGTTTCCACCACGCGATTGGCCATAAAGTTAGCGGCTTGTTCACCGTAGGTACGAACCTTATCATCTGGAGTTGTTTTTAAAACCGGAGTTGGCTCTGGACGAGGCGTCGGTGTTGGCTCTGTTCCCGGACGCGGGGTAATCACTGGCTCTGTGCCTGGGCGAGGTGTTGGAGTTGGAACTACAATAGGAGATGGTTCTAGTGGCTGTTTAGCCGGGATGTCAGCGTTCATAACGACTTTTTTGCCGTCTTTAGTGTAAGAGGCTACAACTTCGCCGCCTTTTAAGAAAAGGTCGTTGGATACGTTGTTGTATGATTTAACCGCGCAGCCGCTTTCAAACGAGTTCTCACGTTGCTCGATCCCGTTCTTTGCATAACCCTTTTGACCAACTTGGAAGTAAACTTCTTTAACCCCAGCTGGCAAGTTGCACACTTTCGCATTCACAACTTGGTTCGTTACCTTAACGCTTAGACTTCCTGCATACAGAGATGATGAAAACATAAGCAAAACGCTCAGTAGTCCTAAATTTTTCCCCATTTTGGCTCCTTTATTTGTTGATGCGACTACATAAAGCAGAGCTTGTGCCAACAGACAAGAGGACATTTTGATACTGATGTTAGGTTTTAGTTGTGGAAATTGCTTAGGAATTAAGCCGATCGCAGTTTCAAAAATCAAAACCGAGTGTTCGATGTTTGATCAGCAAAAATTACAACAGCGTAAATGACAATTTCTGAGTTTTTAGAAGGCTTTAGCGGCATTCTGTGATAGGCTCTGCAGGTCAGAGCGAACAGGGGCGTTGTTTGGGGTAATCTTTTCAATGCCGAGCGGATTGGTTTGATAAAACGTGTCAATCTTGATAGAGTTCTCTCGGTTGATGCTTCGCTCTTTTTTCGAAAGAAGGTTTCATGGTAACATTTAAAGTTGGTGAAAATGCGGTCTATCCTGGACATGGTGTCGGACGTATTCTTGCTATCGAAACCAAAGAGATCCTAGGTAATAAACAGACATTCTATTCCGTCCAAATCATTGAAACAGGCATGAAAATCATGATCCCTCGTGACAATGTTAAATCAGTAGGACTTAGACCAATTATATCTCAAGAAGAAGCCGACAAAGTTGTTGGTATCCTTAAAGAACGTGAAGTTAAAATCGATAATCAAACATGGAATCGCCGTTACCGTGAATACATGGAAAAAATCAAAACGGGTTCTGTTTATGAAATCGCTGAAGTATTAAGAGATCTTTTCGTACTTAAAGTCGACAAAGAACTCAGCTTCGGTGAACGTAAAATGCTGGATACAGCACGTACTCTTCTATTTAAAGAATTATCGTTAGCGACTAAAGGCAACGATCTATTCCAAGAACCAGAGCTGAAAGAAATTTTCGGCTTAGATGTAGCTAAATAAATTTTATCTTCGAATCGAGGCCGGAGCTTGTGAAGAGAGACTTTCTCTTTTCCAGGGCGGCCATCGTGGCCTCACAGGCGGCGCTTCGCTTAATACAGCATCCATGCTGCGCCTGAGCCTGTAAAAGAGAAAGTCTCTCTTCACAAACTCCGGTATTTCCAAAACAAGTTCAGTTAGAAACAGCCAGTGCAAATTTCTTTCTGTCGAAAATATAAATTTGTAATTATTTGTTTTTTATTTTAGTTGGAGAGCAGACTGTATCTTTGCCAAGTATTCTCCACATCGAGGAGAAATTGAATTAGCAGCAATAGCAGTTTCAAGTGTTTTTAAGGCTTCTATCGTTTTACCACAATTGAAGAGAGCCACCGCATATCCCGACATAAATCTGTCATACACGGCAGGTCTATTTGGAAGACTTTTGTCATCTTTTCCTAGCTCGTAGCAAAATAAAGCGTCTTTCCAGTTTCCGGTGGTTAAAAGTTGCTCTCCAGCGATTCCACAGTGATCAGGGGTCGCATATCCTGAAGCAACTCCTGATCCGTATTCAAAAGAACTATTTAAAACCCAATACGCGGGATTTTTAGCTAAAATAACTTTCGGCTTTTTAAGCATGTTTTTGTTTTCACAAAAAATTAGACCAAATCCTCCCTGCAGAAAATAAAAACCTATATCTTTTGGAGATCCTCCATGAGGAGAAGTATCACTGAATTCTACACTGAATGAGCCATATTCTGCTGTCCCGAATTCAATTACTTTGGGTTTGTCGGAAAATTGAGATAAGTCTAAGGGATCGGAAATAATATCCACGTAGTTCATGTAGCGGAATTTGCCTTTGTCTGTGCATAAAGGGACTGAAATCCCACCAACGCTAGGGATCTTAGCGTTGGTAATTGTATTTTTGAATGCATGAAACATTTTCGAGTAAATTTCGTTTTCCCAGAGTGGTTCGGGTTGGCGGGAAATTTGGATACTTGCCCTTCCTTCTTCGGGTGGTATCGCGCCATTGTTAGAATTGAAATTACTTTGGTATTTTTCATAAGCGTCTTTATCTCCAATGTAGCCTACGATTTGCTTAGTGATCTGTTTCCCTTTCAGGAGTGTAAGGTAGTCGTTGCCGGCTTCTCCAATAAGTAAATCGAAATCCAAGTGTTTCTCGCTTTTTAACTTTAAAGCTACGTTGGCAATTTCATCAGGACTTTTGCATTGGAGAAGTTCCTCAAGTGCTATTTCAAAGTGCTCAACGGTGCCGGCGAAGCCGAATGCTAGGGTATCGTTTACTGAATATACTTTTAAGCAGCCATCGACGTAAGGGTTTGAATTTTTATTGTTATAAAATGTGAGCTTGGTGTCTCCCAAAATAATTACATTTCCTTTATTTGCTCTTCCGATAATTAAACTCATGGATTTATACCTCTCTAACCTAGGATGGCTTAAAACGGCCTTTTTGGCTTTAAATGACCCCTGGCATAAACCCCAGTATAAAAGACCTACTTCTTTCGGACTCTTCTTTTTGGGGAATAAGATAATCTCTACAGATTGCGTATATTAGGTTGCCTCTTTGCCTGTAAATCATTACAAGTGAACTCCAATTAATTTAATTAATTATCGAACTCAGCAATGGTGCTGACGTTTGAACTAAACACGGAGTCCATCATGGCTAAGAAAGTTGCAGTAAAAAAAGGCGAAAAAAAACCAGCACGAGTAAAATTCACTGGATTTGTTCCCGTTAAACTTAAAGAATTCACAATCACACAAAAATCTTCTGGTCGTTACGAAGTTGTAAACAAAGAAGGTAAAAACGTAAATGGCGCAGCTAAAGTTAGCGTTCTTTTAGAAGCTAAACTTTTACAACCATCTTTACCAAAACCAGCAGCTACTGAAGAAGCAGCTCCTGCAGCAGTAAACTAGATTCTATTGTTCTTTAAATAACCGGTCGGGCGATCGCTTGGGCCGGTTAAATTTACTTCGCACATTCGATCTCATCAAATTTTATCACCGTAAAATCAAATACTTATGTTGAATCTCTGGGGTTTTCCGCTTGTGGCGGTAGAGCTATTTTCATTCAGGCTATTGCTAGCTATTACACTATGTGGTATAGTGTAACTAATAAGGATACGCATGATTCGTAACTTTGGAAATAAGATCGCACAGGATGTTTGGGAAACTGATAGCTCTAAATCGCTTCCGCGAGAATCTTGGGTTCGTGCTAAGGCTTTAATGACTATTATGCACGGAACGTCGGAGATCAATGATCTAAAGATTAAAGGTCAGCCGCCCAATATTAGGCTGCATAAGCTTAAGGGCGATCGTAAAGACGAATGGAGCGTAACTATAAAACTTCCTTGGTGTATCACTTTTAAGTTTAAAGCCGGCGAGTTTATTTACGTAAAAATTGAAAATTATCATTAAGAGGTATTTATGATT
>CAZCHT010000121.1:0-13892 GCA_964498705.1 uncultured Bdellovibrio sp. | reverse complement strand
AATAATGAAAAAAAGAAAATTAAAAAATAGTTTTTTCTTTTAAAAGCCCCGCGCTTCGCATGCCTATTTCGCTAAGTAAAACAACTCACACGAGGTTCGTGGATAGGCTGTTTTTAATACAAGAGAATCAGTTAAAACCGCTGGCGCGGGTTTTGTCCAGTCGGCTTTTGAGCCGTCTTTGTTTTTTGTTCCTGGTCCTTTGATTTCAACATCGATTTTGAATCCTGATACTGATTTTGAAATCGAAAAAACTCCAAAATTATAAATATTTTTTGTAGCGTAGCGATCTTTGTCGTCCCAGCCGGGCGCGTTTTCATCATCTGCGTTGTAGCGATAGCTGTAGAGCGGGCTTGTGATCCATTCGGAGGTGACGAAAGGGTTGTTGCGTGCACCTGATTGCTCGGGGCCGTGGCGGATAAAGGAAGCTCTGTGGATATCGCCGGTGATGAAAACGTAAGGATTTGGTAGGGTTTTTAAGCGATACATGAATTCTTTGTAGTTCAGTGGGTGATCACCATAAAATGATTCTGTGATCCGCTTGATGGCTCCATCTGCGCCGGTCGCAGTGATAGTTTCTGATCCAAACATGTCTCCCTTGGCAATGACGAGCAAGTTTTTAGATGCGCCGGCTTTCTTGAAAAACCATTCTTCTTGAATATCACCCAGGTGACCGTAGCGGTGAGATACCTCTGGTGTATCGAACTTTTCGCGAAATGTCCTAGCATCTAAAAAGGCAAAATCGACACCGGCATAAGTGAACCATTTGTAGGTGCCGTCGTGTCCGTTTTCGATAATTCCAGGTAGAGTTCGTCCACCGTAGAGTAAATTGAACATACTTAATGCGTCTTTTAAAATCGGTGTGTATTTATCTGAATTGTTAAAGGCATCATGATCATCCCAGGTTGAAATCACCGGTTTTAATCGATACATTTTTGTTCCCGGACTGTCGGTGAAGCTATCTAAATAGCGCTGCCAAATATTCAGTGGAGTTATTTCCGTTTTGTTGACGACATCAAAACTATCCACGTAGGTCGCATCACCTAAAAGCATCATGAAGTCTGGATTTGTTAAGCGTTTTTGCGTCCAAATTGGCAACTTAGTATCGTTGTAGCGAACCTCATCACATAGGCACGAAGCGGCCGTATACCGAATATCCGATTTGTTGGGATCTAGAGTTCTAAATCGTCTGCGATCACCGCTAAAAGTCTCAGTTTCATTTCCTTTTTCAACTAACTCAAGGTGATATTCTGAGTTTGGCTCTAGATTATCGATATGAAAAACATTTACTTTCTTTAGAAGTAATCCCTGAGGATCTTTGGCCTCTATAGCGGGATCTAAAAAGGTAACATCGCCCACAAGCACTTCATTTACGATCTTTTGTACTTTGATTCTGTATTTTTTTAATCGAGGAAGAACAGCGTGGATTTCAGTTTGATTATAACCTGTGTGTGTTTGAAGCATAGAGTGTCGTTGATGAATAATTTCATTTTCATCAACGTACGGTACAGGTTCTGCGTGCGCAGACGTGAAAATAAAGAAAATAGAAGTGAATAGAAACAACATCTGGCGCATGAATCCAGTAAAGTACTGGTAAAATCTGCTTTTCGCTAGATGCATTCTTGAGCGCTATTGTAGAGAAATGCGACGATTTCCCAATATAAGACAGTAGTATCAACAGAATAGAGAAACTGAATTTTCGAAAATATTGGTACAACTGTTGTTTTTGTCGCATGTCTAAACAGTTTCCCTACCAAAGTTGGAAGTTTGACATATCAAAATGGAGCGATTTTCTCAGTTCAAAACAGTCAAAGTTTTTTTCGAAATTTATTCCGAGTTCTCATGATGAGAATCGTAAATCGTTTCGCTAGGATAGGGCGTAATTGAAAACTTATTGAACGTTTTATTGAACTTATAGGCTTTGGAATATGTGAAATAAACCGAATATACTGGAAGAGTTCTGGCAAATTCTCGCCTAACGACTTTCGTTTTATCGACTGTCGTTTGATCGAGAGGGTGTAGGACTTTTGTGGGGAGGAACTTTGAAAACTATTAATCGCATTAACGATGTATTGGAACGATTAAAGTTAAAACGAAAAAACTATTTCAGACGCGCGTCTTTTGTAGCCGCGTTATCTGTTCTGTTGATTTCGTTTCAAAACTGCTCGCAAGGTAAGTTTGAGATAGATGAAGCACAAATGTCTTCCGCTACAAACGATTCCGGCGTTAAAGATGCTGGGACAGGAACTGACACTGGCGCAGGAACGGGTACTGGGACCGACCCAGGAACGGGTACCGGCACAGGTACTGGCGGTGGAACAACGTCTCCAACAGGTCCTACTCAAACCGAGATCAATACCGAAATTGCAAAACGCCTACGTTGTAAGTCAGCTATTAAAGTGCCCGTTGTTACTAATGCGGCAGACTTCGCTAGTAAAACTATTAATGTTAAATCGGGTTTAGATGCAGGTTCTGGTGACGTGAATCCGGCCAATTACCCTATGGCTATTACTCTAGATGCAAGCCAAGGTGTTGATGCTTCTAAGTACACTGTTGCTGATGGTTGTACGTTTCAGACTCAAGCAGAGATCACGATGGTGACGGGCGAGTCTGGAAAAGACGCCGTATTTAATTCAGGTATTGATACGAATGGTCAGCAAATGGTTGTAGGAACAGCGACAGGTTCTCGCGCAGTTGATTACATGGATGATACTATAATGCGCAGAACAACTGGAAACAACCAGCAAGGTACTCAGTTTACGATGGGTACAAACACATTGAGTGTTAACTATAATATTCGTGTCGATAACAACAATACGGCACGTATCACTCGCTGCGTAGATGGCAGTATCTATTATAAGTTTCGCGTAACAGCGGCTACTACAGGTTTGAATCAAGAACGCCCGAATTATCCAGGTTCTAATGTGGGTAATGCTTCGATGTCGTCTGGTTTTTATTACTTTCGAGTTGTTTCAGAGAATAACTGTTGGAAAGAAAATAACTTAACTAAAATTATGGCGGCTGCAAGTCCAGCATCTATACCAGCAGCGAACTCATTATTTGGTACTTCGGTTGCGGGTGACGGTGAATGGGTTGCTTCAGTTAGTAATGGTGAAGGCAATACAGGTTACATTTATATTTTTAGAAAGGTATCAGGCAACTGGACTTTCTTCCAAAAGATCAAAGGCTCTAACGGTAATGGTACCGTGTTAACTGGGGTTGCTGTTCGTGGAGGCCTTTTAGCTGTGGCGTCTTCGGGTGATGGTCTTGGTTATCCAGGTCGCGTTTATTTATATAATTTAGATGGCAACATGATCTCGGGCGCGTTCCAAGTTATCAATAGCCCGGTGTCTCCGATTGCGCAGTTTGGTTCTGGCATCGCGATCACATCAGCGAATGGCGTTGCTATCGGTGATGCATACGGCAGCGGCCGCGCTTATATCTATTCTTTAAATTCTGGCTTATATGGTGCCGGTTCAGGTGCTGCGCGCACGCCGTCAGCATCACAAGAAGGTTCAGCAATCGCAGCGTCTGTTATGGGCTACGGTGCTAACGTAACTTTCCAAGGCGGTCGCTTGTTAGTGGGCGCTTACAAAGGAAATGAAAACTACGCTGGTTCAGTTCATATTTACGACGCTGGCGGTGGAAGTTTTGGTTCGCCAATTAATAAATACGCTCCAGCAGGAATTACTTCACAGGCAAACTTTGGTCAGGCAATAGGCTTTGATGGTTCGTCCCTGGTTGTTGGTGCTTACGAGAATGCAACATCAGGTAACGTAGCCGGTGCCATTGCTTATTATAATGATTATTCTGCAGCGACTGCCCCTAGAGTTATTCAAGGTTCTGTTGCTGAAGAGAGATACGGTGTTTCAGTAGCGATTGTCGGAGATTCCGTTTACGTGGGTAGCCGCGGTGGAACCGGTTCTTCAGGAACTGTGAGTCGATATCTGAAAACAGGGTTAGCAGGAACTGGCAATTACAACTCGCGCACATTCTTACAGCGCAGCCACGACGGTGTTAACGGTGAAGGCTTTAGTTATTCAATGAATGTACTTGGCGGAGCGGCGACACCTACTTTGGTGATCTCTTCGCAAACAAAAACATATTCTAACGGCGGGGATATTAGATCCAAAGCCGGTGCGGTTTATGTTTATGAAGTTAAATAGTTCTAGTTAGTCGTTCTGTTCTGGGGTTTTAGGTACTTGGGGTTAGTTTGAACTTTTTCGGGGGAAACAAGATGAATATGCAAAAAATTCTGATTTTGATTGTTTTTGCAAGTTTTATCTCTAAAGCAGATATCTCGGATGCTACGAGAAATGACAAAGCAGTCGTACACTACGACTTTGAAGATGCTTTTACAAATGATTCGGGTGATCCGAACTACATGAATGTAGAGATTCCAGATAAGGCTAACGCCAAGTTTGGAGCACCTCTTCGTTTAAAGTGGTATGCGACAGATCGATCGAAAATTACATGGGCTCGTGACGTTAACAATGACGGTTACCTTTGGTTAAAAGGTTCTACTATTGTTCGTTCGATTAACATGGCCACTAAACTTAATACTGAGTGTGGTAAGTCGACAACAACGGGTTTAACTATTGAAGCCGTGATCGAGAATAACGAAACGGTGGAAGAACGCACGGGTCAATACCCTGCCGACAACAACGCAACTCGTAACTTGCAACCATCTCGTATCGTGAGTATGTCTAACGACTTCACTAATCGCACGGTGAATAATGCTACTCAGTTTAAAATTAACTTTGCATTGGGCCAAGTGTATGAAATGGGTGACCGTTTCATGGGCGCGGTAACTTCTGCAGCAAATAATTACTTGTTTACTCAACCAGTGATGAGTTCGAATACGGCCGCTTTGATTCAAGGCCTTGGTCGTCCAGCTAGTAGCTATAAACAAAAAATTATTTTTACAGTTAACAAAAATTCAGGTTTTGCGACTCTGTATTTAACAGATAGAAATGGCAATATATACCCCGCTGTAAATACGCAGCAAGGTTTTAACGGTGGAACGGGAGCGAATTACTTTAGTCGCTGGAATACAGCAGCTTACTTGAACGTAGGTAATGATTATATTCCTACAACGAGTATTTTATCGCAACCAGAGTCGTTTAAAAATATCGCTTCGAGTTCAAATGAAGCTAATAATCCAAATCGTTATTGGAAAGGTAAGCTTTACCGTTTAGCTATCTATTGCGAAGCTTTAACTGAGAAAGAAATTCTGGGTAGCTCATATCAGATCGTGAAAAACGAAATATTCCCGATCGTGAATGTAGCGCGTACTGCGAATTTGATCAAAGCATCTGAAATTTTCGAGCGTTTAACTGGTACAAAAACACCAATTTACAATCCTTTGCTGAAGCAAATGGAAGACAAGTTGAATGCGTATGACCCAGTTGGTGCAGCGGCCTTGGTGACTGATCACCCAATGTTCTTCAATATTACTGTAAGAAACTTTGCTAATAAAATGAGTAACCGTGATGAAACGATTGCGGCTCCTTTGAATGACTTTACGGCGACAATCATCGGTGCCGTACGTGATGATATCCCGGCGAAGGAATTACTATCTGGTAACTTCTTCTATCAAGGGGATCCAACAAAAGCAGCGGTTCCAAGTGATGATGTGGATGATATTTTAAGATCGAACAATCACTATGAAGCATTAGATTTATCTAGCTACGATTTAAAAGCTGTATTGATGAAGCGTAAGCAAATTATTTTAAAGGCAAGTACTTCTAATGGAAATTCGAGCACGAATAATAATAACATCAACAACATTACTTTTGAAGCCGTAGATAACTCATGGGCGGCTGGATTGCTCACAACACGTCAATGGGCATCGGCTCATATGATAGCAGGTACTAATCGTCGTGCCGTTGAATTCTCGCTTCGCGAATTTACATGTACGCCTATTGAAAATGCGGCTGATTCATCAGGTCCAGAGGACGTGATTGGTCGTGATATCGATAGAAATCCAGGTGGTAGTCGTGCGAAGTTTACGACTTCGTGCCGAGCATGCCATACAATCTTGGATGGATTTAAAGGTGCCTTTGCATTTATGACTTTCTCAAGTGGATTCTTAAAGCACTCAGCGTTGGTTCCGAATTCAACAGCTGCCAATGCAAATGAAGATGGTTCGATCGTAATGCGTATTCACCCAGATGCTCCTGGAGTGACTCGTAAAATGAATCACAATGAAGAAACCTATATCAATGGTCGTATTTTGACCGATGATAAATGGGTGAATGATGCCAATAGCGGTACGAATAAAACTAACTTTGGTTGGACGCGTACCTCAGGAAAAGGTCCTGCTGATTTCGGTAAGGCCTTAGCGGAAAGTAAAGCTTTCCCACGTTGTATGGCAAAACGTGTGTTCTTCACTATTTGTAAACGGGAAGCGGATTCGAAAGATGATGCTTTCATTAAAAAGGTAGCGGATGAGTTTTCTAGCGCGGAACGTAACTACAACATCAAATACCTGTTTCAAAAAATTGTAGCTAACGAATCATGTTTAGGGGGAAAATAATATGAGCAATAGCAATCAGATCAAGGTGAAAAGGTTAGTACGGGCTTTTCAGGCCGCAGTTGTAATGGTTTGTGCACTAGTCGTATTTGGTAATGGGTGCGCTGAGGGAGGTTTTTATCCTCAGGGGTCTGAAGATATAGCTTCGACTTTGAATTCTTCATGTAAGGATCCAAATGAAATCGAAGTTATTCCAGGTTCTAAAACAGCCAGTTTAGTAGGAACGACTAATATCGTTCAGCACTTTGCCGCTTGCACAGGTTTAGAGTCAATTTCGCAGTTAACTCAAGGTGTTTATGCCGACAAGAAAAGTTCAATCGGAACTTACGGTGCTGTGACTTCGATCACTGCCCCATACTTGATGGCTGTGCATAGTATTGCTGGTGAAGTGTGCAACGATATTATTGATCAAGAGATCGCTAAGGGTTCTCGCATTTTTGCGGGTTGGAATTTAGCATCGAACTCATTGCCTTCTGATTCTCAGTTGGCTAATGCGGCGGTTAATATATCTTTGTCGTGCTGGCAGGATTATGAAATTTCAGAAGAAGAGAAAAGCCTCGTTATTAGTTCCATCGTTTCATCGGTTGGTTCTAGCGAAGCTGGTGCCTCGCGAAAAGCAGCAATTATGATGTGTACATCGATGCTGGCAAGTTTAAACGCGCTTCTGAACTAGGTATTTGGGGATAATTTAAAGTTTTATTAAATAATAAATTGGGGATGGATATGGAAAATAACAATAATAATAAGCCGAAACTGTACCACGGTCGACGACCGGTAACTCGACGTGAATTCTTAGCATCCGGAGCGATTCCGATGATGTCTTATATGATTCCGTCAGCTTTGATGACGACATTTGCGAAAGCAGGTATCGCTCAAGCTCAAGAACTTTGTAAAATAGGTGAAGCGTCTAAGTTTCCACCTATCGTAAACATCAACGCCAATGGCGGTTGGTGGGTAGCAGGTAACAACATCTTCTTAACGGAAGGTCGTGAGTTACTTCCAACTTATGGCAGAAATGGTCTTGGTTCGGCAGCTAACTTAGTAAGCCAAATCGTAAAGACTGGTCACTTTAAAAATCAACCTCCGTTTTATAGCGGTTCCGGTTTCTTAGCCGGTGTTCAATCAGGTTTAGTTAACGGTGCGGCTTCATCAGCATTAGCAAAAACTAACTTTGTGAGTATGCCGCTACAAAGCCAGAACGATTCGGATACTAATAAATTAGCTCCGTTTTACTTGCTACAAAAAGCAGGTTTGAGCGGTAAGATTTTACCTAACTTAGGTCGTACAGATAATGGTATCGGTGTGAGTAACGCCTCTGCGTTTGGTATGTCGCCAGCGCCGTTGATCGTTAACAACGTTGATAACATTGTAAATGCATTGGGAGTTGGTGACCGTTTGGCACAATTGAACCAAGTGCAAAAAACAAATATGTTTAAAGCATCGCAAAACCTTTCGTTTGCGCAAAGTAGAAAGCTAGCCAGCTTAACTGGTGGATCGCTACTTGATCGCTTGTTAGGTCAAGCTAATGCTGACAACACTAAACTAGTTGAAAACCCAGCGGGATTGGATCTTGATCCAAGAATGAACGCAGCGTTTTCTGCTGTTTGGGGTTTGAATAACAATACGACTAAAAACTCAGAAGATTATATTAATGCGTCGTTGATCTATAATGCGATCAATGGAAACTGCGGTGCCGTGGGTATCGAAGTTGGTGGTTGTGACTATCACGGTAGTACACTAGCGCAAACAATTGCTAAGGATAACGAAATTGGAACATTGACTGGAAAGATTCTGCAATCGTTCGCAGCGATGGGTTCTCCGGGTTTTATCATGATCAATACTGATGGTAGCGTGGGCGCACCTCCGTCAGATATTCCGGGTACAGATCCAACAGCTGACCGTGGTGATTCATCAGGTATTTACATGATGTACTACGATCCTACGGATGTTGTACAAGCTCCAGATTCTCAAGTGGGTCATATGAAGAGCGATCCAGATGCAGAAGCGGCTGATGATAAATTCTTGGTTGGTGGTAACGCAGAAATCGCAACGGCGGCTGTGTTTGCTAACTTCCTGGCTGCCTCAGGAAAAATGAACTTATGGTCAGCAATTCCTGAAACGAATCGAACCTTCGATAGCTTAGCGCTTGAGAAAATCTTAAAGTTTCACGGAAAGGCCGGGTAGGCCTGACCAGATCACAGGAAAGGCCGGGTAGGCCTGACCAACTGGCTAGAAAGGCCGGGTAACGTAGTAAATTGAATTTGAAAAAGTTTGAGTAGGTGGGGAAATCTACTCAGGCTTTAAATGTTCGAGCTGATTAAGTGTGTTGACGTACGATGGGGGACTTAATGAAAATAAATACAATAAAACGACTAGCCCTTGTAGTGATGGCGGGAAGTTTTTTAACAGTTGCATTTAACAACTGCGGTAAACCGAAATCGGAAGAAACGGCCGCAGCCGAGTCCTATGCAAAACT
The DNA here is from genome assembly GCA_964498705.1 of uncultured Bdellovibrio sp. GTDB lineage: Bacteria > Bdellovibrionota > Bdellovibrionia > Bdellovibrionales > Bdellovibrionaceae > UBA2316. The sequence continues at coordinate 4,884 of CAZCHT010000121.1, read as the reverse complement.
GAGTGAAGAGCCGTGTGAAGATCAGTTAATGAACTTCTACGCTCGCTCATATCAATCATTCTTAGTCACAAACTGTGCTTCATGTCACTCGACGGGCCCTGGTAAAGGACAATTCGCCCACAAAGATACGACTACATCCTACAAAGACTTTATGCAAATTGGATATTCCAAAGTATCATCTAATGCTATTAGCGATGGTCATAACTATCCTTATTCTGGTTCGCATCACACACAAACAATTAACGATTTAAAAATCTCGTGGATTAAGGCTCTTTCAGAGAATGATTTGTGCCTTGGTGGTAACGGTGAAGTCCAGCAAGTTCAAACAATCAAAGAACGCGCGACATTCGCTCTGACCCCAAAACTAATCCCAGCAATGAATGATAATGAAGAAAAACGTGTTGAATTTGTTTTCAAGACGGATCTTTCACAAATTAAAGAAACGCCAGTGCCAGAACTTTATGGTGCGAAAATTTCATTCATGATTCGAAAAGTATTAAAAGGGACAGATAGAACATACTCGATTCACTCGCCTCGTATTTACGGCGGCACTGAAGATATTCGTGTAAAAGGTATTTTTACGAAAATCAACAATCGCTATATTCAGTACTCTACAAACTTTATTTTCGCAGACTCTAAAATTCCTAAAGGCTCAACAGAAGCTTCTGTTAGCTCGTTAGTATCAACAGGTGCATTGACGATCGCCGGTGCGATGTTCCCAGATGATACTATTAGTTTTGATTTTGAATTGTTAGAGAAAACAGTGATTCCGCCTCCGCCTCCACCAGTGTATTTATCATTCACTGGAACAAAGGCATTCTTAGCGTCTGCGGGTGGCAATATAGATCCAGTAGCCCCACCTAACGAAATTACTTTCAATGTTAGTTTGGATAAAGCGTCTACAGAGGTCGTAACATTTACTTACTCTATAGACACAACACCAATTTGTAACGGTGGTGTTGTTAACGCTAGCTGCTTACCTGATGTTTACGCGCTTCTATGCCCTGGCGGCAACTGCCCGAACGTAAACTCGGCAAAAGTAGGTTTGGCTCGTTCGGTTGTTGGCTCTAGCTTTAATCGATTCGATTGGGATTATAAATTAAATGCGAACTCTTTTAGTTTTGAGCCCGGTGAAACGACAAAATCGTTCAAAATTAGGACTTCAAAAGACATTCGTTCTGAAGAGAATAAAGTTCTAACAATCAGACTAGAGGCCGGAATTGGTAGTATTCAGGTTGTTGCTGCTAACTCTACAGCCCGAATTGCGTATAATAAAATTATGAATCCAGTTCCTCCAAATGGTCAGATGACGTACACGAAATTGATGAGTGGCGGTACTTTGGATAAAACATGTACTGAGTGCCATAATTCAACTAAGCGTGACGGTGGTTACGATATTCGTGATTACGAATTGATGATTTCTAGCAACAAACAAATTCTAGTTCCTGGTCAAGATAAGGTCGTTTACGATGCAGATTTTAATAAAATCGTAACGGCTGTGAGCTTGATGTATCGTCGTACATTGCCGCAATTTACGCCTGAGTCGTTGCTGATGCCACGTCTGAAAACATTGACGCCATCAGAATACAATGACGTAGAGAACTGGTTAACTAACGGCGCAAAAAACAATTAGGCTTTTGAAGATATTCACGTTGAAGGGAAAGCGTATGGATTTGGGTAAGATTTTTACAAGAAAAAGAAAGTTTCTAGCAGCAATGTTGGCTTCATGCCTATTGCTAGTTGTTTCTTTCCAAAACTGTTCGGCTGTTGGATCGGCAAGCAGTTCTAAGTCTAGTAAGTCATCTTCAGAGAATGATATCTTGGGTGCGCAAGCCTTAGAGATTTTAAGCTCTAAATGTTTAACATGTCATAACCCGGATAAAGCAGAAGGCGGTATTTCGGATATCACAGATTTGAATTTTCTATTGTATTACCGTCTAGTAATCCCTGGTCAGCCAGAGATTTCTGATATCATCCGCGTAATCAAAGATGGTAGCATGCCTCCGGGTGGTAGCGTTTCTACAAGTGATTTATCAGCATTGAATAAATGGATTCTTGAGGGCTTGATAGATGATAGCGGTAACGTCGCTATCCCAGATGGCTCAGCGACTCTGGAGGCTAAATATAGCAGTATCAAGACTCGTATTATAAATACGAAATGTTTGGGCTGTCACAGTGGTGCCACTCCTTCGGGTGGTGTTGACTTGACTACCTATGCAAGTACAGTCGCCAATAATATTGCAATTGCAGGAAACCCAAATGGTTCGCGCCTTGTTACCTCGCTTTTGCGTCCTGGTAATGATGTTATGCCAAGAAACGGTGCTCGTCTTCCAACTGCCGACATCGATATCGTAAAAGCATGGATTCAAGCGGGCGCTTTGAATAACTAGTTTTTAGTCTAATCTGAATCACGAGGATGTAATTTCTGAATGGCAAGCTCGTGATTTGAAGCCATAATAAATTATGGCCGCCATTGAACCTAACATACACCCGAACATAGACCCGAAACTGTTTTCTCTTTTAAAATTTCCAAAAAATGAAAGCGAAGTTTATTTTACCGGTGACCTGCCATGGTTGTTCAAAGATGTTGAGTACTACAAGACCTATTGGTTAAATAAAAAAAACGAATTTCTAAATTTTCATAAAGTAAACCAAGGCAATATCGAATCAGAACTTAAGCGCGGAAAAAATCTGGGTTCGGCTACGCGTACACGTCTAGAAGTTTTAAAAAAAGCCCATGAATCTAATTATCTAACATTAGCTCAAATACTGAAAAGTCTGGATGTCGCGGCCGCTCCATCATTTGATGTTGCGGTACCATCGCATCAATCATTGCATTTGTATCGCAAAAATCTATTTCGCGACTGGGGATGGGTGACGAATGAAAACCAACACGCTATGGATTTGGTCGCCGAGGTCGTCGGTCCTAACTGGAAACCAAGTCGTACTTGTGTTTTAGGAGCGGGTGCCAGTCGTTTAGCAATGGATCTGCATAAAGAGTTTCATTTGCCTATGACGGTGGCGGTCGATTTTAATCCGCTATTGCTGCTTGTAGCGAATGAAATGTTAAAGGGCGCCAGTATTAAGCTTTGGGATTTTAACACCGCTCCAGTCGAACTGGATAGCGTAGTGAAGGAATACGAGCTGAAGTCAAACCTTGGAACGTTATCTGATTTCTATTTGGTCTGTGCTGATGTGACTGAGCTTCCATTTAAAGATCATCAGTTTAATGCAGTAGTGACACCGTGGTTGATCGATATTTTACCGTTTGGTTTCAAGCTTTTGGCTCAAAGAGTGAATCAGCTTTTAGAAATCGGAGGTTCGTGGGTTAACTTTGGTCCTTTGGGTTTTTCCCATCGAGATGAAGCTATGAATTTAACTCGAACAGAAATTGCCGAGCAATGGAAAGAGTGTGGCTTTGAATTAGAGAGCGAAAAAGTCTCTGCCATCAAGTATTTAAGTTCTGATGGTGAAGTGAATTCTAGAAATGAAACTGTCTATTTGTTTAAAATTAAAAAAGTTAAAAACGTCCCTGTTGAGCCCTTTGAGTATTTACCGAATTGGTTATTAAACCCAAATAAACCCATTACAGTCTCTGACGAACTTGAGCGACATAAGCAATTGATTCGATTTCAGGCGGACTTATTTCACTCTATTGACGGCAAGGTGAGCCTGAATCAAATTGCTCAGTTATTTGCTCAGCATTATAAAATGCCTGCAGATACGGCTCTAGCGATGGCTACGAATGTACTACGACAATTTGAAGAGTCGATTAAACGAAAATGAGATTTGGTAGAACTGTTAGCTAAACCAAGGTCGAATCGCACATTGCCTCATTTAGAGATTTGCTTGGCGCTAAAAATAGATATATAATTAAGTAGATGATAAAGCAGATGCGTTTGTTCATTTTTGTTCTTTCAATTTCAGGTGCCGTGATGGGCCTAATCAGCTGCGGTAAAGTGAAAAACTCAAGTAGCTCGGACGGTGGGTCAGTTGTTGGTACTGCCGAATTCGTGTCGGCTCGGGATATTATCGGAACTAAATGTTTGAGCTGCCACTCCACATGGTCGGCCTACTCATCAGATGATTTCGTGAAAAAAGGTTTGGTTTTTAAAGGCTCTCCAGCGAACTCGACTCTATACACACGCATACGTGGCAATGATGTGGGCGTTGCCGGAGATATGCCTACGGGACAGCCTAATTTGTCGTTGACTGAAATCAATGAAATCAAAGCTTGGATCAACTCTCTATAGGGTAACACCGGGGAAAAAATCAGCCTAAAGCTTTACTTCTTTATCTGTTTTGCAGACGGATGCGACAGGGCCATCACCCTTGGTGTAAGAGGCAAGAGATATTAAGACAGGAGCTAATACGCTGGATTTTATGATTTCACGATGGCAACTTATTAAGGGAATTGTGGACAGTCAGGCCGGCAGACTGGCAAACAGTCAGACAGTTCCAGGCCCTGTTAACTTGCCCGGGTTAAGATTTCTGATTTTTACAGAGTTTATAAATTTGTGCCGCTAGTTGATCGAGTCGTTTTGATAGATTTGATTCTTTTGATACCTTAGCCAGTTCCAATATTGTTTGACACTCACGAGTTGATCCTAGAGCCATGTAATAAAACCGTCTTCGATTTGCCGCAGTTGACTGAGAACTACCTTCAGAAAGGTTCAACGAAATCGAACTTGCAGCTCGATTCAATTGATCGCGAAGATGTTTGGCACATTTGAGTTGTTCACAATCGTGATAAAAAGTAACCGAATTTTGATAAGCACGAAAATTTTCAAGCATAGCGACGGCCTCAGCAAACCCGTAACCAGTGCCAGGTGTCCAGTCTAAACATAGGTTACAAATTAGTCTTGAGACATAGGTAACACTTTT